>NZ_JAAOTI010000080.1:0-572 GCF_011297315.1 Catellatospora chokoriensis
GGGTCGGCGCCGATCGGGTTGAAGTAGCGCAGCGACAGCACGCGCAGTGGTGTGGCCGCGGCGATGTCGGCCAGCATCTGCTCGACGATCGCCTTGGTCCGCGCGTAGGGGCTGATCGCCGTGACGGTGGAGTCCTCGTCGACGCTGAAGTCGGCGCCCGGCTCGTAGATCGCGGCCGACGAGCTGAACACGAGCCGGGTGACGCCCTTGGCGATGAGGTGGTCGACGAACTCGAGTGTCTTGGCGACGTTCTCCCGGTAGTAGTGGACCGGGTGTTGGACCGATTCGGGCACGACGATCAGTGCCGCGCAGTGCACGACCGTGTCGATGTCGGGGTGCTCGGCGAAGATCTGGTCGAGAATCGCGGGGTCGGCGATGTCGCCCTCGTAGAAGGTGCGGCCCTGGCAGAACTCGCGGCGGCCTGTCGCGAGATTGTCGAGGATCACCGGCTCGTGGCCCGAGTCGAGCAGGTACGAGGCCACCGTGCTGCCGATGAATCCCGCGCCTCCCGCGATGAGAACCTTCACGTGATGCCCTTTCCAGTGTGCCCCCGAGGGGAACGGCCCCAGCCG
>NZ_JAAOTI010000081.1:0-554 GCF_011297315.1 Catellatospora chokoriensis
ACGTAGCGGGTGCTGGAGGTGAAGTACACGTCCAGCGCGCGGTACCAGATCTTCTCGGCCTTGGTGCGGCCGATGCCGACGACGGCCGGAGCCGAGCCGCAGACCGGGCTGGTGCCGTACGCGGTGGCGCCGGTGCCCTCGGCCAGGTTGAAGAAGAAGTGGTTGCCCGGGCCCGAGCTGTAGTGCACGTCGACGCTGTTGGTGCTGGTCGACCAGCAGCCGTGCGACGCGCCGTCCAGGGTCGGGTTGTACATGTAGCGCAGCGGGGTCCCGTTGCCGTTGATGTTGATCTTCTCGCCGACCTGGTAGTCGCCCGGGTCGGAGGGGGCGTTGGCGTAGAACTCGACCATGTTGCCGAAGATGTCCGAGGTGGCCTCGTTCAGACCGCCGGACTCACCCGAGTAGACCAGGCCCGCCAGGGCCTCGGTGACGCCGTGGCTCATCTCGTGGCCCGCGACGTCCAGCGACACGAGCGGGCGGCTGTTGCCCGAGCCGTCGCCGTAGGTCATCTGCGCGCCGTCCCAGAACGCGTTGACGTACGCGTTGCCGTAGTG
>NZ_JAAOTI010000082.1:0-538 GCF_011297315.1 Catellatospora chokoriensis
TGGCGTTTCCGCTGCTGGTGCTGGGCTTGTCCGGGTTCGAGACCGGCGTGAGCATGATGCCGCTGGTCGCCGCCGAGGGTGAGGACGGCCGCGCGCGGATGGCGTCGCGGGTGCGTAACACCCGCAAGCTGCTGACCGTCGCCGCGTTGATCATGTCGGTGTACCTGCTGCTGACCAGTTTCGTCACCACGGTGCTGATCCCGGCGGCGGAGTTCGAGCCGGGTGGGGCGGCCAACGGCCGGGCTCTGGCGTATCTGGCGCATGAGCATCTGGGTGAGGGGTTCGGCACGGTTTATGACATCAGCACGATCCTGATCCTGTGGTTCGCGGGCGCGTCGGCGATGGCGGGTCTGGTCAACATCGTGCCCCGGTACCTGCCGTCCTACGGGATGGCGCCGGAGTGGGCGCGGGCGGTGCGGCCGGTGGTGCTGGTCTACACGCTGGTGTGTGTCGGGGTGACGATCGCGTTCGGTGCGGACGTGGAGGCGCAGGCCGGGGCGTACGCGACGGGCATTCTGGCGATGATGGTGTCCGGCAG
>NZ_JAAOTI010000083.1:0-536 GCF_011297315.1 Catellatospora chokoriensis
ACGTCGGTGCGGCAGAGCAAGTGGGTGGACTGGAACTTCTACGTCGACGAGCAGTCGTTCGCGCAGGCGTTCCGGACCCGGCTGGTGTCGGAGGGTTTCAACTCCAACATCGGCATGCTGATCGACACGTCCCGTAACGGCTGGGGTGGTTCGGCGCGGCCGACCGCGGCGTCGACGTCGACCAGCGTGGACACGTTCGTCAACCAGTCGCGTATCGACCGGCGGATCCATGCCGGCAACTGGTGCAACCAGTCCGGTGCGGGTCTGGGTGAGCGGCCCCGGGCCAACCCGGCGACCGGTATCGACGCGTACGTGTGGGTCAAGCCCCCGGGCGAGTCCGACGGTTCGTCGTCGCTGATCCCGAACAACGAGGGCAAGGGCTTCGACCGGATGTGCGACCCGACGTACACCGGTAACCAGCTCAACGGCAACAACCTGACCGGCGCCCTGGCCAACGCCCCGATCTCGGGCGCGTGGTTCCCGGCCCAGTTCGCCGAACTGATGGCCAACGCCTACCCGCCGCTCTCCTGACCGGC
>NZ_JAAOTI010000084.1:0-503 GCF_011297315.1 Catellatospora chokoriensis
CTGCGCGCCGTTGAGGCCGAGTGCCCGCCAGCCCTCGGGGAAGTGCCGGTCGTAGCAGATGTACACCCCGACCCTGCCCACCGCCGTGTCGAACACCGGGTAACCCAGGTTGCCAGGCCGGAAGTAGAACTTCTCCCAGAACCCCTTCACCTGCGGAATATGGGTCTTGCGGTACTTGCCCAGATAGGAACCGTCCGCGTCGACGACCGCCGCCGTGTTGTACAGCACCCCCGGCTGCTCCTGCTCGTACATCGGCAGCACCATCACCATGCCCAGCTCACGCGCCAGCGCCTGGAACCGCTCCGTCGTCGGACCCGGGATCGACTCCGCGTACGAGTAGTACTGCGCATCCTGCACCTGGCAGAAATACGGACCGTAGAACAGCTCCTGAAAACAGATCACCTTCGCGCCCTGCGCGGCAGCCTGCCGCGCGTACTCCTCATGCGCCTTGATCATGGATTCCTTGTCACCGGTCCAGGTCGTCTGGACCAGCGCGGCACGGA
>NZ_JAAOTI010000009.1:0-285879 GCF_011297315.1 Catellatospora chokoriensis
TAGAACAGCTCCTGAAAACAGATCACCTTCGCGCCCTGCGCGGCAGCCTGCCGCGCGTACTCCTCATGCGCCTTGATCATGGATTCCTTGTCACCGGTCCAGGTCGTCTGGACCAGCGCGGCACGGACCACGCGCGACATGCGGCACCTCCTGCGAGCCTGTTGAGCCGGTACTCCAGGTAACCAGGCGAAGTGTGCCGGTGTGTCCCGACGTGCCGGATAAGCAAGCATAATCTGCGCGAATGCCGCGACGTGCTGCGGGCGCTGTCCGGGTCGCCTGGCGAAAGTGCAGGTGGCGGGTAATGGGGCTGCGGGCGGCGGCCGGCGCCGGAAGAATGTCGCGCCATGAGTCGAGAAAGCTCATCGCTGCCCGAGTGGATGCGCAAGGACGCCGAACCCGCGCGCACCACGCTGTACTGGCGGGTCTCCCAGTGGCTGGGCAGGCAATGGTGGTTCGGCGGCGTCTTCCGCGCGGTGCGCGACCGGCCCCGGGTGTCGCTGCGCTTCCCGCGCACGTACGCCGTCGTGGCGTGGCTGCTGGCCGTCGCGATCGCGTTCTTCTTCGGCTACAAGATGATCGAGTACTACAACCTGATCATGATTGGCGCGGTGTAGTGATCGGCCCAATGGAGTATTGCCATATGTCTCTGTGACGCTGGACACTCGTGCATCGTCGAGCGCCAGAAGGGGCAGCCATGAGTGATCCCGCGCAGACAACCGACAGCGACACCGCACGACTCGCCGAACTCGGCTACAAGCAGGAACTGCACCGTGGGTGGAGTGGCTTCTCCAACTTCGCCATCTCGTTCTCGATCATCTCGATCCTGGCCGGCTGCTTCACCACGTTCGGCCAGGCCTGGATGAACGGCGGCCCGATCGCCATCTCCTGGGGCTGGCCGATCATCTCCGCCTTCATCCTGATCATCGGGCTGTGCCTGTCCGAGCTGGTCTCGGCGTATCCGACCGCGGGCGGCATCTACTGGTGGGCGGCGAAGCTGGGCCGGCCGGTGCACGGCTGGTTCACCGGCTGGTTCAACCTCATCGGGCTGGTCGCGGTGACCGCGTCCGTCGACTACGGCTGCGCCACCTTCCTCAACCTGGTGCTGGCCAACACCGTGCCGGGCTGGGCGGGCACCTTCACCCAGGCGTTCTACCTCTTCCTGGGCATCCTGGCGCTGCACGCGCTGATCAACATCTTCGGCGCCCGGATCATCAACCGGCTGCAGGACATCTCGGTCTGGTGGCACGTGTTCGGCGCGGCCGTCATCGTGGCCATCCTGATCGTGGTGCCGACCAGCCACCAGAGCCCGTCCTTCGTCTTCACCGAGACGATCAACGGCAACGGCTTCAACGGCGGCAGCACCAGCGGGCTGGGCTTCTGGCTGTATGTCCTGCCGCTGGGCGGGCTGCTCACGCAGTACACGATCACCGGGTTCGACGCCTGCGCGCACGTGGCGGAAGAGACCCGCGGGGCGGCGCTCAACGCGGCCAAGGCGCTGTGGCGGTCCATCTTCTACTCCGCGATCGGCGGCTGGATCCTGCTGCTGGCGCTGCTGTTCGCGGTCCAGGACGCGGGCGCGGTCACCGACGGCTACGGCTTCGTCGGCGTGCTGCTGCAGGGCGCGCTGTCGTCCGGCTTCTTCAAGGTCGTGATCATCATCTCCGTGGTCGGCCAGTTCTTCTGCGGCATGAGCTGCGTGACCAGCATGTCGCGGATGATGTACGCGTTCAGCCGCGACGGGGCGGTGCCCGGCTGGCGGCTGTGGACCCGGCTCGACCGCAACGGCACCCCGGTCTGGGCCGTCGTCGCCGGGTGCGTCGCGGGCGGCCTGCTGACCCTGCCCGCGCTCTACCAGAAGAACGGCGCCCCGATCGCCTTCTACGCGGTCGTCTCGGTCGCCGTGATCGGCCTCTACCTGGCCTTCCTCATTCCGATCATGCTGCGGCTGAAGGCCGGCGACAGCTTCGAGCCGGGCCCGTGGACGCTGGGCAGGCGCTACAAGGTGCTGGGCTGGATCGCCTCCATCGAGATCATCATCATCTCGGTGTACTTCATCCTGCCGACGGTGCCGGCCGGGGTCCCGTTCAGCGACGAGTTCGACTGGTCCGCGGTGAACTACGCGCCGATCGCAGTCGGTACGGTGATCCTGCTGATCGGGGTGTGGTGGATCGTGTCCGCGCGGAAGTGGTTCACCGGACCCCGGCGTACTGTGGATCTCCCCGCCGGGGTCGCGACCGCCGACGCCCCGGTAGCGGTGCTGGACTGACCGCCGGGCCGCGCGGCTGCCGCCAGGCGCCGCGCGGCCCCGGTCTCGCCGGGACGCCGAACGGGGAATCACCGTCGGGCGGTGGCTGAAGAAGGTGGAATGAGGTGTGGCTAGGCGAGACGATCCACCCACACGCGCGCACGGCGAGCAGCTGGCCGCGGAGTGGGTGACGTTCCGCGACCTGCTCGTGGCGGGCCGGTCGGCTGACGCCATCGCGTTCGCCGACCGCATCGTCGCCGAGTCCGGCGATCCGCTGCGGGTCGCCCAGGCCCTCATCGAAAAGGTCGCTGGCCTGCTCAACCAGGGTGGCGCCGCGCGACCCGCGCCGCTGCTGGACCGGATCGCCGAGCTGCTGCGGCAGGCGGGACACCACCCCCGGCTCAGCGGCGAATACCACGTGCTCGCCGCGTACGCGGCGTTCGCCGACGGGTCGATGAGCACCGCCGTCAGCAACCTGGTGCAGGCCGAGCGGGTGCTGCGCGGCATGACCGAGGCGAACCAGGCGGCGGTGAGCACCTGGCACGACATGTCGGTGACGTACTCGGCGATGGGCTTCCACGCCAAGGCGGTCGACGCGATGCGGGCGGGGCGGCGCGTGTGCGTGGCCGCGGGTATCGCCGAGGCCAACTGCGCCTGCCTGGAGACGCTGGTGCGCTCGGCGGTGGCACGCGACCACCAGGGCATGTCCGAGGACTGCGTCCGTGAGCTGTGGGAGGTGGTGACCTTCGGCCGCGCCGCCGAGCCGGACCTCACCGTGTCCGACCGCACCTACCTGCGGTATGCCGCCGCCCGGCTGGCCGCGTTCGGCCACCGCCCCGCGGGCGGCGACCCGCTGCCCGGCGGGACCACGCCGGACAGCCCGGACCGGTCGTTCTCACAGGTCGTATACCTGACCGAGGTGTGCGAGGCGATCGCCGAGGACCGTCCCGACGACGCGTTGCGCCTGCTCGGCGAGCCGGCGGCGTCCGGGAGCTGGCTCGGGGAGGCCGAACCGCACCGGCTGCGCTCGATCGCGATGTCGCGCACCGGCGACCACGCGGGCGCGGTGCAGGCCGAACGCGCCATGCTGCGGGTCATCACGCGCGACGACGGCTCGCTGCGGGACCGGTACATCGACAGCGTCAACGCCCGCCTCGACCAGGACCGGCTGCGGCAGATCGCCCAGGAGCACGCCGACGCGGCGATGAGCGACCCGCTGACCGGCCTGCCCAACCGGCGGCGCATCACGGCGTTCGCGGCCGAGCTGGCGGCCCGGGGCGCGGACGCGGCCGTCGGGCTGATCGACCTGGACGGGTTCAAGGCCGTCAACGACACCCACGGCCACAGCTCCGGCGATTTGGTGCTGCAGCGGATCGCCGGGCTGCTTGCGCAGAGCGTCCGCGGCCAGGATCTGCCGGCCCGGTTCGGCGGGGACGAGTTCATGGTCCTGCTGCCGGAGACCGGGCTCGCCGAGGCGCGTGAGGTGGGCGGGCGCATCACCGCGGCGGTGGTGGGGGAGGACTGGGAGGCGCTGGTGCCCGGCACGCCGGTGGGCATGAGCATGGGCTGGGCGGCGCTGCCCGCGGGCGGCGACCTCGACGCCGTGGTCCGGGCTGCCGACGAGGAGCTGTACCGCGAGAAACGCGCCCTGCGCCCCGCCTGACCACCCCGCGCCCGAGGTGCGACACGGCGTCCATTGGCGCAGTTCGGGTGCGCATGCGTGTTACATTCCCCGAGTTATAACCTCGTCCTCCCGTATACCGAAGCGCCCGAGAAACGACCCGGGCGCTGTCCGCATTGGCGCGGTGCGGGAGGCGAAGAGTTCACACGGAGTGGACTCGCAGCCTCACCAAGGAGTATCTGACATGGCTGTCGGCACCGTGAAGTGGTTCAACGCGGAAAAGGGCTTCGGCTTCATCACCCCGGACGGCGGCGGAGCGGACGTGTTCGCGCACTTCTCCGCGATCCAGTCCAACGGCTACCGGAGCCTCGACGAGAACCAGCGGGTCGAGTTCGAGATCACCCAGGGCCAGAAGGGCCCGCAGGCCGCAAACATCCGCAAGATCTGAGCACGCATAATGCCGAGGGACGGGCGTCGCGCCCGTCCCTCGGGCGTGCCACGGGCGACCTGCCGTCCATTCGCGAGGCGCGGCCGGTCGAATGATGTGCAAACCGGGATAGGGTAGGCAGATGGCACGGCTGACCTATGACCGGTACTGCGACGAGGTGTCCGCCCAGACCGCGCTGCTGCGCGAGGTGCTGCCCGGCGACGACCTGAGCGCCAAGGTGCCGACCTGCCCGGACTGGACGCTGGCCGACCTGGTCCGCCACGTCGGCGGCAACGTGCACATGACCGACGCCGCCGTGCGCGGCGAGCCGGGCCCGCGCCCCGCGATCGGCGACCCGGCGCGCGCCGGGGTGCCCGACACCGACGACCCGGACACGCTGACCACCTGGATGCAGGACGGCGCGGACGCGTACGCCCGGAGCCTGCGGGAACGCGATGCGCAGGACGTCGCCGAGATCTTCGGTCTGCTGCAGACGCTGACCTTCTGGGCCCGCCGGGCCGCGTGCGACATCCTCGTGCACCGCGCGGACGCCGCGCTGACCACCGGCGCGGGCTACACCCTCGCGCCCGACCTGGCCGCCGACGCCGTCGACGAACTCCTGGAGATGGCCACCGATCCGCAGGTGGGCACGCGCGTGTTCACGAAGCTGCCCGAGCTGTTCGGCCCGCCGCGCACCATCCACCTGCACGCCACCGACACCGTCGAGCCCCTGGCCGCCGAATGGCTCATCGCGCTCGGCCCGGACGGCGTCACCTGGCGGCACGGCCACGAGAAGGCGGACGTCGCACTGCAGGCACCGCTCACCGAGCTGCTGCTGATCCTCTACCGCCGGCTGCCGCTCGACTTCGCGCAGGTCCACGTGCACGGCGACCGTGACCTGTTGGAGGGCTGGCTGGCGCGGGTCTCGATGGGCTGATCGGGTCAGCAGGTCGAGTGCAGCAGCGCGGCCACCCGTACGCCCGCGTCGGCCAGCAGGTTGTAGACGCGCACCGCCTCCCGGGTCTCGGCGATGTGCACGTCGACGCCGCGTTCGGCCAGGTAGGCCTCGGTCTCCGGCATCACCTGCAGCACCAGTTGCTGGCCCCGCGACAGCACCACCGAGGTCGCCCCCGCCGCCAGCAGCGGCTCGACGTCGGCGGGCTGGATGCCGGGGGAGTGCCGGGTGCCGGTGGTGTTCCAGTCCCACGCCCCGCCGCCGCCGGGGTGCAGCGCGGCGTCCTTGACCCGGCCCACGCCCTCGACCTCGATCTCGCCCCACGCCAGCGACAGCACCTTCGGCGATCTCCGCTCATCCACGTTCGGCATTGTGGCACGATGCACCCGCCCGCCGTACCCGCAGAAAGGCCGCCAGGTGACCGAGCCGCCCGCCGCCGTCCCGCCCCGTCTGGACCTGGAGCTGTCGGGGCACGTCGCGACGATCCGGATCGTCAACCCGGCCCGGCGCAACGCCATGACCAACGACATGTGGGCCCGGCTGCCGGAACTGCTCGACGACCTCGCCGGCGACCCGGACGTGCGGGTGCTGGTGCTCACCGGCGCGAGCGGCGCCTTCTGTGCGGGAGCCGACATCACCGAGGTGGACCGGCTGATCGCCGACGGCGACCGCAACCTGGCGGTGCTGGCCGAGGAGCGGCTGGCCCGGTTTCCGAAACCGACGGTGGCCCAGATCGACGGCGACTGCGTCGGCGGCGGCTGCCAGCTCGCGGTCGCCTGTGACCTGCGCTTCGCCGCCGAGGGCAGCCGCTTCGGGGTCACCCCGGCGCGGCTGGGCATCGTCTACCCCGCGCCGACCACCCGGCGGCTGGTCGCGCTGATCGGCCCGGCCGCGGCCAAGCACCTGCTGTACTCCGCCGAGCTGATCGACGCCGACCGGGCGCTGCGGGTGGGCCTGGTCGACGAGCTGCACCCGGCGGGCCGGCTGGCCGACCGGGTCGCCTCGTTCGCCGCGACGCTGGCCGGCCGGTCGCTGCTGACCCAGGTCGCCGCGAAGGAGATCGTGACGATGGCCGGCGACGGCCACCACGACGACACCCGGGTGTCCTACTGGCACCGTCAGATGGCCGAGTCCGGCGAGGCCGCCGAGGGCATCGCCGCCTTCGTCGAGCGCCGCCGCCCCGCCTTCGGCTGGTCCCCGCACTGACGCCGGGCGTCAGTGCTCGGGGGCGGGCGCTCGCCCGCGGCCGGATCCCGCGAGCACCACCACGGACACCAGCGCCGCCAGCAGCACGGCGATCACCTGGATCGGCGCGGGCGTGAACGGGGCCAGCAGCACCAGCACCACGGTGACCGGGAACGCGTACACGACCAGCCCGCGGTGGTGCGGGCAGACCTGCAGCAGCCACAGGCTGAGCAGGTAGACCGCGACCGGCACGGCGACGGCGTACGCCGCGACCACTCCCGACATGTGCGCGGAGCGGGTGTCGTAGTCGGCGACCACCGCCAGCCCCGCCCCGACCGCCGCGGCCGAGGCCAGGATGAAGTAGTGGCCGTATCCCCAGCGGAAGGCGGTGGCGAACGAGGTCAGCAGGTCGTGCGCGGGGCGGTCGAAGTAGAGCCACCACATCGCGAACACGATGACCAGCCCGGCCGCGGCCAGCCAGATCAGCGCGGAGGTGTAGCCGGTGCCGGACGCGGCCTCGATGGCCACCGTCGCGGCGAGCACGGACTCGCCGAGCACGATCAGCGTGAACAGGCTGTAGCGCTCGGCGATGTGGTGCGGGTGCCACATGGTCGGCCGGCCGCGTTCGGCCCACAGGGGCACCAGCAGCTCGCAGACGACCAGCACGAGGAACGAGAGCAGGCCCCACTCCGGCGGCAGCAGCAGCCGCAGCACCCAGCCGACCTGGACGAGCAGGATGCCGACGGCGAACCGGGTGGCGGTGGTGCGCCGGGGCGGGTCGTCGTGCCGTACACGCAGCCACTGGGTGACCATGGCCAGCCGCATCACCACGTAGCCGAGGGTGATGAGTTTCCAGTCGTCGTGCTCGAAGGCGCGGGGCACGCCCGCGGCCAGGATTAGCGCGCCCGCGATCTGCACCAGGGTGGTCAGCCGGTATGCGACGTCGTCGTTGTCGTACGCGGAGGCGAACCAGCTGAAGTTGACCCAGGCCCACCAGATCGCGAAGAACACGGTCAGGAAGCCGAGCACCCCGTGGCCGACGTGGTTCCCGGCGATCGCGTGGTGCAGTTCGGCGGCCGCCTGGGCGACCGCGACCACGAAACACAGGTCGAAGAACAGCTCCAGCGGGGTGGCGGCGCGGTGCGGCTCGTCGGGCGAGCGCGAAGTCAGCGGTCGGAGCAGCGCACTGCGTGTCGCGTCGGCCATGTTCGCAGGCTACCGGTGGTGGATCACGCGGCGCGGGCGGGACCGGCGAAGCCCTCGGGGCCCGGCGTTGTGCGGCGCCGGGCCCCGGTCCACACCGGAGGGGTGATGTCTATCGCATAGACATCAGAAGATGGAAGCGCTCCCAGGATGCCCTATCCGCTCCGGCCGGTCAAGAGGGTGGGGTTTGTGAAACGTCCTATAAGTACCGCTCGTCGGACTTAAGGTACTGAAGGGCTTTCGCTGCTGAAACGGAGAACCACATGAATCCCGCTCGTACCCTCGCGGCCACCGTCGCGGTCCTGGCCGCCGGCGTCGCGCTCGGCGGCTGCGCGACGACGCAGACGCCGCCCGCCGCCCCGGTCGCGCCGGTCGTGCAGGCCAGCCCGACAGCCCAGTTCAACGACAGCGACATCATGTTCGCCCAGCAGCTGATCGCACTGCGCCAGCAGGCATTGTGGCTGGCCCAGCAGGGGGTGGAGCGGGCTCAGGCGGTCGGCGTCAAGCAGCTCGCCACGCAGATCGAGGCCGAGCAGGGACCGCAGATCCAGCAGCTGACCACCTGGCTGACCCAGTGGGGCGTGCCGGTGCCGGCGATGCCGTCCGGCACGGCGCTGCCGCCGCTGCCGTCCATGGGCCCCGGCATGCCGTCCATGCCGCCCGCCCAGGAGCTGAGCCAGCTGCAGAGCCTGAGCGGCGAGCAGTTCGACCAGAAGTTCGTGGAACTGCTGATCCCCAACCACGAGGGCGCCATCGCCTCCGCGACGGCAGAGCTCGCCAACGGCGTCAACCCATCGGCCAAGCAGCTCGCCGAGCAGGTCAAGACCAGCCAGACGGCGGAACTCGCGCAGCTGCGGCAGATGCTGGGAGCCACGCCGAGCCCCACCGAGTGAATCCGTGCCGCCGGGGTGGCCCGTCCTCGTGGCGCGGCCGCCCCGGCACGGTCAGCCTTCGGTGACGGCGGGCACGGCCGGTGCGGCTCGTTCCGGCGTGCGCAGCCGGTCGACGCCCGGCACGGCGAACACCGCGTACGTCGACACCAGCAGCGCGACCACGGCGACCGCCGCGAACACGGGCATGCCGACACCGAGCGCGAGCAGCGGCGCGACCGCGATCGCCACCGGCTGCAGCGCGAAGTTGCCCAGCGACTCCAGGGCGAAGACCCGTCCCTGCACCTCGGCGGGGAACTCGCGTTGCAGGGCCGTGAACCACAGCACGAAGAAGACGCCGATCCCGGACCACGCCACGACCTGCACCGCGCACCAGATCGCCAGCGGCACCGGCACGGCCAGGCAGACCGGCAGCAGGGCGCACGGGAGCAGGACGTTCATCGCCCACAGCCCCGGACGCGCCGTGCGGATCCGGCTCGCCGCCGCCGACCCGACGATCATGCCGACGGAGGTGGCGGCGCTGAGCCAGCCGAAGGCGGCCGGCCCGAACCGCTCCAGGCTGACGATCGGCAGCAGCGCGAAGTTGGGGCCGAACAGGAAGAACACCTGCACGGTGCCCTGCACCATGATGACCAGCGCCCAGGGACGCAGGCGCACCTCGCGTACGCCCGCCGCGGCCTCGGCCAGCATGGCCCGCACCCCGCGCGCGGGCTCGCCGCCGCTGACCCGGGGCAGCCGCACCCACAGCAGCGTGCCCAGGCTGACCACGAACGTGGCCAGGTCGATGAGCAGCGCGTCCTGCGGGCCGACCGCGGTGACCAGCGCCGCGCCGAGCAGCGCGCCACCGGCCGCGCCGAAGCGCTTGGTCGCGGAGTCGAGCGCGTTGGCCTTCTGCCGCAGCTCGTCGGGCACCAGCTGGGGCAGGGCCGCGCGGTGCGCCGGGTCGTACAGCGCTGAGCCGATGCCGAGCAGGCACGCCGCGACCAGCGGCAGCCACAGCGGGCCGCGCGCGCCGAAGGCGAGCAGCCCGGCGACCCCGGCCACGCGCACCACGTCGGACACGGCCATCACCGCGGTGCGTGAATAGCGGTCGGCGACGACCCCGCCGGCCAGCAGGAGCAGCACGCCCGCCACCGCCTCGGCGGCCAGGATCAGGGCGAACGCCTGCGGCCCGCGGGCGGGCAGGATGAGCGCCGGCAGCGCGACGAACGACAGGGCGGTGCCCACGACGCTGGTCACCTGGCCCAGCCAGAACGCCAGGTATCGGTTGTCGCGCAGCAGCTGGGCCATGGTCGTCACCGGCGTATGGTGGCCAGCCCGGCCCACCCCGATCAAGCGAGTTTCGGCTGTCCGGGGCGGGTCAGCACGGTCGCGGTGACGACGGACAGGGCGGCGAAGCCGAACATGGCCGCGGCCATGGGCATGCCGCTGGACGCGCCGAGCGCGGCCACGATCGGCCCGGCGATCGCGCCGATCACCGACTGCACCGCGCCCATCAGCGCGGCGGCGGTGCCCGCCATCTGCGCGTGGCCGTCCAGCGCCAGCGCGGTGCTGTTCGGGGCGACCATGCCGAGGCTGGCGATGTAGACGAACAGCATGGCGACCACGATGGTGAGGCTGTGCAGCCCCGCGCCGCCGATCATGAGAATCCCGGCGGCGACCGCGCCCGCCAGCGCCGCGAACAGCAGCGCCCGCGGCGTGCGCCGGCCGACGAGGCGGGCGTTGAGCTGCCCGACCGCGACCAGGCCGAGCGCGTTCATACCGAAGATCAGCCCGTACGCCTGCGCGGAGACGCCGTACACCTCCTGCAGCACGAACGAGCCGCTGGACAGGTAGGCGAACAGCCCGGCGAAGGTCAGCCCCTGCGCGGCGGTGTAGCCCCAGAACCGGCGGTCGGCGGCCAGCACCCGGAAGCCGCGGCCGACCTCGGCCAGCCCGCCGGTGCGGCGGCGCTCGACAGGCAGCGTCTCCGGCAGGAAGCGCCACCCGACCACCACCATGGTCAGGCCGTACAGGGCGAGCAGCGCGAACACGCCGCGCCAGCTGGTGAACTCCAGCACCGCCGCGCCGATGGTGGGCGCGACCACCGGCGCGACGCCGAAGACCAGGGTGAGCCGGGAGAAGAAGCGCGAGGCCTCCGCGCCGGAGTACAGGTCGCGCACCACGGCGCGGGAGATCGCGATGCCGATGCCGCCCGCGAAGCCCTGCACCAGCCGCAGCGCCGTCATGGTCTCGATGTTCGGCGCGACGGTGATCAGCGCGGAGGACACGAAGAACAGCGCGGTGCCCGCGACGATGGGCCTGCGCCGGCCCCAGCGGTCGGACAGCGGACCCATGACGAACTGGCCCAGGGCGATGCCGATCAGTGCCACGGTCAAGGTCAGCTGCACGGCGGCGGGGGAGACGCGCAGGTCGGCGGCGATGGTGGGGAAGGCGGGCAGATACATGTCGAACGACAGCGCGCCGAAGGCGGACATGCTGCCGAGGACCAGGATCAGGGTGCGTCGTTGGGCTGGCGCGGGGGTCACGGTCCTTACCCAACCATCCGGCGTCGCCGCGCCGGGCGCACTGTGACCGCGGTCATGACCCGGCCGGCACGGTCCGGCCCGCGTGGGCGTCGACGGTGGTGGGCGCGTTCACCAGCCCGGCCTCGTCCTCCAGGTAACGGGGCCGCGCCGCGGCGAGCCCGGCGAAGGCCTGCACCACCGCGGCGGCGACCAGGAAGCCGAGCGGCAGCTGCCAGCCGCCGGTCAGCTCGTGCAGGACGCCGACCAGCAGCGGGCCGAGCGCGGCGATCAGGTAGCCGGTGCTCTGCGCGAACGCCGACAGCGCCACCACGCCCTCGCCGGTCCGCGCCCGCATCCCGATCATCGCCAGGGCCAGCGGGAACGCCGCCTGGCCGAGCGCCAGCAGGGCCACCCAGGCGATCGCCCCGGCGTGCGGGGCCAGCGCCAGGCCGAGGTAGGAGGCGATCATGGCGGCGGACATCAGCAGCACCAGCGGGCGCAGGTCCCGCAGCTTGCCCGCCAGCGTCGGCATGAGCAGCGCGAACGGCACCCCGATCGCGGTCACGCCGGCCAGCAGCAGCCCGGCGTCGGTGGGCGTGAACGCCGCGTCGCGGAACATCTTCGCCAGCCAGCCCATGGTGGCGTACCCGGACAGCGACTGCGCGCCGAAGTAGATCGCCATCGCCCAGCCCAGCCGGGTACGGGCGGGCCGCACCCGGGTCGCCGCCCGCCGTGTGCCGCCGCCCGCCGATCCGGGTGTGCGCCGCAGCGCCGGGCCGAGCCAGGGCAGGACGGCGACGGCGGCCAGCAGCGCCCAGACGCCGAGCCCGGCGCGCCAGTCGCCGACGGCGTGCGCGATCGGCACCGAGGCGGCCGACGCGGTGGTGGTGCCGAGGATGAGGGTCATCGAGTAGACGCCGGTCATCAGCCCGGCCCGGTGCGGGAAGTGCTCCTTGACCAGCACCGGCAGCAGCACGTTGGCGATGGCGATGCCGGCCAGCGCGATGGCGCTGGTGAGCACGAAGGTCCACGGCGAACCGCTGACCGCCCGCAGCAGCTGCCCGACCGCCAGCAGGCCCATCGCGCCGACCAGGATGCGGGCCGGGGGCAGCCGCCGGGCGAGCCACGGCGTGAACGCGCCGAAGCCCGCGAACGCCAGCGCGGGCAGCGTGGTGATGACCCCGGCGACGGTGCCGGACAGGTGCAGGCCGGTGGTCACCTCGTCGAGCAGCGCGCCGAGGCTCGTGATGGCGGCGCGCAGGTTCAGCGCGACCAGCAGGATGCCGACCAGGATCAGTACGGCGGACCGAGGTGCCGGTACGGCCGGTGTCGGCGGCGTCACGCGGGGTGCGATCATCGGCGACACGATCGGCGGCGTGGCCGCGGCGGTGACTGGCGGTGGCATACCTCCGATCGTAGAATCATGGGATGAATTTCGGACCGGGGATGTAACCAATGACACTGCGCACACCGTCCCGCCAGACCCTGGTGCCCCAGGTGATCGAGCAGCTGCGCACGCAGATCGCCACCGGCGAGTGGCCGGTCGGCAGCCGCATCCCCACCGAACCCGACCTGGTCGCGGCGCTGGGCGTGGGCCGCAACACGGTCCGCGAGGCGGTGCGCGCCCTGGTGCACGCCGGGGTCCTGGAATGCCGGCAGGGCTCCGGCACCTACGTCACCGCCACCCACGAACTCACCGGCGTGGTCGCCCGGCGGCTGGCCGCGGCCGAGATCGCCGAGGCCGTCGAGGTGCGCCGCGCCTTCGAGGTGGAGGCGGCCAGGCTCGCCGCGGTCCGGCGTACGCCCGCCGACCTGGAGCTGATGGACGCGCTGCTGGCCCGGCGCGAGCAGCTGTGGCGCGACGGCGACGCGGCGGCTTTCGTGGCCACCGACGCCGACCTGCACGTCGCGATCGTCGCGGCCGCGCACAACGCCATGCTCGCCGAGCTCTACGCCTCCTTCGGCGGTGCGCTGCGGGCCAGCCTCAGCCAGCAGATCGGCGAGACCCTCACCGCGGACAAGTACGTCGCCCACGACGACCTCGTCGAGGCCATCCGCGCCGCCGACCCCGACCGCGCCGCCCGCGCCGCCGGCGCCTTCCTCGAGACCGCTTGACTCCGTTTGCGTGCCAAGCCTCGATCTCGGATGGTCGGCCTTGCCAGAGGAGTTGCCGTGACGAAGATCGTGCTTGAAGTGAAAGACGATCTCCTGGACGAGGCGATGATCGCCCTTGGCACGGCGACGAAGAACGACACGGTCAACGCTGCCTTGCGCTTCGCCGTTGAGGAGAGCCGCTCGCGTCGTGAGCGTGCGCTACGGGAATCGCAGGCAGTCGCGGACGAAGGCGGGTTCGACTTCAACCAACTGCGCGAACTCGATCGGTGATGTACTCGATCGATATCAGCGAGTAGCGGTCACAGGCCGGCGATGGAGGCCAGGATGGCGGCCTCGGCCATGGCGCGGTGGCTGGGCGGGTTGCCGCGGGAGACCCACCACAGCGAGTCCTCCACCCGCCGCGCCGCGGCCCAGGCTGCCAGCCGGGCCGGGTCCTCGCCGGTGACCTGGCCGAACAGGGCGAATCGCCGCCGCAGCACGGCGGCCGGATTCGGGTGCCGGAACGGGTCGTCGATCTGCTCGACCAGCTTCCACGGGTCGTAGCCGGGATCGCCGACCATCGGCTTCGGGTCGATGACCAGCCACGGCTCGCGCCGCGCGGCCAGGATGTTGCCGGGGTTGACGTCCCCGTGCACCAGCACCCGGCGCGCCGCCGTGGTGGGCAGTTCCCGCAGCAGCCGGGCACCGAGCGCGACCAGTCCGGGGTCGAACCCGGGCCGCAGCCGGGCCATCCGCTGCTCGATGAGCCCGGCCCAGCGTGCGGTCACGTGGCTGAGCAGGTCGAACCCGCCCGGGTCGGCGACCGGCGCGGACCACAGCCGGTTCAGCAACCCCGCGGCGATGAGCAGCCGCTCCTCGGCGGGCAGCCCGTCGCTGTCACCGAGCGTGGTGCCGGGGTCTGCCCGTTCCAGAAGCAGCGCGTGCCGCACGCCGTCGTGGGCGTGCAGGGTGACCGCGCCGTGCGCGTGCCACACCCGCAGCGCGGCGGCCTCGCCCATCATCTCCGGATGCGGCCAGCTGATCTTCAGCACGGCGGGCCGTCCGTCGGGCAGCTCCGCAGGCGCGACCCACGAGCAGCTGCCGCCGGTCCACGGCGCGCCCAGCCGCAGCGCCCAGCCCTCACGCAGCTCGGCGATGAGCCCGGGCAGCGAGTCCAGCCAGTCCCGGCCCTCGGCCAGGTCGCCGATCGACGCGACGACGCCCAGGGTCGGGGGCACCAGCACCTCGGTCACCTCGGGCTCCGTCACGCGGCGACACTACCGCCGCCGGCCACCGTCGCGAGGTGGACTTTCGGGCACGATCGCCGCCGGAGCGATGGCGGGGACCGCCGACCGGCCGACGGGGACGGCACCGCCGGGCGGCGGCGCGGCGGCCGGGCGACGGACTTCCGGCCGGCCGGGTTCGCACCGACATGGGCGCTGCTGAGAGCTGCCCTTGCCGGGCTGAAACCCGGTTGCCGGGTCGGCGCCACCCACGCACGATCACGAGCATGCAGACGGAGATCAGGCGGTACTACCAGCGCGGCGGCGAGACCTCCCGCCTCGGCGCGGGAAACGGGCGCTGGGAGTTCCTGCGCACCTGGGACCTGCTCGGCAGGGTGCTGCCGCCCGGCCCGCTGTCCATCCTCGACGTCGGCGGCGCGACCGGGGTGTACGCGGGCCCGCTGGCCGCCGCCGGGCATGCCGTGCACGTCGTCGATCCGATGCCCGAACACGTGGCGGCGGCGTCCGAGCTGCCGGGAGTGACCGCGGCGGTCGGCGACGCCCGCCGGCTCGCCGAGCCCGACGCGAGCCGGGACGTGGTGCTGCTGTTCGGTCCGCTGTACCACCTGGTCGATCGTGCCGACCGGCTCGCCGCGTGGGGCGAGGCCGCGCGTGTGGTGCGGCCCGGCGGGCTGGTGCTCGCCGCGACCATCAGCCGGTACGCGACGCTGGTCGACGGCTACGCCAAGGGCTTCGCCGACGACCCGGCATTCGCGCGGATGATGGACGGCGCGCTCGCCACGGGCGTGCACCGCAACCCCGATGAGGTGCCGAACTGGTTCACCACCGCGTACTTCCACCAGCCCGACGAGCTGCCGGTCGAGGTGGCGGAGGCGGGGCTGGAGCTGGACCGGATCGCCGCGATCGAGGGTCCGCTGTGGACCGTGCGGCAACTGCCGGAGATCCTCGCCGACGAGCAGCGGACCGCGCGGGCGCTGACCCTGATGCGCGAGGTCGAGGGGGTGCCCCACCTATGGGGCGCCAGCTCTCACCTGCTCACGGTCGCCCGCCGCGCGGGATCGTGACCGCCGGGGACGGCAAGGTCCGGGTCGGGATCGGCGGACTGGCCGCGGACCCCGACCCGGAAACAGGTCTGCTGTGTCGGCCCGGCGCGATCGCTGGTCAGCGGCCGCGCCGGGAGCGGATCAGGCCTGCAGCGTGGCGTTGAGCGTGATCTCGGCGCCGGGCGACAGCAGGCGGGAGATCGGGCAGCCGGCCTTGGCGGCCTCGGCCAGCTTCTGGAACTGCGCCTCGTCGATGCCGGGCACGTCGCCGGTGGTCACCAGGTCGATCCGGGTCACCGTCATGCCGGCGTCGGTCTTGTCCAGGTGGACGTTGGCGTTGGTCACCACGGCGTTGGGCGGGAAGCCCGCGTCCGACAGCTGCTTGGAGAACGCCATCGAGAAGCAGCCGGAGTGCGCGGCGGCGATGAGCTCCTCGGGGTTGGTGCCCTCACCCTCCTCGAAACGGGACTTGAACGAATAGTTGCCCTGCAGGCCACCCTTGCCGGTCGCGATGGTGCCGGACCCCTCGGTGAGCGTTCCCTGCCAGCGGGCTGTTGCGGTGCGAATAGGCATGGAGCCGACGCTAGCTCACGCGGGCGTGCCTTGCGCGCGAATGCCCCCCAATATGAGAGTCACGAGCTCGGGCGTGTCGTGGGCGGCGGTGTCGACCAGCAGCCGTGGCTCGCGCCATGGCGTGAACTCGCGCGTGCGCACGTCGTCCCAGCTGGGCTGGAAGGCCTGATCGTGCTCGGGTCTGCGCTGCTCGACGCGGCGGCGGTGCTCCGCCGCATCGGTGCAGATCACCTCGATGGCGTACATCACTGTGCCGTGCCGCGCGGCGAGGTTCCGCCACCCGGCCCGAGCCTGCTCGACCGCGTTGACCGCGTCGACCACCACGGTCGCGCCCATCGCCAGGTGCGCGTCGGCGAGCGCGTCCGCCACCACGTACGCGGCCAGGCCGGTGGGCTGGGCCGGGTCGACGCCGGCCCGCCACAGGGCCGACTCGATGGCGTCCACCCGCAGCCAGGTCGCGCCGAGCGCGGTCGCGACCGGCCGGCTCAGCGTGGTCTTGCCGGCACCGGGCAACCCGGAGAAGACGATCAGCACCGGACCAGTGTCGCCTCGGCGCGGAATCGCCGGGAAACCTGACGGAACCTGTCAAGGTTCGCCGCGACGATGGACTCATGCAGCAGAACCTTCACGGCAAGATAGCCCTGGTGGCGGGCGCGACCCGCGGGTGCGGGCGGGCCATCGCGGTCGAACTCGGCCGGGCCGGCGCCACCGTCTACGTCACCGGTCGCAGCACCCGCGCCCAGCGGTCCGAGATGGACCGGCCGGAGACCATCGAGGACACCGCCGACCTGGTCACCGCGGCCGGTGGCGAGGGCATCGCGGTGCGCGTCGACCACCTCGTGCCCGACGAGGTCAGGGCGCTGGTGGCGCGGATCGACGCCGCGCACGGCCGGCTCGACATCCTGGTCAACGACGTGTGGGGCGGCGACGACTATGCCGAGTGGGGCAAGCCGCTCTGGGAGCAGTCCCTCGACGGCGGCCTGCGCATGCTCGGGCTCGGCCTGCACACCCACATCATCACCAGCCATGCCGCGCTGCCGCTGCTGGTCCGGCATCCGGGCGGGCTGGTCGTCGAGGTCACCGACGGCACCGACGAGTACAACCGGAAGTACCGCAACTCCTTCTTCTACGACCTGACCAAGACGTCGGTGTCGCGCATCGCGCTGGCCCAGTCCGCCGAACTCCAGCCGCACGGCGGCACCGCGCTCGTGGTCACGCCCGGTTTCCTGCGCTCGGAGGCGATGCTCGACCACTTCGGCGTCACCGAGCAGGACTGGGCGGACGGCGCGGCGAAGGCGCCGCACTTCATCCTGTCCGAGACCCCGACGTACCTGGGCCGGGGCGTGGCCGCGCTGGCCGCCGACCCCGAGCGGGCCCGGTGGACGGGCGCCTCGCTGTCCAGCGCCGCGCTCGCGCACGAGTACGGCCTCACCGACCTGGACGGTTCGGTCCCCGACATCTGGCGCTACTTCGCCGAGCACGGCTCGGCCGAGAACGGCCCGATCGACCCGACCGGCTACCGCTGACCCGGGTCAGGAGTTGCGGGCCGCGATCGCGGCGCCGACCGCGGCGAACTCGGCCCGCAACTGCTCCGGGGCCAGGATCTCGACCTCCGCGCCCAGCGGCAGCAGCTCGAACCGGTCGCCGCCCGGTTCGACGGCGGTGATCCGGGCCAGCCGGTAGGTGCGCACCGCGTCGGCATCGGGGACGCGGGCCACGAGATACCAGACCCCGGCCTTGAGGACCAGCCCGTACGGCTCCAGCGCGCGGCGCACCGAGCCGTCGGCGCGCCGGTAGCGCACGGTGACGCGGCGCTGCTTCCATACCGCCTCGGCGATGCTCATCAGGTGCGGCAGTTCCTCGCCGCGGTGGAACCAGCCGGGCGCGTCCAGGTGGAAGCGCTGGGCGATGGTGCGGGCCCGGTCGCGCAGCGGTTCGGGCAGTGTCGCGAGCACCTTGGCCTGCGCGGCCAGCAGCACCGAGCCGAGCCCCAGCTCGGCGAGCGCCGCCGGGGCCGCCCCGGCGAACAGCGCGGCGGCCTCGGCGCCGGTGAGCCCGTCCAGGCGGGTGCGCCAGCCGTCCAGCAGCCGGATGCCGCCGGCGCGGCCGGGTTCGGTCCACAGCGGCACCCCGGCGGCCTGCAGCGCGGCGACATCGCGGTACACGGTGCGCACCGAGACCTCGAACAGCTGCGCCAGCTCCGCAGCCCGCGCGGAACGCCGCTGCTGCAAGGTGAGCAGCAGCGACACCAGCCGCGAGGCCTTCACCGGCGTGAGCCGGTCACAGGCCGCCCACGAACTCGTGCAGGCGGCGGGTGACGCGGAGCAGGTTCTCCGCGCTGCGGACCGGGTCGTCGGGGTGCTCCAGCGAGTGGTCGGCGCCGGCCAGCTCCAGGCACGGCAGGCCGAGATCGTCGGCCAGCCGCGGGTCCCAGGAGAAGTCCGCGGCACCGCCGAACAGCTGGGTCGGGGCCTGCGTCGCGCCGAGCGCGTCGACCACCGAGGCGTGGAACATCAGCGGCGTGAACCAGATCGCGGGCAGGTGGCGTTCGGCGGCGACCGGCGCGGCCAGCGTGCCCAGCGACTTGCCGACCAGCATGATCCGCTTCGCGGACTCGGCCTCGACGGCGGCGACGGCCTGTGCGACGACCCAGCCGGCGCGCTCGTCGAGGTCGGGGGTGGCCGGTGGCTGCCACCACCGCTCCTGCACGCTCCAGCCGTGGTGGGCGAGCACGATGCGGGCCAGGTGCAGCAGCGGCCTGGCGGGTGTGTAGCCGCCGCCGGGCAGGATGACCGCGACCCGGTCGGGGTCGCCGTGGTGCCGGTCGGTCATGCGGGGCCAGGGATTCGGGGTCGCCGGGCGGGTCATGCGCCGATCCTAGGTCGGTTCACGTTCGTACGACGGCCCCCGTTGACCCGGGCCGTGCCCGGTGGGTGCGCCCACCGCCGACCGTTCGCCGGTCGGCGGTGGCGGGTCGGTTTGGTGACGTAACCCTCCCAGGGCTGGCGCCCGAGGGTCTCCACGCGGCATGGTGGCGGTCCGCGGACGGGTGACGAGGGGGTGCGGGCGGCGATGCCGGTCGGAGAGCACGTGGTGGCACGGGCGCGCGAGCACATCGCGGCCGGGACGCTGTCGGCCGCGCACGACCTGCTGTCCGCCGCCCTGGGCACGGTGCCGACCGACCCGGCCCAGGCCACGCCGGTCGTCGCCGAGGCGGTGGTGCTGGAGACCGGCGTGCTGCTCGGGCTCGGCGAGCCGTACGCCGCCCGGGGCTGGGCCGCCTACGGCTTCGCGGCGTCGCGGGCGCTGTACGGCGAACGCGACCGGCGCACCCTGCACGCGCTCGGGCTGCTGGCCGCGGTGCTGGCCAGGGTGGGCGTGCATGCCCGCGCGGTGCAGCGCTACCTCGACCTGATCGCGGCGTACTCCGAGCTCGACGGCCCGGACTCGGACCGGGTGCTGGCGGCGCGGGGCGACCTGGCCACCGTCGAGCACGCGCAGGGCCACTGCGTGACGGCGCGGCTGCGCCTGGCCACGGTCATCGACGAGCACCGGCGCGCGCACGGCGCGGCGCATCCCGTCGGCATCCGCATGCAGCTGCGCCTGGCCGCCATGTGGCGCGACTGCGGCGGTTTCAACGACGCGCACGAGCTGCTGGCCGAGGCGCGCGAGTACGCCGCCGGGCTGGACCCGGCCGACCCGGTGCACGCGATGATCACCGCCGCCGGCCGGGCCGTCGCCGATCCGCGCCACCGGTGCGGCGTCGGCCTGATCCCGGACGCCCCGATCTCCCCGGTCGAACTCGCCGGAGGAGCCGCACGCCAGTCACCTGCCCCGCTCCCGGACCCCGTGCCGCAGCAGCGGGCGGCACCGGCGGACGCCTGGGCGCAGCCGGAGCAGGAGGAGCAGGCCTCGGCGCTGTGGGACCACCTGACCCCGGCCGGGTACGAGCCGCCGTCGGTGCTCGCCGCGCCGACCTTCAGCACGACCGTGTACCTGCCGCCGTACCTGAACGAGCCGGCCGTGGAGCCCGCCGCGCCGGAACGTGCCGGGCGGCAGGCCGCGGCGCCGGCCGCGCGGCGGCTGCCGCAGCACACGTTGGTGCTGGTGGCGGCCTGTGTCGGCATCGTCGCGGTGGCACTGCTGTTCGTGCTGCTGGTCAGCTCTGTTTCGCCGTAGCCGCCGCGCCCTCTAATATCGACGGTGGGCTCTGACGGCCCCCGGGAGCCGGGCCGCACCCTGATCTCGTCGACTGCGCCGTGCCGCAGCGACGTCCTGTCTCGTACCAGCGTGGGGTCCTCCGCGTGGGCGGCGGATGTCTTCGCGCGTCCCAGTGAGGGGATTCGCTCATGTCCAGGCCCACCGTGAGGGCGGCGCTGATGGCGCTGCTGGGCACACTCGTGGCCGCGACGGCCGTCGTCGTCGCAGCTCCCACCGGCAGCGCGGCCGCCGTCCCGACCCGCATCATGGCGCTCGGCGACTCGATCACCGGCTCGCCCGGCTGCTGGCGGGCGACGCTGTGGAACCGGCTGCAGAGCACCGGCTACACCAACATCGACATGGTCGGCACGCTGCCCGCGCAGGGCTGCGGGGTCGCTCATGACGGCGACAACGAAGGCCACGGCGGCTTCCTGGCCACCAACGTGGCCAATCAGAACCAGCTCGTCGGCTGGCTGTCGGCGACCCTGCCCGACGTCGTGCTGATGCACTTCGGCACCAACGACGTGTGGTCAAACCTGCCCAACACGCAGATCCTGACGGCCTTCAGCAAGCTGGTCGACCAGATGCGGGCCAGCAACCCGGCCATGCGGATCCTGGTGGCGAAGATCATCCCGATGAACCCGTCCAGCTGCACCGAGTGTGCGGCGCGGGTGGTGTCGTTCAACAACGCGATCCCGTCCTGGGCCGCGGGCAAGACCACCGCGCAGTCGCCGATCACCGTCGTCGACCAGTGGACCGGTTTCAACACGGCCACCGACACCTACGACGGCGTGCACCCCAACGCGGCCGGCGACCAGAAGATGTCGGACCGCTGGTACCCGGCGCTGACCGCGGCGCTCAGCGGCGTGACGCCGTCGAACCCGCCGTCCCCGTCGGCCTCGGCGTCCCCCTCGGCCTCGCCGAGCCCGTCGGCCCCGCCGTCGGTGTCGCCGAGCCCGTCGCGTCCGCCGTCGCCGTCGCCGTCTCCGTCGGGCGGCGCGGGCAAGTCCTGCTCGGTGACGTACGTGATCATCGGCCAGTGGCCCGGCGGCTTCCAGGGTGAGCTGCGCGTGGCCAACAACGGCACGGTGCCGATCAGCGGCTGGTCGGTGCGGTTCACCTTCCCGAACGGCCAGGTGATCTCGCAGAGCTGGAACGGGCAGTACACCCAGAGCGGCGCGACCGTGACCGCGCTCAACGTCAGCTGGAACGGGCTGCTGACGCCCGGCGCGGGCACGGCGACCGGCTTCCTCGCCAGCTACCAGGGCACCAACGGCACCCCGGTGCCGGTCTGCACCGCACTCTGATAAAAAGGGACAAAAAGGGCGTACCCGTACTGCGGGTGCGCCCTTTCCCCGCACCGTCGCCGACGCCTGCGGCCGTGTCGGCAGCCGCCCGCGGCAACGTGGTACAACTGGGGGTCGTGAATCGGCGGATCATGTCCGGAGATTCGGGTGAATACGGCCGGCCTGTGCCGGCTGTCGCTTTTGTGGCCGGCGGCGGAGGGGAGGCCTCGGTGGCTCAGCAGCCGCTGGGCGATGCTCGCGCGCAATCGCGCGACCGCGTCCTCACCATCCCCAACCTGATCAGCTTCGCCCGCCTGCTCGGCGTGCCGCTCTTCCTCTACCTCTTCCTGGTCGCCGACGAGGTCGGCTGGGCCGTGGTCGTGCTCGGCCTGGGCGGCACCACCGACTGGATCGACGGTTACCTGGCCCGCCGGCTGGGCCAGGTGAGCCGCGTCGGCGAGCTGCTGGACCCGGCCGCCGACCGCCTCTACATCCTGGCCACGCTGCTCGCGTTCACGGTGCGCGACATCGTGCCCTGGCAGTTCACGGTCGCGCTGCTGGCCCGCGACGTGCTGCTCATGCTCACCTTCCCGGTGCTGCGCAAGCTCGGCCACGGCCCGCTGCCCGTGCACTACCTCGGCAAGACGGCGACGTTCATCCTGCTGATGGGCTTCCCGATCCTGCTGCTGGCCTGGGCCGTGCCGACGGGCGCGGTGCACGACATCGCGTACGCCAGCGGCTGGGCGCTGTGCTGGTGGGGCATCGTCCTGTACTGGATCGCGGGCATCTTCTACCTGCTGCAGTTCGCCGCCGTGGTGCGGCGTTCCCGCGAGGTCGCGGCATGAGCTCCGGCGCTGACCGGGAGCCGGAGCGGCCGGTGTCGACGCCGCCGTCGGGGCAGCGGGTGTGGCAGACGGACATGCTGACCGACCTGTTCCAGGACCCGCTCGACGGCGGGTACACCGATGCCGCCCGCGCCCGCCGCGAGCGCGGCCCGCTGCCGTCGGCGACGCGGTGGACGCGCCGCGGGTTCACCGTGGTCGTCTGCGCGGTCATCGGCGTGCTGCTCGCGGTCGCCTACCTGCAGGTCGTCGCGCGGGCGCCGGCCCGCGCCACCACCCGCACCGAACTGATCAAGGACATCAACCGGCGCGACGCGGACACCGACAAGCTCGACCAGCGTGCCGAGAGCCTCCAGGACGAGGTGAACGGGCTGCGGGAGCAGGCGCTGGACGACACCGCCATCGGCCGCCTGCGCGAGCTGGAGGCCGCGACGGGGCTACGCAAGGTCACCGGCGACGGCGTGGTGGTCACCCTCTCCGACGGGCCCAACGCCGGCACCGAGCGGCTGGCCCGGATCCTCGACCTGGACCTGCAGCTGGTGACGAACGCGCTGTGGGCGTCGGGCGCCGAGGCGATCTCGGTCAACGGCCGCCGGCTGACCTCGGTGACACCGATCCGCACCGCCGGTTCGGCGATCCTGATCGGCAACGCCCACATCATCGGGCCGTACCAGGTGGCCGCCATCGGGCCGTCCGACATGGCGGACAGGTTCAACGACACCGGAACCGCCGACACCTACCGCAAGCTGCGCGACGACAAACGTCTGGAGCTCGGCTTCGACGTCGACGAGAAGAACGACCTGGAGCTGCCGGCGGCGGTGATGCCGCGGCTGCAGTTCGCCCACGTGCCGCAGCCGTCGCCCTCCGGCACACCGACACCCTCAACCTCGCCCTCGGGAGGTGGCAAGTGATCGCAGTACTGGCGTTGATCGCCGGAGTGGTGCTGGGCGTCGTGCTCAATCCCACCGTCCCGGACGCGCTGCAGCCCTACCTGCCGATCGCCGTCGTGGCCGCGCTGGACGCGGTCTTCGGCGGTGTGCGCGCGAAGCTCGACGGGATCTTCGACGACAAGCAGTTCGTGATCTCGTTCATCTCCAACGTCCTGGTCGCGGGCTTCATCGTGTACCTCGGTGACAAGCTGGGGGTGGGCGTCCAGCTGTCCACCGGCGTGGTCGTCGTCCTCGGCGTGCGGATCTTCGGCAACGTGGCGGCGATCCGGCGCCGGCTGTTCAAGGCGTAGGTGCAGCGGTGAGCGACGACGAGAAGACTCAGCCGGTCGGCCCCGGGCCGGGCGAGGAGCCGACGGTGCCCCTGGCGGGCGCGGCCGGCGACACTCCCGCGGCCGAGCTTCCGGACGCCGGGACCTCGGCGGCCAGGTCGCCGGGTGCCAAGCCCTCGACGGGCAGGTCGCCGAGCGCCAAGCCGGCGGCGGACAAGGCCGTGGCCGACGCGTCCCCGGCGGTGGAGACCTCCGGCACCACGGCGGACGAGTCGGGCCCCGCGGGATCGGGCGACCCGGCTCCCGGCGAGCGGCCCGAGCCGGACGCGGACGCCCCGAGCGACGGCGCGCGCAAGCGGATCAGTGGCGCGGGCGCCCTGATCGGTGTGCTGCTGGTGCTGCTCGGCTTCACACTGGCGGTCCAGCTCAAGAGCAACTCGGCCGACGAGGGCTACAACTCGCTGCGCGAGGAGGACCTCTACGTCATCCTCGCCGACCTCGACTCGCGCGCGGACCGGCTGCGCCAGGACATCGCCGAGCTCGAGGCGACCCGCCGCGAGCTCAACTCGGGCGCGTCCAGCCGGGAGCAGGTCCTCAAGGAGGCCCAGGAGCGCGCCGACGACATCGGCATCCTGGCGGGCACGCTCAAGGCCCAGGGCACCGGCATCACGCTGCGTCTTTCCGACGACTCCGGCCCGATCACCGCGAACCACCTGCTCAACGCGGTGCAGGAGCTGCGCGGGGCGGGGGCCGAGGCGATCCAGGTCGACGGGAACGGCGGTTCCGTGCGCGTGATCGCGTCGACTCACTTCGTCGACGTGGGCGGCGGCGGCATCGAGGTCGACGGGGTGCGCCTGACCGGGCCGTACACGGTGACCGCGATCGGCCCGGAAGACCTGGACAAGGCCATGGAGTTCCGCGGCGGGGTGGTTGACGATGTGCGAGGCGACGGCGGTAACGTGATCGTCAGTGATCCGCATCCGGTCGACATCACCGCGGTGCGGGGCACGCCGAACCTGGAGTACGCGAAGCCCGTCTCCTGACGGGCATTAGGCCACACGACGGCCTGGAGCGAAAGGGCACGACCGTGATTCCTGAGGACCTGAAGTACACCGCCGAGCACGAGTGGGTCACCACGAAGGGCGGGTCGGTCCGGGTCGGTATCACCCACTTCGCGCAGGACGCGCTGGGCGACATCGTGTACGTGCAGCTGCCGGAGACCGGCCAGGTCGTGGCGGCCGGCGAGTCCTTCGGCGAGGTCGAGTCCACCAAGAGCGTGTCGGAGATCTACGCCCCGCTCAGCGGCACGGTGACCGCTCGCAACGAGACCCTCGTCGACTCACCGGACCTCATCAACACCGACCCCTACGGCGAGGGCTGGCTCGTCGAAATCGAGATCGCCGATCCGTCCGCGCTGGATGCGCTTCTCGACGCGGCAGCGTACCGTGAGCTGACCCAGAGCTGAACCTTCATTCAGGGGCGTGAATCGGGACCAGCGAGTCCGGTTGACCCTTCATTTCCAGGGTCGCTAGGCTCGCTCCCTAAGCTCGCCGCTGACGTCGAGTAACGCCCTACCCGGTGCCCATAGCAGTTCCACGGATACGTGGCCGATATGACCGTGAGGTGGTCCGATGACGCGACCAGACGACGAGTTCCCCCAGCTCGACGTCACGTCGACCCTGCACCTCGGCTCCCTGGAGGAGGCGCTGGAAGGGCCGGAGTCTGACGTAGTCCCGGGGCGGGTCTCGGGACAGCTGCCGCCGGGCATGGCCCTGCTGGTGGTGCGTCGTGGCCCGAACGCGGGCGCCCGCTTCCTGCTCGACCACGACGTGACGACCAGTGGCCGTCACCCCGACAGCGACATCTTCCTCGACGACGTGACGGTCTCGCGCCGGCACGCCGAGTTCCACCGGGACGGGTCCACGTTCACCGTGCGCGACGTGGGCAGCCTCAACGGCACGTACGTCAACCGGGAGCGGGTCGAGTCGGCCACGCTCAACAACGGCGACGAGGTGCAGGTCGGCAAGTTCCGCCTGCTGTACGTGGCCGGCCCGCGCGCCGAGGAGGCATGACAGCAGCGGTGCCGGCGTCGGCCGGCGGCGGGGGCGGGGCGGCGCGGGCACAGACGCTGATGAGCATCGGCGAGGTGCTCGGGCTGCTGCGTTCCGACTTTCCGGACATCACCATCTCGAAGTTGCGGTTCCTCGAGACGGAGGGTCTGGTGGAGCCGCAGCGGACGTCGTCCGGCTACCGCAAATACAGCCGCGAGGATGTGGCGCGGCTGCGATTCATCCTTGCCGCGCAGCGTGACCAGTATCTGCCCCTGCGCGTCATCCGCGAGCAGTTGTCCGAAGGCGCCCACCTGACCCAGGTGCGCCCGACCCTGGTCGCGGTCGGCGACGACCACCGGCCCGAGGCCGTGGCGGAGCCCGTCGACGAGCGCCTGCGCCGCCAGGAGCTGTGCCACCGCGCCGGGATCACCGAGGCGCTGCTGGCCGACCTGGAGCGGCACGGGCTGGTCACGGCCCGGGCGGGGGAGTGGTTCGACGGCGACGCCCTGGCGGTCGCCGAGGTGGCCGGGCAGCTCGCCGAGTACGGCGTCGAGCCCCGGCACCTGCGCGCCTACCGGGTCGCCGCGGACCGGGAGGCCGGGCTCTACGCTCAGCTGGTGGCCCCGCTGATGCGCCAGCAGGACCCCACGGCCCGCGCGCGGGCGGCCGAGACCATGCGTGAGCTGACCGTTCTGTCGCAGCGCCTGCACGTGGCGCTGCTGCGTTCCGGGCTCAACGACGCGCTCGGCGGCTGACGGCGGTCGTACGAGCCGAGGGTGCACGTGGGCGTGTAGCGTGCAGTAGAAGAGGCTGAGAGGCAGTGTCGCACGGTTCGCCGCCAGGCGGGCCCGACAGACACCGGCCCTAGGCAGACGCGACGGAGGCGAGACGGTGCGCGAGCTGAGCGTGATCGGGGTAAGGGTCGAACTGCCCACCAACCAGCCGATCGTCCTGCTGCGTGAGGTGGAGGGGGACCGCTACCTGCCGATCTGGATCGGCGCGGTGGAGGCGACGGCGATCGCCTACGAGCAGCAGGGGGTCAAGCCGGCCCGGCCGCTCACCCATGATCTTCTCCGGGACCTGCTGCAGGCGCTGTCGGCGCCGCTGAAGGCCGTGGAGATCGTCGAGCTGAAGGACAGCATCTTCTACGCCGACCTGCTCATCGGCGATTCGGTGCGGGTGTCCGCGCGGCCCAGTGACGCGATCGCCCTGGCGCTGCGGGTGGGCGCCCCGGTGCGCTGTGCCGAGAAGGTCCTCGACGAGGCCGGGATCATCATCCCGGACGAGCAGGAGGACGAGGTCGAGAAGTTCCGGGAGTTCCTGGAGCAGGTCCGGCCGGAGGACTTCGCCTCGTAACAGGAGCCCGTCGGAGCGGCCGCTCGGTGTCCAGCCGGAGCGAAGCGGAGGCTGGACGACCGATTAAGGCCGCGAAGCGGGATCCGTTAACGACAGAGTCACCGAAAAGTGACGCTCCGGGACTCGTTTGTGGCGTGTCGCAGCGTTGCCTCCCCGCCGGTCGGCGCCATCCGCTATAGGCTGGCCAGGTCGACACTCGGCGGGAGGTAGTCGCATGAATCAGCTCCATGATCCGCAGTCGCCTGGCAGTGACCCAGGTCGTCCCGGTGGTGCGGCCGCGTTGCGCGGCGGCGTGGCGGAGGATGCCGACTCGGACGTGCAGGGCGGTTCGCTCGGCTATCGGGGCGTGACGGCCTGCCACGCGGTCGGCATCAGCTACCGGCAGCTGGACTACTGGGCCCGCACCGGGCTGGTGGTGCCGAGCATCCGGGACGCGTCCGGCTCGGGCACCCAGCGGCTCTACTCGTTCCGCGACCTGGTCGTGTTGAAGGTGGTCAAACGCCTGCTGGACGCCGGGGTGTCGCTGCAGAACATCCGCCGCGCCATCGAGACGCTGCGCGCCTACGACGCCGACGACCTGGCCACCATCACGCTCATCTCCGACGGCACCTCGGTGTACGACTGCCGTTCGCCGGAGGAGGTCGTGGACCTGCTGCAGGGCGGGCAGGGCGTGTTCGGGATAGCCATCGGCGGCGCGTTCAAGGAGATCCAGGGCTCGCTGTCGCACCTGCCCGCCGAGCGCGGCACCGAGGTCGAGGAGGCGACGGTCACCCCGTTCGCGCCGGCCGTGCTGCCGCTGGGCGTGACCGACGAGCTGGCCGCGCGCCGGGCCCGCCGCCGCGCCGGCTGAGACCGGGGCACCCCCGACGTGACGGGCGTCACCGGGGCGGGTAGGACATCACCATGCTCGTGCACTCCGACGCGCGCCGTCGCTGGCTCTGGACGGCGGCTGCCGCCGTGGCGGCGTACGCACTGCTGACCGTCGCGGTCGAGGTCACCTGGCCCCCGCTGGTGGAACGGGACGCCGTCGTCAGCGCGGCCGCGCACCGGCTGGCCCTGGAGTATCCGATGTGGCGCGCGGTGATGAGCGCGGTCACCCGCACCGGTGACACCGTCGTGCTGCTGTCGGTCCTCGCATTCACGCTGGGATTCCTGCTGCGCCGCAGGATGCTCGCGCACCTGGCGTTCGTGTGCGCGGCCGTGGCGGCCAGTGCGACGCTGCGCCTGGTCGTGCACGCGCTGGTGGCTCGGGACCGGCCCGAGGGAATGCTGGCGCTGGCGGCCGGCTGGTCCTATCCGTCCGGCCACACCAGCCACTTCGCGACGGCGGCACTGCTGCTGCTCATGCTGGTCTGGCCGCTGCTGTGGGCGCGCTGGCAGCGGATCGCGCTGGTGGCGACGGTCGGGGGCTGGGCCGTGCTGGTGGGGGCGAGCCGGGTGGCGCTGGTGGTGCACTGGCCGTCCGATGTGCTCGGCGGGTGGCTGGTGGCGCTGGCGGCGGTACCGTTCGCGCTCATGACTCACGCTGTGTGGCGTAATCACTCCCGTCCGTAAGTTTACATTGCCGTCCGTGCATATCCGCTGCCAGTCTGGTCACCCGACCGGCCCACTGGGGGCCGCGACGACGCGAGGGGTGGCACCGATGGCACGACGCTGGCTGGTGACGGGATGCTCGACCGGGCTGGGCCGGGCGCTGGTGGAGCGGTTGGCGCAGGCGGGCGAACGGGTGGTGGCCACCGCCCGGCGGCCCGAGACGTTGGCCGACCTGGCCGACCGGCACCCGGACACGGTGGTGGTGCAGGCCCTGGACGTGCTCGACCCGGTCGCCTGTGCGGCCGTGGTGGCCACCGCGGCGCACCGCTTCGGCGGCGTCGACGTGCTCGTCAACAACGCCGGGTACGGCCAGTGCGGCGCGGTGGAGGAGGTCTCCGACGGCGAGCTGGAGGCGCAGTTCGCGACCAATGTCTTCGCGCCGTGGCGGCTGACCCGCCTCGTGCTGCCGCTGTGGCGGGCGCAGGGCGGCGGGCACGCGGTGTTCGTCTCCTCGGTCGCGGGCGCGGTGCCGTTCCCCGGGCTCGCGGCGTACACGGCCAGCAAGTTCGCGCTGGAGGGCCTGGCCGAGTCGCTGGCGCAGGAGTCCGCGCACCTCGGGGTGAAGGTCACCATCGTGCAGCCCGGCGGCTTCAGCACGCTCTACGGCACCTCCGCCGCGCTGCCGCGCCAGCGCGTGGAGGCGTACGAGCCGGTCGAGGCCCCGATGATCGCCGGGCTGCGGGCCATGCACGGCAACCCGGAGCTCAACCCGCCGGAGCTGTTCGCCGAGGCGGTGCACCGGCTGGCCGGGCTCGCCGAGCCGCCGCTGCGGATGCCGATCGGCGAGGACGCCGGGCAGTTCCTCACCATGGCCCTGGCCGCCCGGACCAAGGAGTTCGAGGACGTCACGGCCGCCCGCCTGCACGTGGCCGCCGCCGCCTGAGCCCCGGTGTTCCCGGGCCGCCTCTACTCGCGCAGCGCGTCCTCGACGCCGGTCTCGTGGCGGCCCAGGAACACCGGGTCGCGGCCGGTGACCACGTCCAGCATGGCCTTGACGCAGGCGCCCTGCTCGCGGACGACCGCCTTGGTCCAGAAGGAGCCGAAGCGCCGGGCGGTGTCGTCGCCGACCCCGGTGGCGTCGATGCCCGCGTCCCGGCACAGCGCCACGGCCCGGTCGATGTGGTAGCTCTGCGTGACCACGATGAGCTGGCGCACCCCGAACACCCGGACGGCCCGCTGGCAGGAGTCGTACGTGTCGAACCCGGCGTGGTCGGCGACCACCCTGCGGTCCGGCACGCCGCGGGCGATCAGCCACTGGCGCATGGCGTCGGGCTCGTCGTAGGTCCACTGGCCGTGGTCGCCGGAGACGAGCACCGCGCGCACCTTGCCGGTCTCGTAGAGGCGGCGGGCGATGTCGAGGCGGGCCTCCAGGAAGCCCGAGGGTGAGCCGTTGTCGTGCACCTGCGCGCCGAGCACCAGGGCGACCGGGGCCTCGGGCACGTCCTCGATCGCGTACACGTGCCCGGAGGCCTGCCGGCGCACCCAGCCTATGCTGCCGACGAGCGCCAGCAGGCCGGCCAGCACGCTCAGCAGCACGACCCGGCGCGTGACGCGCCACCAGCGGCGGCCAACGCGCGAGGAGGCCGGGGACCCGGCTGGGCCGGCCTGCGGCGCGTCGGCCGGCGCGGACTCGGGTCGCTCCTGGTCGGACGTCATGCGCGGCATCATCGCGCACCCTCGCCACGCCTAGCCACCCGCACCGACGGAGGGTCGGGCGATTCGCGGCTCTTGTAGTGATAAGGCCGCTATGGTGAGTCAGGACGGAACCTAGCCACGGGGGGCAGGTATGACCGCGGCCGCGGTGCTCACCACGGCGCTCGCGCAGCGGCGCGAGCGGCCCGGTGCGGACCTGGCCGAGTCTGCTCCGGACCTGGTGGCAGCTGCCGCGGCGATGGCCCGGCGGTTCCGGTGCGGCGGCGTGCTGCACGCCTTCGGCCATGACGACGCCGACGCCCACCACATCGCGGTCGAGTTCGTGCATCCGGTGATCGTCGGCAAGCGGGCCCTGCCCGCGATCGCCCACGGCGCGGACCGCGCCGCGTACCGGCTGCGCCACGCCGCGCCGGGCGACCTCGCGCTGGCCGTGTGCGACGCCCCGACCCGACGGGACGCCGAGCCGCCGCGCGGTGCGGTATCTGCCGCGGCCTGCAGCTTCGGGGAAACTGCGCCCTACCGACCGGCCGAAGGCGCAGATTCCCCGAAACTGCAGGACGAAACGCGGCCGGGCGTGGGCGGGGCGCTGGCTGCGGCGGGGGAGCGGGGGCTGCTCACGGTGGCGCTGGCGGGGCGGTTCTGGGCCGGGCCGCCGGTGGACCACCTGCTCACCCTGCCCGCCGACGATCCGCTCGTGCTGCGCGAGCTGCAGGTCTCGGCATACCACCTGCTCTGGGAACTGACCCACGCGCTGCTGGAACACGGCCCGGACGGGCCCACGCCATGAGGCACGCCCTTCCGGCGGAGCTGCGGGCCGTGGGCGACCTGGCCGGCGAGTCCTGTGTGACCTGCTCGGACACCGCCGTCCCGGCGACCGTGGTGCTGCTGCTGGCCGACGGGCTGGCGCTGGCCGACGCCGGCGCGGGGCCGGAGGAGATCAGTGTCGCGCTGGTGGACGCGCGGGTCGGCGACACGGTGCTGGTGCACGCCGGCGAGGCCATCCGGGTGCTACCGGAGGTGGCCGGGTGAGCACTGCCGGCCGGGCCGCCCCGGCGCACCTGGGCGCCCTGTACCCGTTCCTGTACGCCCAACCGGCGCCGACCGTGGACGCGTTCACGGCGGAGCTGGTCGTCTCCACCGCGGGCAAGCTGCGCGAGGCCGCGCTGCTGCGCGCCCAGGTGCTCACCGAGCAGGGCGAGGCGCTGGCCGCCTGCGCCCGGAGCCTGGCGGTCGCGCTGGACACGGGCGGGCGGCTGTTCGCGTTCGGCAACGGCGGCAGCGCGACCGACGCCCAGGCCTGCGCCGACCTGTTCGCGGCCCCGCCACACGGCTACGGCGCTCCTTCGCTTGCGGCGTACGCGCTCAGCGCCGACGTGGCCGTGCTCAGCGCGCTGGCCAACGACGTCGGTGTGGAGGCGGTGTTCGCTCGCCAGGTGGCCGCGCACGCCCGGCCCGGGGACGTCGCGGTGGGCTTCTCCACCAGCGGGAACTCGCCGAACCTGGTTGCCGCGTTCGACCGGGCGCGCCGCTGCGGGATGGTCACGGTCGGGTTCAGCGGGGGTGGCGGGGGACGGCTGGCCGAGCCGGGCGCCGTCGACCACCTGTTCGTCGTGCGGTCGCCGTCGGTGCACCGCATCCAGGAAGCGCAGACCACCGCCTGCCACGTGCTGTGGGAGCTGACCGTGGCGGAGCTGTGCGGCGCGGACGGCCGCCCGTCGGCGGCACAGGGGGTGTTGGCAGATGACCGCAACACAGGCGCAGCCTGCGCAGGCCGATGAGCAGCCGATCCACATTCTCTGGATCAACGCGGGGCTCAGCTGCGACGGCGACTCGGTGGCGCTGACCGCCGCGACCCAGCCCAGCATCGAGGAGATCGCGCTCGGCGCGCTGCCGGGCCTGCCGAAGATCGCGGTGCACTGGCCGCTGATCGACTTCGAGTGCGGGCCGGACGGCGGCGCGGACGACTTCCTGTCCTGGTTCCACAAGGCCGACCGGGGCGAACTCGAACCGTTCGTGCTGGTCGTCGAGGGATCGATTCCGAACGAGTCGATCAAGGAGGAGGGCTACTGGGCCGCCTTCGGCACCGACCCGGCCACCGGGCAGCCGATCACGACCAGCGAGTGGCTGGACCGGCTCGCGCCCAAGGCCCTCGCGGTGCTCGCGGTGGGCACCTGCGCCACGTACGGCGGCATCCACGCCATGTCGGGCAACCCGACCGGGGCCATGGGCGTGCCCGACTACCTGGGCTGGGACTGGCGCTCCGGCGCGGGCATCCCGATCGTGTGCGTGCCGGGCTGCCCGATCCAGCCGGACAACCTCGCCGAGACCATCACCTACCTGCTCTACCAGGCGGCCGGGCAGGCGCCGATGATCCCGCTGGACGACAAGCTGCGCCCGCAGTGGCTGTTCGGGATGACGGTGCACGAGGGCTGCGACCGGGGCGGCTTCTACGAGCAGGGCCAGTTCACCCACCAGTACGGCACGCCGGAGTGCCTGGTCAAGATCGGCTGCTGGGGGCCGGTCGTGAAGTGCAACGTGCCCAAGCGCGGCTGGATGAACGGCATCGGCGGCTGCCCCAACGTGGGCGGCATCTGCATCGGCTGCACCATGCCCGGCTTCCCGGACAAGTTCATGCCGTTCATGGACGAGCCGCCCGGCGCGACCGTCTCCTCGGCCGGCAGCGGCGCGTACGGCGCGATGATCCGCATGCTGCGCCACGTGACCGCCAAGACCGTGGACAAGGAGCCCAAGTGGCGCCACCGCGGCACCGAGCTCACCACCGGATACCGGCGCTGACCGGCACCGGCTGACAACCAAGGAAGGCGTTGAGGACGAGCATGGCGACGCAGGCGGCCGCGGAGGGCCTCGTCGAGATGTCGTGGGATCCGATCACCCGGATCGTCGGCAGCCTCGGCATCTACACAAAGATCGACTGGAAGGCCAAGCGGGTCGTCGAGTGCTACAGCACCTCGTCGGTGTTCCGCGGGTACAGCATCTTCATGAAGGGCAAGGACCCGCGCGACGCCCACTTCATCACCAGCCGGATCTGTGGCATCTGCGGGGACAACCACGCCACCTGCTCGATCTACAACCAGAACATGGCGTACGGCGTGCAGCCGCCGCATCTGGGCGAGTGGATCGTCAACCTCGGCGAGGCCGCCGAGTTCATGTTCGACCACAACATCTTCCAGGAGAACCTGGTCGGGGTCGACTACTGCGAGCGCATGGTCCGCGAGACCAACCCGAGCGTGTGGGAGAAGGCCAAGAACACGCCCGCGCCGCACGCCGCCCAGCACGGCTACAAGACCATCGCCGAGATCATGAGCTCGCTGAACCCGCTGGAGGGCGAGTTCTACCGCGAGGCACTGCAGGTCAGCCGGTCCACCCGGGAGATGTTCTGCCTGATGGAGGGCAGGCACGTGCACCCGTCCACGCTGTATCCGGGCGGCGTCGGCACGGTCGCCACGGTGCAGCTGTTCACCGACTACCTCTCCCGGCTCATGCGCTACGTCGAGTTCATGAAGCGCGTCGTGCCCATGCACGACGACCTGTTCGACTTCTTCTACGACGCGCTGCCCGGCTACGAGGAGGTCGGCCGGCGGCGGGTGCTGCTGGGCTGCTGGGGCGCGTTCAACGACCCGGACCACTGCGACTTCACCTACGAGCGGATGAGCGAGTGGGGCAGGAAGATGTTCGTGACGCCGGGCGTCATCGTCGACGGCAAGCTGGTCACCAACGACCTGGTCGACATCAACCTCGGCATCCGCATCCTGCTCGGCAGCTCCTACTACGACGACTGGCAGGGCCAGGAGGTCTTCGTCAAGCGGGACCCGCTGGGCAACCCGGTCGACGTGCGCCACCCGTGGAACCAGCACACCCTGCCCAGGCCGCAGAAGCGCGACTTCGACGGGGCGTACTCGTGGGTCATGTCGCCGCGCTGGTTCGACGGCAGCGACCACCTGGCCCTGGACACCGGCGGCGGCCCGATCGCCCGGCTGTGGTCGACCGCGCTGTCCGGCCTGGTCGACATCGGCTACGTCCGGGCGACCGGGCACAGCGTCGTGATCAACCTGCCGAAGACGCTGACCAAGCCGGAAGTGACCTTCGAATGGAAGATCCCGAAGTGGAGCAACGCGCTGGAGCGCAACCGCGCCCGCACCTACTTCCAGGCGTACGCGGCCGCGGTCGCGCTGCACGCCTGCGAGAAGGCGCTGGGTGAGGTGCGGGCCGGGCGCACCCAGACCTGGGAGCCGTTCAAGGTGCCCAAGGACGCCAACAGCGTCGGCTTCACCGAGGCCGTGCGCGGCGTGCTGTCGCACCACATGGTCATCCGCGACGGGAAGATCGCCAACTACCACCCGTACCCGCCGACGCCGTGGAACGGCAGCGTGCGCGACCGCTTCGGCACGCCCGGCCCGTACGAGGACGCGGTGCAGAACACGCCGATCTTCGAGGAGAACTCGCAGGAGGACTTCAAGGGCATCGACATCATGCGCGCGGTGCGCAGCTTCGACCCGTGCCTGCCCTGCGGCGTGCACATGTACACCGGCAACGGCTCGGTGCTCAAGAAGCTGCACACCCCGCACGCCTTCGCATCGGGTGCGGCATGAGCGAGCGGATCATGAGCACCGCGGGGGACCAGCACATGGATCGGGTGATGGTGCTCGACCCGCACACGGTGGGGGTACGCGTCGAGGCACTGCTCGCCGATGTCGAGACCGCGGGCGGGACGGTGGCTCGCGCCGCCGCCGACGGGGTGGTCCGCGAGCTGCTGCACCTCAACGAGGCCGGGCTGGCCCGGCTGCTGGACGGCCTGGTCACGGTGCCCGGCGTCACCGAGGAACTGCGTGTGCTGGCCGAGGACGAGCTGGTCGGCGGCCTGCTGGCGCTGTACGGCCTGCACCCGGTCCCGATCGAGGAACGGGTGCTGGTCGCGCTGGACCGGGCCCGCAGGCGGCTCGGCCGCGAGTTCACCCTGGTCGACATCGACGCCGCGGGCACCGCGCGCATCGCGACCGCGGGCGGTGGCTGCGGCAGCGGCTGCGGCAGCACCGCCGAGCCGGTGAGCGACACGGTGTCCCGGCTGGTGCAGCAGGCCGCGCCGGAGATCGTCGAGGTGGTGCTGGAGGAGGCCGCGCCGGAGCCGAAGCTGCTGCAGATCGGCCACCGGCCGAAGGCGCCTACCGGCGCGCCCGTATGACCGCGCGCCGCGACCCGATCACGTGCCCGGCGGTTCGTTTCCCCGCCGGGCACCGCGAGCAGCGGTCATGACCGCCGGTCTGCGGCGGTATCTCACCGCGCCCGCGCCGCCCGCCGTCACCGCGCAGGCGGCGCAGGAACGCTGCGAACTGTGCGCGGCCGCGATCCCGGCCGACCATGACCATCTGGCGGACCTGTCGAGCAGGTCGCTGCCGTGCGTGTGCCGCCCCTGCTACCTGCTGTTCGTGCCCGCGGACAGCTCACCGGGGGCCGTCGCGCAGCAGGAGCCGGGGCCGCGCCGGTTCGCCGCGGTGCCGCGCGAGCACGTGGCGCTGCCGGACTTCCCGCTGTCCGACCTGGACTGGGCCGCGCTGGACGTGCCGGTGCGGCTGACGTTCGTGTTCGTCGACAGCGCCCTCGGGCGGCCGGTGGCGCTGTACCCGAGCCCGGCCGGGGCGACGGAGTCGCAGCTGCCGCCCGAGGCGTGGGCGAAGGTGCTGGCCCGGCACCCGTACACGGCGCAGCTGCCGCCCGACGTGCTGGCCCTGCTGCTGCACCGCGGTCCGGACGGCCCGGAGGCGTACGCGGTGCCGGTCGACGCCTGCTACCGCCTGGTCGGCCTGGTGCGCAGGCACTGGCGCGGCTTCGACGGCGGCGAGCAGGCCTGGGCGGCCATCGGCGGCTGGCTGGCACAGGTTCGCGCGAACGCCCAGCCACCGGTGCCCGACCACGCCGCCACGTCCGTGGGGGCGGCACGTGGCTGAGCTGACGTTCGCCTGCGTGGACGCGCAGGCGCTGCCGTGGGCCGCCGGGCCGACGCTGCGCTTCCGGCTGCGGGTCACCGCGCCGGAGGGGGTACGCGTACACGCGCTCGTGCTCAGCTGCCAGCTGCGCATCGACCCGCGCGCCCGCCCCTACTCCGACGCCGAGGCGCAGGGGCTGGACTACGTCTTCGGCGCGCCCGCGCGCTGGGCGACCAGCATGCAGGCGCTGCACTTCGCCACCGTCGGCGTGACGGTGCCCGGGTTCACCGGCACGACCGAGTGCGACCTGCTGGTGCCCTGCACGTACGACCTCGAACCCGGGCTGGGCAAGTACCTGCACGCGCTCGCCGAGGGCACCGTCCCGATGACGTTGCTGTTCAGCGGGACGATGTTCGAGGCGCCGGCGGGCGGGGCAGGGGTGCAGGTCGGGCGGGTGCCGTGGGACCGGGAGGCGGCGTACGCGCTGCCCGTGGCCGTCTGGCGGGAGCTGATGGACCTGTACTTCCCGGACACGGCATGGCTTCGCCTGCGCCGGGACACCGTCGACGCGCTGCTGCGCCACCAGGCCCGCCACGCCGTGCCCACCGCCGACGAGCTGCTGACGTCCCTGCTGGCGGCGCAGGCCCCGGCCGAAGAGGAGGACGGCCTGTGCCCGACACCGCGCTGAGCGACCCGTTCGAGCAGGCCCGCGCGGTCGCCGACGCGGTGCTCTACGAGGGCTGCCTGCTCTACCCGTATCGCGCCTCCGCCACGAAGAACCAGCTGCGCTGGCAGTTCGGGGTGCTGGTGCCACCCGCGTACGCCGACGACGCGCTCGGCGAGTACACCTGGTGCCAGACCCAGCTGCTGGCCGAGCCGCGCCCCGGCGCGCGGCTGCACTGGCGGCTGCGCTTCCTGCAGGCCCAGTCCCGCACCGTCGAGACCGACTCGGCCGGCGGCTGGCGCCCGGTCCCGTCCGCCGAGGTCGACGGCGTCGTGCACCTGCCCTTCGACGAGACCGTCGAACAGTCCGTCGACCTCGTCCTCACCCCCGCCGACCTGATCGGCGCCACCGACCACGTCCACACCTTCACCATCCCCGGCGCCACCGACACCGAGCACCTCACCCCGTCCGTCCGCCTCCACCGCGAACGCCACCCCCTGCACGGCGAACTGCGCCTGCACGCCGAACTCCTGCCCGGCCCCTACGGCGTCCTCCGCCTCACCGCCACCGTCACCAACCACACCAACGCAAGGAAGGGCACCTTCACATCGGTTTCCGTGGAGGAAGGGCACCTTCTTAACGCCCTGCCGGATGCGCCGCAGGTCGGCGGGCTGGAACGGCCGGAGGCGCTGCGTTACTCGCTGATCGCGGCGCACAGCGTGTTCGCGCTGACCGCGGGCAACTTCGTGTCGCTGCTCGACCCGCCGGAGTGGGCGAAGACCGCGGTGCAGGAGTGCCGCAACGTGCGCACCTGGCCGGTCATGCTGGGCCCGGAGGGCAGTCGCGACGTGATGCTGTCCGCACCGGTGATCCTGTACGACCACCCGGTGGTCGCCCCCGAGAGCCCGGGCGACATGTTCGACGCACTGGAGATCGACGAGCTGCTCGTGCTGCGCACGCTCACCCTCACCGAGGAGGAGAAGCGCCAGGTGCGGGCCACCGACCCGCGCGGCGGCGAGCTGCTGGGCCGGGCCGAGACGCTGCCGCCGGAGGTGTTCGAGCGGCTGCACGGAGCGATCCGGCAGCTGCGCCCCGCGCCCGCGGCCGAGCCGGCCGACGTGTTCGGCACCGATCGACCGTGGTGGGACCCGGGCGCGGACGCCTCCGTCGACCCGGCGGCGGACTCCGTCGTCATCGACGGCACGGCGGTCGGGCGGGGGAGCCGGGTGCGCCTGCACCCGGGCGGCCGCCGCAGCGACGCGCAGGACATGTTCCTGGTCGACCGGGTCGCCACCGTGCAGGCGGTGCTGCTCGATGTGGACGGCTCGACGCACCTGGCCGTGACGCTCGACGACGATCCGGGCGCGGACCTGCAGATCCTGCAGGGCCGGTTCCGCTACTTCGCCCCTGAGGAGGTCACGGTGGTGTCGGCATGAGCGAGCATCGCGAGCGAATCATGGGCCTGGCTACTCGTGCCGGTGACGAGCGCAGCGAGGAGCGGGCATGAGCGAGCATCGCGAGCGAATCATGGGCCTGGCTACTCGTGCCGGTGACGAGCGCAGCGAGGAGCGGGCATGAACAGGCGCAAAGTGCTGGTCGCCGGGCTGGGGAACATCTTCCTCGGCGACGACGGGTTCGGCGTCGCGGTCGCGTCGCGGCTGCTGGCCGGGCCGTGCCCGACCTGGCTGCGGGTGGCCGACTACGGCATCCGCGGCGTCCATCTGGCGTACGACCTGATGGCCGGTTACGACGCGACCATCCTGATCGACGTCGACTGCCGGGGTGACGCACCGGGCACGGTGCGGCTGCTGGAGATCAGCGCGGCCGACCGGGCGGCCGGGCGGGCCGACGACGGCCCGGTGCTGGTCGACCCGCACGGCATGCAGCCGCAGCGGGTGCTGGACCTGCTCGACAGCTGCGGCAGCGCCCCCGGTCGGGTGCTGCTGGTCGGCTGCGAGCCGGCCGACCTGAGCGAGCGGATGGGGCTGAGCCCGCCGGTCGAGGCCGCGGTGGAGCCCGCGGTGGCGCTGGTGCGGCAGTTGTGGGAGGCGGGGCAGGCGGCGCTGACCGGCGCGCTGCCGTTGCCGGCGGGGCTGCTCGCCGCGCCGCCGGCCGAAGAGGATCGAGAGACAGGGGTACGGGTATGACGCTCAAGAAGATGATGACGGGGCTGGTGCTCGCCGGTGTCGCGGCGGTGCTGGTGCGTACGTTCCCGGACGTGAAGCGGTATCTCAAGATCCGCAGTATGTGATCCGGCGGCGTTTTCAGGTGAGGGGGTGCCGTGTCACGGCATGATCGATGGGGCCGGATCGGGGTCTGGAGTGCGGCGTGGACCGAGGCGCAGCGCTCCGGCGACGAGGTGATGACCGGCGAGTTCGCCGACGCGGCAGCCGAACTGGACGAGCTGGGCTACGGCACGCTGTGGCTCGGCGGTGGCCCGGCCGTCACGTACGCGCGGCCGCTGCTGCAGACGACCTCCCGGATGACGGTGGCCACCGGCATCCTCAGCATCTGGCAGCACGAGGCCGCCGAGGTCGCCGCGCAGCGGGCCGAGCTCGAACGCGACTTCCCGGAGCGCTTCGTGCTGGGACTCGGGGTGAGCCACAGCCGCCTCGCCAAGGACTACGCGCATCCGTACACCGCGATGACGGATTACCTGTCCGCGCTGGACTCCGCCGCCGAACCGGTGCCGGTGCGGGACCGGGTGCTGGCCGCGCTCGGCCCGCGCATGCTGGCGCTGGCCCGCGACCGCGCCGCCGGCGCGCACCCCTACCTGGTGACGCCCGAGCACACCGCCCAGGCCCGGGAGATCCTCGGTGCGGACGCCGTGCTCGCGCCGGAGTTCAAGGCGGTGCTCGACACCGACCCGGACCGCGCCCGCGCGGCGGCCCGCGGTCACCTCGACCTCTACCTGCAACTGCCCAACTACACCAGCAACCTGCTGCGGTTGGGCTTCACGGAGGACGACTTCCGCGAGGGCGGCAGCGACCGGCTGCTCGACGCGGTGTTCGCGATGGGCGATGAGACGGCCATCGCCCGCCGCGCCGCCGCCTACCTGGACGCGGGCGCCGATCACCTGGCGGTGTAGGTGGTGACCGGCGAGCCCGGCCTGCCGCGGGAGCAGTGGCGGCGCCTGGCCGCCGCGCTCCCCCTGGAGGCCTGACCCCCGCGAAGATCGCCGTTTCGTGTCGAAACCCCGGCCTCGGACCGGGGTTTCGGCACGAAACGGCGATCTTGAAGCGGTGGGCGGCGTGTTCGTTTCCCCGGCGGGTGGAGTGGCGTTGGGTATGCGGGACAAAGGAGATAAAATGCATGAAATCGGACTCTGCGAGAGCATCCTCGGCGCGGTGACGCAGCGCGCTGACGGTCGGCAGGTCAACCGGGTGAAGGTGCGCATCGGGGTGCGCCACGGCGTCGCCGAGCCCGCCCTCAAGCAGGGTTTCGCGCTGGTCGCGACGGGCACCACCGCCGACGGCGCGGAGATCGACATGGTCGCCGTGCCGGCGCACGTGTCGTGCTCGGCCTGCGGCCGGGCCGAGCAGTCCATGGACCTGCTGCCCGTGTGCGCCTGCTGCGGTAGCGCGGACGTGGTGGTCACCGGCGGCGACGACCTCATCCTCGAGGAACTCCACCTCGTCGACCTGCGGGCCTGAGCGTATGTGCCTGGGCATCCCCGGCGAGGTCGTCGAGATCATGACCGACCGGCCGGACCTGGCGCAGGTCGACGTCAGCGGCGTACGACGCGCCATCAACATCGGGCTGTTCGAGCCCGGTGAGATCAACGAGGGCGACTGGGTGCTGATCCACGTCGGCTTCGCGCTATCCAAGATCGACGAGGCCGAGGCGGCGGCCGCGATGGACTTCCTGAAGAGCCTCGGGGACGCGTACGCCGACGAGCTGACCGCCCTGCGAAGCTCCACCATCGACTGAGCGAGGCGACGATGCGTTTTGTGGACGAGTTCCGCGACGCCGAACAGGCCCGAGCACTGGCGGCCCGGATCGCCGCCCGGTGCGAACCGGGCCGGGTGTACAAGTTCATGGAGGTGTGCGGTGGACACACGCACACCATCTACCAGCACGGTCTGGAGGACTACCTGCCCGAGCAGGTGGAGCTGGTGCACGGGCCGGGCTGCCCGGTCTGCGTCATCCCGATGGGCCGCGTCGACGACGCGATCGCCATCGCCAAGCGCCCCGAGGTCATCCTGACCTCGTTCGGCGACATGATGCGGGTCCCCGGCGGCGACGGCTCGTTCCTGGACGCCAAGGCGGCCGGGGCCGACATCCGGATGGTGTACTCGCCGCTGGACGCGCTGAAGATCGCCCGGCAGCACCCGGACCGCCAGGTCGTCTTCATGGCCATCGGCTTCGAGACCACCGCGCCGTCGACCGCCGTCACCGTGCTGCGGGCCAAGGCGGAAGGGCTGTCCAACTTCTCCGTCTTCTGCAACCACGTCACCATCCTGCCGGCGATCAAGGCCATCCTGGACTCGCCCGACCAGCGCCTCGACGGCTTCCTCGGCCCCGGGCACGTGTCCACGGTGATCGGCTGCGAGCCCTACCGGTTCATCGCGGAGCAGTACGCCAAGCCGCTGGTGGTGGCCGGGTTCGAGCCGCTGGACATCCTGCACTCGATCGACATGCTGCTCGCCCAGCTCGCCGAGGGCCGCTGCGAGATCGAGAACCAGTACAGCCGGGTCGTGCCCTGGGACGGCAACCCGACCGCGCTGAAGGTGCTCGGCGACGTGCTCGAACTGCGCCCGTTCTTCGAGTGGCGCGGCCTGGGCTTCATCTCGCACAGCGCGCTGCGGCTGACCGAGGCGTACGCCGACTTCGACGCCGAGCGCCGCTTCGACGTGCCCGGCGTCCGCGTCGCCGACCCGCAGTCCTGCCAGTGCGGCGAGGTGCTCAAGGGCGTGCTCAAGCCGTGGGAGTGCAAGGTGTTCGGCACCGCCTGCACACCGGAGACCCCGATCGGCACCTGCATGGTGTCGCCCGAGGGCGCCTGCGCGGCGTACTACAACTTCGGCCGGTTCCGCCGCCAGCGGCTGCTCCAGGTGACGGCCCGGTGAGCGGCGACGTCACCCTCGGCGGCCCGGTCACCGGCGCCGGCGCGGCGGCTGCCGCGGGCGTCAGCGAGCAGGCCGTCATGGACCGGGTCGCGCGTGCCCGCCGGGCCCGCGCCCGGGTCCGCGAGGAACGCCTCACCATGGCCCACGGCGCGGGCGGCAAGGCCACGCAGAGCCTGGTCGAGGCCGTGTTCCTGGAGGCGTTCCACAACCCGCAGCTGGCCGCGCTCGACGACGCGGCGGCGCTGACTGTCGCGGGCGCCCGGCTGGCCTTCACCACCGACTCGTACGTGGTCTCGCCGCTGTTCTTCCCCGGCGGCGACATCGGCGAGCTGGCAGTGAACGGCACCGTCAACGACCTGGCGGTCTCCGGCGCGCGCCCGCTGTTCCTGTCGGCCGGGTTCATCCTGGAGGAAGGCTTCCCGGTCGCCGACCTCACCCGCATCGCCACCTCGATGGCCGCCGCCGCGCGCGCCGCCGACGTGCGCATCGTCGCCGGGGACACCAAGGTCGTGCAGCGCGGCCAGGCCGACGGCTGCTACATCACCACCGCCGGGGTCGGCCTGCGCGAGCGCGACCACGAGCTCGGCGTCGGCCGGGCCCGGCCCGGTGACCTGGTGCTGGTGTCCGGACCGGTCGGCGACCACGGGATGACCGTCCTGATCGCCCGTGGCGACCTGGACCTGGAGGTCGACCTGCGCTCGGACACCGCGCCGCTGCACGGGGCGACCGCCGCGCTGCTCGACGCGTGCGGGGCGGGCGTGCGGGCGATGCGCGACGCGACCCGGGGCGGGGTCGCCACGGTCCTCAACGAGATCGCCCGCGCGGCGCAGGTGAGCATCGTCGTCGACGAGGCGGCGGTGCCGGTGCGTCCCGGCGTACGCGGGGCGGCGGAGCTGCTCGGCATCGACCCGCTCTACGTCGCCTGCGAGGGGCGGTTCGTGGCGGTGGTCGCCCCGGAGTCGGCCGACGCCGCGCTCGCCGCGCTGCGCAGACACCCGCTGGGCGAGCAGGCGGCGATCATCGGCTGGGTCGACGACGACCCCGCCCACCTGGTCCTCCTGCGCACCCGCTTCGGCGGCACCCGCATCATGGACCTCCTGGTCGGCGACCCGCTCCCGCGCATCTGCTGACACCCGGCCTGGACGGAAAGATCGCCGTTTCGTGCCGGAACCCTGGGCCCGATCCCAGGTGCCGGCACGAAACGGCGATCTCCTTTCCGAAGCCGGCCGCCGCGACGGGGAGGAGGGTCGCGGCGGCCGGGAGGTTCAGGCGAGCATGATCTGCCACTGGCTCCAGAACGCCTGGGCGATCAGCACCACCGTGACCAGCAGCCACAGCGCCGGGCCGACCGCGTGCACGTCCACGGCCAGGTCCACCGCGCCGCGCAGGCGAGCGGGCACGCGCAGGTGCCCGTGGTGCAGGTTGTACAGCGTCGTGTACCAGAACAGCAGCACCACCGCGACCCACACGACCATGCAGTACGGGCACAGCGCGCCGATCCGGTACAGCGACTGGAACATCAGCCAGTGCACGAACACCACCGCGAACGTCGCCCCGACCTGCAGCCCGAGCCACACCCAGCGCGGCAGCCGCACCCCGGCCAGCACCAGCACGCCCAGCGTCACCACGACCGGGAACGTGCCCAGCCCCAGCAGCGGGTTCGGGAAGCCGAACGCCGACGCCTGCTCGGTCACCATCACCGAGCCGCACGACAGCACCGGGTTGATGCTGCACGAGGGCGTGTACGACGGATCGGTCAGCAGGTGGATCTTCTCCACGGCCAGCGTGAACGCCGCCGCCGTGCCGAGCACGCCGGTGACGGTCAGGATCCAGCCGATGGCGCGGTCGACGGTGGTCCGTCGCGGGGTGAGGTGCTCGTCGACACCGGTCTGCTCGGCGTGGGTCCCGCCGCGCTGCTCGATCGTGGTCATGCTCACCCCGCCAGCGCCGCGTCGACCGCGGCCTTCAGGTTGTCGTAGGTGGGTGTCTGCTCGAACAGCTTGCCGTTGACGAAGAACGTCGGCGTGCCCCGCGCCCCGGCGGCCGCGCCGTCGGCCCGGTCGGCCTCGATGCGGTCGAGCACCGGTTTCGATGCGACGTCCGCGCGGTACTTCGTCATGTCCAGCCCCAGCTCCTGCGCGTAGCCGTCGAACGTCTTGGCGTGGTCGGCCTGCTGCCCGCCCCAGCTCTGCTGGGTGCTGAACAGCTTGTTGTACATCGCCTCGAACTTGCCCTGCTCGGCGGCGGCCTCCGCGGCGGCGGCCGCGTTCATCGCGTTGGGGTGCATGTCGAGCGGGAACTCGCGCACCACGTACGTGATCTTGCCGGCGTAGTCCTTGCGCAGCTGCTCGACAGCCGGGTAGGCCCGGCCGCAGGACGGGCACTCGAAGTCGAGAAACTCGACGACGGTCACCTTGCCGTCGGCCGCGGTCGAGATCCGGTGCGAGTCGGCCCGCACCAGGTTCGCGGCGGCGGCGTCCGGCTCGGCCGCGCCCTTCATCGCGAAGAACACGGCCCCGCCGACGATCAGCGCGACCGCCGCCAGCACGCCGATGGTGAACTTGAGGTTGGTGCTCATACCGCCGGTGGCCGGCGCCTTGAGATTCTTGCGTCCCTTGCCGCCGGTCTTGGCCGGCCGCCGCGAGGCAGGGCGGGTCGTCGCGGGCATCGCGTCACCTTTCCACAGGAATGATGTGGGGGATTCGTAGATCACCGCTGGTGGGGCGGCCCAGCTGTCTGGGGACTCTATCCATGACGCCTGGGCGATTCCTGGGAGAACACCGCGAATCACCTGTGTCGTGTCGCGCCCGGCACCAAGGTCGTCCGACTTGCCAGGCACCCGTGCGTGTCTTGCGAACGCATACGCCCGATCGCCTGGCAAGTCGGATGATCAAGGCCGCGCCGCGGCGCGACGGGCGGCGTGGGGCTGGCGCGCGGGCAGGCTGCGCCGCCATGATGGCCGCGTGTTCAGTCACGGGTCATCACGCTGGGTGTCGGGTATCGTGTGCGCCCATGCCTAGGACGGTCGGCGTACGCGCCACGGTGCGTGACATCGCCGCGGAGACGGGCCTGTCCATCGCGACGGTGTCCCGGGTGCTCAACGGCGCGGCCAACGTCGCGCCGCACACGCGTGACCTGGTGCTGCAGGCCGTGCACCGGCGCGGCGACAAGGCCCCGCTGCGCCGCGGCGAGCTGCCCCCGGCGTCCGGCGCGGTCTACGTGCGCTGCCCGTACGTGCTCACCGACTACTTCGGGCTGATCGTCAGCTCGATCGCGGAGACCATCGAGCTGCACGGCCGGCAGATGGTGCTCAACGCGGGTGAGGCGGCGCAGTCGGCGGCGGTGCTGCCGACACTGGCCGACCGGCCGGACGTGGCCGGGGCGATCCTGATCCTGCCGCCCGAGGCGCCGGACGACCTGGTGCGGCTGCGTGACCAGCAGTTCCCGTTCGTGGTGATCGACCCCCGGACGCTCGCCCCGAAGGACATCGTGACGGTGTCCGCGGCGCACTTCGCCGGGGCGCGGCGGCTGATGTCGCACCTGGTGGAGCTGGGCCACCGCCGGGTCGGCATCATCGGCGGCCCGCCGGAGTGGCTGGCCAACGACGCCCGCATGGCCGGGTATGTCGCGCCGCTGGCCGACGCCGGGGTGCTGCCCACGCCGGAGCTGGTGCGCCACGTCAACGAGCCGAACACCGACAACGGCTACCGGGCGGCGGGGGAGCTGCTGGACCTGCCGGACCGGCCGACGGCGCTGGTGGCGTTCAACGACAAGATGGCCGTCGGTGCGCTGGCCGCGGCACACGAGCGCGGGCTGCGGGTGCCGCAGGACCTGTCGGTCGCGGGCTTCGACGACATCGACGTGAGCCGGGCGACGACGCCGATGCTGACGACGGTGCGCCAGCCGCTGCAGGAGATGGGCCGGATGGCGGTGACCATGCTGATGCGCCTGCTGGACCGGCACACCCTGGAGGCCGTGCACGTCTCGCTCGGCACCGAGCTGGTCATCCGCGACTCCACCGCCCCCGCGCCGACCCGCTGAGGCGCGGGGCCCACCCCGGCCCGTCTCCGGCTTGCCCGGTGCCGCATCGTGCCAGACGCCGGCGAGGACGCATGAGCCGTCGAACGTTATAGGAAGTTGTCCTTCCTTTTCTTCGCAGGCAGCGGCAGTTCCATTTTGTTTCATTGGAAATGGGCCCAATCTTGCTGTCTTTCTCGGACATACCTGGGTCTTGACAGGCCGGAAAGCCTTATGTTTCAGTGCTGTCAACAGGACGTCAATCATTCTGTTACACCAGTTACATCGACGGCCCTGTGTGCCAGGAACAGCCCGGACCGGGTCGGCGGCAGCCCCACCGCCGCCCGGTCCTCCACAGCCCCCACGCGACCCGTCATGACGCGCCACCTCTCACGCGGCGCGCCCCGGCGAATCCCGCGTCCCCGTCCTGCCATGGCCCCGTCATGGTTTTGTCGAAAGGAGGGTCCCGCGTGTTCCGTCCCCGGTCAGGCTGGACCACCACCATCGCGGTCACCGCCACTGCGGCGACCGCATTCCTGGTGACCGGCTCGGTGATCGCCCCCTCGGCCTACGCGGCCGGGGAGAGCGTCAGCGTCTGGCTCACCACCACGTCCGACTCCGGTGGCCGCACGGTCACCCGCGGCCTGCAGCAGCAGGGCAACATCGCCTTCGGCCCCGCCGGCGGCAGCGCCAACCACACCATCACCGTCAACGAGGGCACCACCTACCAGCAGTTCGAGGGCGGCGGCGCGTCCATCACCGACACCACCGCCTACCTGCTGCGCGGCGGCCCGATCAGCGCGGCCACCCGTGACCAGGTGATGAGCAAGCTGTTCTCGCCGACCGACGGCATCGGCCTGTCGTTCGTGCGCAACCCGATCGGCGCGTCCGACCTGTCCCGGCCGGGCCACGTCTCGCTCGACGACACCTGCTGCAACCTCAACGACTTCGGCAGCAACGGCTACGACACCAACGTCCGGCTGCTCACCCAGCAGGCGAAGAACCTGAATCCGGCCCTGCGGGTCAAGGGCGTGCCGTGGAGCGCGCCGGGCTGGATGAAGGACAACGGCCGGATGGACCAGATGGGCTGGCTCAAGGCCGAGTACTACCCGATGTACGCGCAGTACCTGGTCAAGTACATCCAGAGCTACCAGGCCATCGGCGTGCCGGTGAACTACATCTCGGTGCAGAACGAGCCCAACTGCTGCCAGTCGGGCAACCCGACCGCGATGAACTACCCGGGCATGAGCTGGAACACCTCCGGGCTGATCGAGTTCACCAAGAACCACGTCTACCCGGCGTTCCGCGCCGCGGGCATCACCACCAAGGTGCTCATCCACGACTGGAACTACGGCGACTACGCCAGCATGAGCGCCGGCACGCTGGCCGACACGGGCATCCGCAACGACCCGCTGTTCGGCGGCATCGCCTGGCACGGCTACTTCGGCGACCCGTCGGTCGGCACCCAGGTGCACAACCAGTACCCGGCGGTGAAGCAGTTCAGCACCGAGCACTCCGGCGGCACCTGGATCGGCAACCAGCACAACGAGGACATGGCCGACATCGTCAACTACACCCGCAACTGGAGCGGCAGCCTGGTCAAGTGGAGCCTGGCGCTCAACCAGTTCATGGGCCCGCACAACGGCGGCTGCGACGTCTGCACCGGCCTGATCACGGTGCAGGAGGGCGGCTCGCGGGCAGGGCAGGTCGACTACACCATCGAGTACTACACCACCGGCCACCTGACCAAGTTCGTCAAGCCGGGGGCGTACCGGATCGACTCGACGGCCAACGGCACGGTCCAGAACGTCGCGTGGAAGAACCCGGACGGGTCCAAGGCCCTGATCGCGCACAACGGCGGGACCTCGGCGCAGTCGGTGCGGGTCAACTGGGGCAACCAGTCCTTCGTGTACACCCTGCCGGCGCGTACCACCGCGACCTTCACCTGGTCGGGCACCCCCGGCAGCACCCCCGGCGGCGGCACCAGCCCGATCACGGGGCTGGCCGGCAAGTGCATCGACGTGGCCGGGGCGGCGACCGCCAACGGCACCGCCATCCAGCTCTACACCTGCAACGGCACCGGGGCGCAGTCCTGGACCCGCGACTCCGCCGGCCGGCTCAGCTCGCTGGGCAAGTGCCTGGACATCGCCGGACCCAGCGCGGCCAACGGCACGCTGACCCACCTGTGGGACTGCCACACCGGCACCTCCCAGAAGTGGACCTACAACAGCAGCACCCAGCAGTTCGTGAACCAGTTCTCCGGCACCTGCCTGGACGTGAAGGACAACAGCTCCGCCGACGGCGCGCGGCTGCAGATCTGGTCCTGCACCACCGGCGCGAACCAGAAGTGGACGTTCTCATGAGGCGGCGCCTGCTCGTCACGACGCTGACCGCGTCCCTGCTCGCCGGCATCGGCGCGGTGGCCGTGGTCGTGCTCGGCACCACCACGGCGCAGGCCGCGGTGGTGTCCGGGACCACGTACACGGTGGTCAACAAGGCCAACGGCAAGTGTGTCGACGCGCGGGCCGCGGCCAGCGCGAACGGCACCGCGGTGCAGCAGTACGCCTGCAACGGCACCGCCGCGCAGCAGTGGCGCTTCGACGCGACCAGCGGCGGCTACTTCCGGGTCGGCACCGCGCCGGCCGTCAACCAGGTCTGGGACGTCTCCAACGTCTCGACCGCCGACAACGCCGCGATCCACCTGTGGCTCTACGGCGGCGGCAACAACCAGCAGTGGCAGGCGGTGGAGGAGGCCGACGGGGCATACCACTTCGTCAGCCGGCACAGCGGCAAGTGCCTGGACGTGCCCGCGGCCTCGACCGCCGACAGCGTGCAGCTGGTGCAGTACACCTGTAACGGAACGGGAGCGCAGTCATTCTTCCTCAACCCGGTCGGGGGCCCGCAGCCCTCGCCCAGCACCGTGCCGCCTAACCCCGGCAACCCCGACCTCGGCCCGAACGTGCGCATCTTCGACCCGTCGATGTCGGCCTCGACCATCCAGTCGCAGGTCAACAGCGTGTTCTCGGGCCAGGAGACGAACCAGTTCGGCACCCAGCGGTACGCGCTGATGTTCAAGCCGGGCAGCTACAACGTCAACGTCAACGTCGGCTTCTACACCCAGGTCCTGGGTCTGGGCTTCTCGCCGGACGCGGTGAACATCAACGGGTCGGTGCACGTGGAGGCCGACTGGTTCCCGCCGAACAACGCCACCCAGAACTTCTGGCGCGGGGCGGAGAACCTGTCGGTGACCCCGAACGGCGGCACCGACCGCTGGGCCGTGTCGCAGGCCGCGCCGTACCGCCGCATGCACGTGCGCGGCAACCTGCTGCTCGACGACGGCGGCTGGGCCAGCGGCGGCTGGTTCTCCGACGTCAAGGTCGACGGCCAGGTCAACTCGGGCAGCCAGCAGCAGTGGATCTCGCGCAACTCGCAGTTCGGCAGCTGGGCCGGGTCCAACTGGAACATGGTCTTCGTCGGCACGCAGGGCGCACCGGGCAACACGTTCCCGAGCCCGCCCTACACCAACGTCGGCGCGACGCCGGTCGTCCGGGAGAAGCCTTTCCTGTACGTCGACAGCGCGGGCGCGTACCAGGTGTTCGTGCCCGGCCTGCGCAGCAACAGCACCGGCACCACCTGGGCGACCGGCACCCCCGCCGGCACGTCCCTGCCGATCAGCCAGTTCCACATCGTGAAGGCCGGCGCGACCGCGGCCTCCATCAACGCGGCCCTGGCCGCCGGGCAGAACCTGCTCTTCACGCCCGGCGTCTACCACGTCAACGACACCATCCGGATCACCCGGCCCGACACCGTCGTGCTGGGCCTGGGTCTGGCCACCATCATCCCGGACAACGGGGTCATGGCGATGTCGGTCGCCGACGTGGACGGCGTCAAGCTCGCCGGCATCCTCATCGACGCGGGCAGCACCAACTCGGCGACGCTCATGCAGGTCGGCCCCGCCGGCTCCAGCGCGAGCCACGCCGCCAACCCGACCTCGCTGCACGACGTGTTCTTCCGCATCGGCGGCGCGGGCGTGGGCAAGGCGACGACGAGCCTGGTCATCAACAGCCACAACGTGATCGGCGACCACACCTGGATCTGGCGCGCCGACCACGGCTCCGGCGTCGGCTGGAACACCAACACGGCCGACACGGGCCTGGTCGTCAACGGCAACAACATCACGTTCTACGGCCTGTTCGTCGAGCACTACCAGAAGTACCAGGTGATCTGGAACGGCAACGGCGGCCGGACCTACTTCTTCCAGAACGAGCTGCCCTACGACCCGCCGAACCAGGCGGGCTGGATGAACGGGTCCACCCGCGGCTACGCGGCGTACAAGGTGGCCAACACGGTCACCAGCCACGAAGCCTGGGGCCTGGGCAGCTACTGCTTCTTCAACGTCAACCCGGCCGTGGTGGCCGAGCGGGCGTTCGAGGTGCCCACCTCAGGCACGAGTTTCCACAACATGGTGACCGTCTCGCTCGGCGGCACGGGAACCATCAACCGAGTGATCAACAACACCGGCGGGACGGCCAACTCGGGCAACAACGTCGTCAACCTCGTCAGCGGCCCGTAAGGCCGACGGCGGCAACCGAACACCCCGGCCGTCCGGCGCGAGCGCTGCCCGGACGGCCGGGCTGACAGGCAAATCAGCACCACCCACATATCCGAGCTCTGGAGGAAGTCCATGAGTGCAGCAACACCCGGCGTCCGTCGCCGTCTTCTCGCGATCGCGGGCCCGCTGCTCGCGACCGCGCTCGTGCTCGGCACCGCGGCCTGCGGTGGCGATGACGACCCGGCGCAGCCCGGTGGCAAGGTCAAACTGACGATCGCGACGTTCGGTGAGTTCGGGTACAAGGACCTGTACAAGGAGTACATGGCCGCGAACCCGAATGTGGAGATCGTGGAGCGGATCACCAAGGCCGAGGACCACCACAAGAACCTCGCCGCCCACCTGGCCACCAACACGGGTGCCGCGGACATCGAGGCGATCGAGGAGGGCTGGGCGGGTCAGTTCACGGCCAACCCCGGCAAGTTCTACAACTGGAACGACTACGGCGCGGCCGAGATCAAGTCGCAGTGGCCGGCGTGGAAGTGGCAGCAGGGCTCCTCGGCCAAGGGCGAGGTCGTCGGTCTGGGCACGGATGTCGGTGGTATGGCGATGTGCTACCGCCGCGACCTGTTCGAGAAGGCGGGTCTGCCGACCGATCGTGAGGCCGTGAGCAAGTTGTGGCCGACGTGGGAGGACTACATCGCCACGGGTGTGAAGTTCAAGAACGCCAACATCAAGGGTTCGGCGTGGATGGACGGCCCGACCATCATGTACCGCTCCGTGCTCGGCCAGCAGCCGGTGGGCATCTACGACGGTGACAAGGTGGTGGTGGAGACCAACGCCGGTGTGAAGAAGGCGTGGGACCTCTCCGTCGACGCGATCAACAAGGGCCTGTCCGGGAAGATCGCCGCGTGGTCGGCGGACTGGAACGCCGGTATGGCCAAGGGTTCGTTCGTCACCCTGGCGTGCCCGTCGTGGATGATGGCCTACATCCAGAGCCAGGCCAAGGACTCCTCGGGCAAGTGGGACATCGCCGCGGTTCCTGGTGGTGGCGGTAACTGGGGTGGTTCGTTCCTGACGCTGCCCAAGCAGGGCAAGAACGTGCAGGAGGCTGCGAAGCTGGCGAAGTGGCTGGTGGCTCCGGAGCAGCAGGCGAAGGTGTTCCGGGCGCTGGGCAACTTCCCGTCGACGGTGTCGCTGTACGAGGACGCGGTGATCAAGGACTTCAAGAACCCGTTCTTCAACAACGCGCCCGTCGGCCAGATCTTCTCCACCTCGGTCAAGACGATGGTGCCGCAGTACATGGGCCCGAAGTCCGGTGACATCAACACGGCGATCATCAACGGTCTGACCCGTGTCGAGCAGGGCAAGCAGAAGTCCGACGAGGCCTGGACCCAGGCCGTCAAGGACGTCAACGCGCTGCTGTGACCCCGCACCGGGTCCGGCCGCGGCGCGTTGACCGTCGCGGCCGGACCCGGTCCCACCCCCGCTCGAAGGGACCGCTGGCCGGACATGAAAGCCCTGCTCTACCGCCTGGACGTGAAGGGTTCCCCCTACCTCTACATCGTCCCGTTCTTCCTGCTCTTCGCCGCGTTCGGGATCTTCCCGCTGGCGTACACCGCGTGGGTCTCCCTGCACGAGTGGAGCCTGCTGTCGGAGACCCACACCTTCCTGGGGTTGCAGAACTACCAGGAGTTGTTCGCGGACGAGTATTTCTGGAACGCGTTGCGTAACACTGCCCAGATCTGGGTGCTGTCGACCGTTCCGCAGCTGTTGATGGCCCTGGTGTTGGCGCATGTGCTGAATCAGCGGTTGCGGGCGCCGACGTTCTGGCGGATGACGGCGGTGCTGCCCAACATCACGTCGGTGGCCGCGGTGGCGATCATCTTCGGGCAGATCTTCGGCAAGGACTACGGCCTGGTCAACTGGCTCCTCGAAACGCTGGGCCTGGGGCGGATCGACTGGCAGGCCGGGACCGCGTCGTCGCAGATCGCGATCTCCGTGATGATTCTGTGGCGGTGGACGGGCTACAACGCCCTGATCTATCTCGCCGCGATGCAGGCGGTGAACAAGGACCTGTACGACGCCGCGTCCCTGGATGGGGCGTCGAGTTTCCAGCAGCTGACCCGGATCACGGTCCCGGCGATCCGCCCGACGATCATCTTCACGGTCATCGTGTCGACGATCGGCGGCATGCAGGTGCTGGCCGAGCCGCTGCTGTTCGGCGGCGGTTCGATGACCGGCGGCAGTGACCGGCAGTTCCAGACGCTTTCCCTCTACTTGTACGAGGTGGCGTTCTCCCGGTTCGACTTCGGTTACGCCTCGACCGCGGCGTGGGCGATGTTCGGCATCATCGTGATCGTCGCGGCGATCAACTACTTCCTGACCAGCCGCCTGCGGAGGTCCTCATGACCGCGACGACACCCCTCACCACCACCACTCCAGCCCGCAAAGCCGCCGCCGTGGCGGTCGAGCCGCAGGTGCAGCGGCGTCGCCGCAAGTCGTTCATGGCCGACCGGCGTCCCGGCAAGCTCGCCTACCTCGCGCTGGCGGGTCTCGCGTTGTTCTCCGGGTTCCCGCTGTACTGGTCACTGGTCGTCGCGTCGCACGACAACAGCATCCTGGGCCAGGTCCCGCCGCCGCTCGGCATCGGCCCGAACCTGTTCGCCAACCTCGAACGCGCCTTCGGAACCGTCGACTTCGCCAAGGCGCTGACCAACTCGTTCCTCGTCTCGATCTCGATCACGATCAGCGTGGTGCTGTTCTCGACGCTGGCCGGGTTCTCGTTCGCGAAGCTGACCTTCCGGGGCCGCAACGCCATGCTGGTCATGCTCATCGCGACGATGATGGTCCCGACGCAGCTGGGCATCATCCCGCTGTACCTGCTCATGGCCAAGATCGAGTGGACCGGCACCATGTACGCCGTCGTCGCGCCCGGCCTGGTCACCGCGTTCGGCGTGTTCTTCATGACCCAGTTCCTGCGCGAGGCCGTGCCCAGCGAACTGATCGAAGCTGCCCGGGTGGACGGCTGCCACACCTTCCGGATCTTCTGGCACGTGGTGCTGCCCGCTTCGAAACCGGCCGCGGCCGTGCTGGGCATGCTGACCTTCATGTCGGCGTGGAACGACTTCTTCTGGCCGCTGGTCGTGCTGACCCCGGAGGACCCGACGGTGCAGACCGCGCTGTCCACCCTGGCCAGCGGCTACATCCAGGACTACTCGCTGTCGCTGACCGGCACCGCGATCGCGACCGTGCCGCTGCTGGTCGTGTTCGCCCTGCTCGGCAAGTACATCATCGGAGGAATCATGCAGGGAGCGGTGAAGTCGTGACCGCCGTGGCACCCGATCAGCGGCTGGACGAGCTGTCCGGGCTCAGGTTCCCCGAGGGCTTCCGCTGGGGCGCGGCCACCGCGTCGTACCAGATCGAAGGGGCCGCCACCGAGGACGGCCGGACGCCTTCGATCTGGGACACCTACGCCCGCACCCCGGGCCGGGTCTTCCAGGGGCACTCCGGGGACGTGGCCTGCGACCACTACCACCGCTACCGCGACGATGTCGCGCTGATGAAGCAGCTCGGCCTGGGCACCTACCGGTTCTCCGTGGCCTGGCCGCGCATCAAGCCCGACGGCTCCGGCCCGGCGAACACCCGCGGCCTCGACTTCTACGACCGCCTGGTCGACGAACTGCTCGACAAGGGCATCGACCCGATGGTGACCCTCTACCACTGGGACCTGCCGCAGGTCCTGGAGGACCGGGGCGGCTGGACCAACCGCGACACCGCCTACTACCTCGCCGACCTGGCCGCCGCGACCATCGGGCGGCTCGGCGACCGGGTGCGCACCTGGACCACGCTCAACGAGCCGTGGTGCTCGGCGTTCCTCGGCTACGGCAGCGGGGATCACGCCCCGGGCCGCCAGGACCCGGCCGCCGCACTGTCGGCGGTGCACCACCTGCTGCTCGGGCACGGCCTGGCGGTGCAGGCGCTGCGGGCGGGCGGGGCCCGCGAGGTGTCGCTGACGCTGAACCTGGCCTGCGTACGCCCGGTCGATCCGAACGATGCGCACGACCTCGCGGCGGTGCGGCACATCGACGGCCTGCACAACCGGATCTTCCTGGACTCGACCCTGCGCGGCGGCTACCCGCAGGACATGCGGGCGCTGTTCGCCCGGTTCGGGGTCGACCGGCAGATCCTGGCCGGCGACGAAGCGGTGATCGCGTCGCCGATCGACCTGCTCGGGGTGAACTTCTACCAGCCGTCGCGGGTGCGGGCCGGGGTCGGCGTCGACTGCGGCCCGGCCAACCCCGGCAGCGAGGGCTGCGCGTACGTGCAGCAGGACCTGCCGGTCACCGCGATGGGCTGGCCGGTGGACGCGACCGCGCTCTACGAGTTGCTGATGCGGCTGGCCACGGACTACCCCGGCACCCCACTGATGATCACCGAGAACGGCGCGGCGTACGACGACGTGCTCGACGGGGGCCGGGTGGCCGACCACGACCGCATCGCCTACCTCGACGGTCACCTGCGGGCCGTGCACGCGGCCCTGTCCGAGGGTGCGGACATGCGTGGATATCTTGCATGGTCGCTGTTGGACAATTACGAGTGGGCATACGGCTACGGCAAACGGTTCGGCATCGTGCATGTCGACTACGACACCCAGCGGCGCACTCCGAAGGACAGTGCGCGCTGGTTTGCCGGCGTCATCGGGCGCAACGGGCTCGGTTGATGTCGGTGGGGGCCGGGCGCGCCGCACGTGGAAAGGCGGCGCGCCCGGGACATCCCACTCCGTGACTCACGCCGGGGAGCCGAGCGGGGCTCCCCGGCGTGTCACGTTGGGGATCTCCTCGGCGTCGGGCTCGCCGGGGGTGCGCCGCCGGCGCGGACCGGCCAGCGAGGCGGCGGCGCCGAGCAGGCCCATCACGATGGCCAGCCAGAACACGATGACCAGGCCGTCGTGGAACGGGCCGGAGATCAGGTCGGGGAAGAACTGGCGGTCGGTCAGCGCGGCGGCGTTCGCCGCGGGCAGCGCGCCGAGCACCTGCGGGCCGAGCAGCTCCTGGATCGGGTTGTAGCCCAGGAACGCGGCGAACAGGGTGCCGACCGGCGGCAGCTGCGACACGGCGTGCGCCGCCCCGGCGGGCACCCCCTGCGCGGTGAGCCCGGCGTCCAGCGCGGTCGGCAGCGAGCGGGCCAGCCCCGCCACCATCAGCGAGAAGAAGACGCCGATGGACAGCACCATGCCCGCGTTCTGGAACGTGGCGCGCATGCCGGACGCGACGCCGCGCAGGTGCGCGGGCACGCTCGACATGATCAGTGAGGTGTTCGGCGCGGAGAACAGGCCGCCGCCGAACCCGTTGAGGAACACCAGCGCGGCGAACACGCCGTAGTGGAAGTCGGTCGGCACCAGCAGCAGCGCGGCGAACGAGGCCGACATCAGCACCAGCCCGCCCGCCGCGAACCACCGCGCCCCGAAACGGTCCGACAGCGCGCCGGACAGCGGCCCGGCGGCCAGGAAGCCGACGGTCAGCGGCAGCAGGTAGATGCCCGCCCACAGCGGCGTCGCCTCGTAGTCGTAGCCGTGCAGCGGCAGCCAGATGCCCTGCAGCCAGATGATCAGCATGAACTGCAGGCCGCCGCGGGCGATCGAGCCGAGCAGGCTGGCGACGTTGCCACCGGTGAACGCCGCGACGCGGAACAGGTGCAGCGGGAACATCGGCTCGGCGACCCGGGTCTCGATGAGGCCGAACAGGGCCAGCAGGGCGACGCCGCCGGTCAGCCCGCCGATGATCCACGGGTTGGTCCAGCCCATGGGGTGGCCGCCGTAGGGCTGGATGCCGTAGGTGATCGCGGCCAGTAGCAGGGTCAGACCCGCGGCGAAGGTGACGTTGCCCCACCAGTCGATCCGGCCGGGGCGGCGCTCGCCGTTGTCGCGCAGCGACCGGTACGCCCAGACGGTGCCGGCCGCGGCGATGGGCACGTTGACCCAGAAGATCGAGCGCCAGCTCCACTCGGCCAGCAGGCCGCCCAGGACCAGGCCGATGAACGAGCCGGCGATGGCGGCCACCACGTTGATGCCCAGCGCCGTGCCGCGCTGGCGGGCCGGGAACGCGTCGGTGATGATCGCGGCCGAGTTGGCCATCAGCATCGCGCCGCCGACGGCCTGCACCACCCGCCAGCCGATCAGCCACAGCGCGCCCGCGCCGCCGGTGAACGGGTCCAGGGCGAGGATCACCGAGGTCACCGCGAAGATGGCGAAGCCGAGGTTGTAGATGCGTACCCGGCCGTATATGTCGCCCAGGCGGCCGAGGGTGACCACCAGGACCGCGGTGACCAGCATGTAGCCCATCAGCATCCAGAGCAGGTAGCCGACGTTGCCGGGCTGCAGCGGGTTGAGGCCCACGCCGTTGAAGATCGCCGGGAGCGAGATCAGCACGATCGACGAGTTGATCGTCGCGATCAGCATGCCGAGCGTCGTGTTGGACAGGGCGACCCACTTGTAGCGGGCGTCATGGCTGGTCATGAGGTGTGCCTTCGGCTGTCGGAACGGGGTGCCGCAGGACCGGCCGAGGGCCGGCCGAGCAGGCGGCGGGTCGGCTCAGGCGGTCGCCGCGTGGTCGGCCAGCCGGCCGAGGGCGGGCAGGGCCGCCTCGATGGCGGCGCGGTCGGCGGGGTCGAGCTGGGCCAGCAGTGCGGCGACGCGTTCGGCGCGTACGTCGCGGCGATGGCGCAGCAGGTCGCGCCCGGCCTGGGTGATCTCGACGAGGACCACCCGGCGGTCGGCCGGGTCGGCGGTCCGGGCAGCCAGCGCGTCGCGTTCCAGCCGGGTGACGATCTGGGTCATCGCGGGCTGGGTGACGCCCTCGCGCACCGCGAGCTCGGTGAGCCGCTGCGGCCCCTCGCGCTCCAGGGTGGCCAGGGTCGCCGCGGCGCTGAGGCTGATGCCTGGCGGGCTGAGCCGCCGCAGCACCGCGAACAGCCGCTGCACGGTCAGCGCCAGGTCTTGCTGGGCGGTGTCCACGGAAAGAGGAGCCGGTGTCGTCGCCACAACCACGAACAATATCACATGCTTATAGAAGCTACTTATGTAATCTGCCGGCGGCTTCCGGCATGTTGATCACGGCAGGGATGACTAGGCTCGACGGCAGGTCGCGGCCACGACGTCGGCACCATCGGGAAGGCTGCGCCAACTCGCACGGTGGGGGCCGCGATGAACGAACTTCTGGCCGAGGTCATCGACGCGTACGGCGGTATGGACCGCTGGAAGTCCTACGAGAAGGTCGAGGCGACGATCGTCTCCGGCGGGGGCTTCTTCGCGCTGAAGGGGCTGTTGCAGGACGCGGACCCGCGCCGCATGACGGTGTGGCTGCATGAGGAGCGCTCGTCGGTGCTGCCCTACGGCGCGCCCGACCAGCTGACCATGTTCACGCCCGACCGGATCTCGATCGAGAAGCTCGACGGCACGGTCGTCGCGGAGCGGTACGCCCCGCACGACTCCTTCGCCGGGCACCAGATGAACACGCCCTGGGACGGGTTGCAGCGGGCCTACTTCAACGGTGAGGCACTGTGGACATACCTGGTGACGCCGTTCCTGCTCGCGTGGGACGGGGTGCGCGTCGAGGAGACCGAGCCCTGGCGGGAGGGTGCGCGGACGTGGCGGGTGCTGCGGGCGTACTTCCCCGGCTCGATCGAGACACACAGCGCGGTGCAGGACTTCTTCTTCGACGACAGCCGGATGCTGTGCCGCCACGACTACCACGTCAACATCGCGGGTGGCTTCGGCGCGTCCCAGCTGACCTCGGAGCACGTGACCGTGGACGGCATCAGCCTGCCGACGAGGCGTCGTGCCTACACCCGCGGCCCCGACCGCCGCCCGATCATGGACATGCTCATGGTGTCCATCGACTTCACCGACATCAGCTACACCTGACGCCCGTCCCGTGTCCGGGCGCGGTGGCGGGTCGGACGGCGCGACCACAGGACGCCGGCGGCGAGCGCGGCCGCGGCCAGCGCTGCCACCAGCACGAGCGGTGGCCCCTCGGTGCGGGGGGCGGCGGCCACGGCCGAGGAGGTGGCGGGTGGAGCGCAGGGGAGCGTCTGGGGCACCGCGTCGGCGGCGACGCGCACCCTGGCGGAGCAGTACCCGACCCCCGGCGTGGCGACGTCCACGGTGACCGTCCAGTCGCCGGCGGCCAGCGCGCCGGGCAGTGGCAGGGTCGCCGGGTCGTGGGGGAGCGGGCGCAGCGCGGTGACCGGCACGGTCGTGCCCGTGTCGCCGATCGCCGACAGCATCGCCAGTCCGGGCTCCGTGACGGGATGGCCGTCGTCCCAGGCCAGCGTGAGCCAGACCGTGCCCCGCCCGTCGTGGTGCAGCGTCGGCAGCACACCCCGGTGCGCGCCCGCCGGGGCCGCAGCCCCGAACACGAGCCCGGCCGCGACCACCAGCACCGCGCCCCCGCGCGGCCAGCTCACTTTCATACGCACCCTCCCTGCTCAGAACCATTGAGTGGTAAGGAAGGGCACCCTCCGCACCAATATGGTTGGGAAGGTGCCCTTCCTTCGGCTCAGCTGGTGACCTTGACTTCGAGGAGGCCGACGGAGCCTGCGCCGCTGTTGAGGACGACGCGCAGGCGGGTGGTGCTGACCGTGGTGAAGGTGACGCGGTTGTACTGGTTGGCCGCCACGGGGTAGCCGCTCGCGCCGGGCACGGCCACGTACGCGCTGCCGTTCCAGTACTGCAGGCTCCACGAGGCGGGCAGGCGCACGCCGCCGTTGTCGTCGAAGAAGTAGACGTCGGCGACGCGGACCGACTGCGCCGCCGACCAGGTCAGCTGGGCCCACTGCTGGCCGGTGTCGGGCCAGGTGCCCCAGCGGCGGTTGACGGTGTCGTTCGAGGACGGCGGGTCGATGCCGTCGTTGATCGCGAGCACGCTCTCCCAGGAGGAGGTGTACGACGCGCTCGCCGTCGCCGACAGGGCCAGGTTGGTGACCGGTGGCGGGTTGGTGGCGCCGCCCTTGATCAGGAACAGGTTGTCGGCGACGTTGTAGTAGGTCGCCAGGTAGCTGCCCGCGGGCGGGTTCGTGTGGTAGTAGTCGTCGTGGTTGCAGTCCAGCCGCTGGTCCAGAGCCTGGCTCGGGCAGGAGTAGCGCAGCACCACGTTGGGGCCGTCCTTGTAGCACATGACGTCGTACTCGTCGACGCAGTGCGCGGCGCCGGAGGCGTTGGGGGCGTTGTTGTTCACCGCGCCGAGCGTGTGCCCGAGCTCGTGCGCGGCCACCCCGGCGGTCCAGCAGCCGTTGTCCGCGCGGGCGTACTCCGGCCCGGTGTTGGACCGGTTGGCGTCGGACTTGCGGGTGTCCCCGGCGAAGCCGCCGATGCCGCAGTAGATGTTGGCGTCGACGAACTGCAGGTACTTGCGGTCGGTGCGGGCGTAGCCGGCCGCCTTGACCGCGTTGAGCAGCGGCGCCCAGTCGTTGGCGTTGAGCGCCGCGTCCGGGATCTGCACGTCGCGCACGACCGGGCGGCAGGCGCCGCCGACGGTCTCGGTGACGTAGCGGACGTGCCGCTCGCCGCCGGTGGCCTTGGCGCTCTCGTTGAAGATGACGTCGACCTGCTCGGCGAGCTGCCGGAACGTCTCCAGGTACTGGCTGTAGCGGCTGGTGCTGCCGCGTACGTACAGCACCTCGACGCGGCGGCCGGAGGTGCCGTCGCCCTCGCACACCGGCAGCGCGAGCGGTGCCGCCGCGGTGGCGGCCCGTGCGGGCAGGGGCGCGACGGAACGGGTGACCGACAGCCCGGCCGGGGCCGGGTCGGGGCCGTGCGTGCACATCGTCGAGCTGACGCCGACGACGCGGAACATGCCGGCGCACGCGCCGGTGCGCTCGGCGGACAGTCCGGAATAGACCAGGCCGGGACCGGCCTGGACGGCCGGGGCGGCGCCGTCCTGGGCGCCGGCCGGCACGGCCGAGGCGGGGGCGCCGGTGCTGAGGGCCAGCAGGGTCACCACGATGACCGGCCATCGGCGGCGGGGGAGTGAGAGGGGCATGTGCCGTCCTTTCGGCAGCGCGTCCGGGCGGCGCGCGTGCGGCGGGGGAACGGGAGCGGGCACGGTGAAACCGTCACCGTGCGTGTTGTGCGCGGCAGGCGGTGAGCTGCCACCGAATGATCGACCGAAGACGATCTAAAACGCTTTCGGTTCATTCAGGCAGAGGGTCTGATCGATGTCAATGGCATGCATACAGGCAAATTCGGCCATGCCGTATCACCTGCGACCGCAACGCTTTCGGAATGTGCCGAAATCATTTCGAGCGTGGTCGATGGCTGCGGGCACCCCGTGCCGATACGGAGAGTGAGGTCAGTTCGCCGGTTCGCCCGCGAAGCGGCGGCCGCGCTCGCGCATCGCGTCCATCACCCGGTCCACGCCGGGACTCGGCGGGGCGGGCGTGCGGCCGGGGGAGCGCAGCCCGTCGAGGGTGTACGCGAGCTGCCGCCGCCAGGCCGTCGGCGCGGTGTCGGCGGTGCGCTCGATGAGCCCGGCGTTCGCCATCAGGATCAGCGCCACGTCCTCGTGCCGGAAGTCCGCGCGCAGCTCGCCGGCCGCCTGCGCGCGCTCGATGAGCTGCTGCAGCCCGTGGTACGCGCGGTCGTGCAGCGCGTCGAGCCCCGGCACCCCGGCCACCGCGGCGGTAAGCAGGTCGGACGTCGCCCGGCAACGCGACTGCACCCCGCACAGGTAGACCAGGTGGTCGTGGAACCCGGTCCAGGCGTCGGGGTGGGCGGCCGCGCGCTCGGCGGCCGTGACGATCTCGGCCAGCGTCTCCGCGTACACCGCCGCGATCAGGTCGCGCCGGGCGGGGAAGTGCCGGTAGAGCGTGGCGTTACCGACTCCGGCGGTGCGCGCGATCTCATCGAGGGGTGCGTCCAGCCCGCGCTCGCTGAACACGGCCAGCGCGGCGTCGACCAGCCGGCGGCGGTTGCGCTCGGCGTCGGCGCGGAGGGCGGTGGTGGCCATACCGCCAGCATAGCGAAGTGGGGAGACATCCCCGGTTGTGCTACGGTCGGCTAACCGGGGAGTAGTCCCCGTTTTCGAGAGGCTTTCGCGGCCGGAGCACCCATGCCCGGACCGCCGAGACATGTGGGAGAACAGATGTCTATCGTGATCAGCGGGGCCACCGGGCAGCTCGGGCGGCTCGTCGTCGCCGCGCTGCTGGACCGCGGTGTCGCCCCGGGGCAGCTCGTGGCCGGGGCCCGCGACGAGAGCCGGCTCGCCGAGCTGGCCGCGCGCGGCGTACGCACCGTCCGGTTCGACTACGACGACCCGGCGAGCCTGTCCGCGGCCCTGGCCGAGGGCGACACGCTGCTGCTGGTCTCCGGCAGTGAGGTCGGCCGCCGGGTCGCCCAGCACCAGGCCGTGATCGACGCGGCGAAGGCGGCCGGGGTGGCCCGCCTGGCCTACACCAGCGTGCTGGACGCGGCCGAGTCCGCGCTGCCGGTAGCACCCGACCACGTCGCCACCGAGCAGGCGATCCGGGCCTCGGGCATCCCGTTCACCCTGCTGCGCAACGGCTGGTACACCGAGAACTACGCACCCGCGCTGGTCCAGGCCCGCGCCGCCGGGGTGGTGCTGTCCAGCGCCGGTGACGGCCGGGTCGCCAGCGCCACCCGCGCCGACTATGCCGCCGCCACCGCCGCGGCGCTCACCGGCGACGGCCACGAAGGCGCGGTGTACGAGCTGTCCGGCGACCACGCCTGGGACTTCGACGAGCTGGCCGCGGCGTTCGCGACCGTGCTCGGCCGCGACGTCGTCTACCGGCGCGTCTCGCCGGAGGAGCACCTGAAGCTGCTCACCGAGGCGGGCCTCGACGCCGGCACCGCGGGCTTCCTGGTCGCCGTCGACGGCGACATCCGCGCCGGTGCCCTGGCGCTGACCACCGGCGACCTGTCCCGCCTGGCGGGCCGCCCCAGCACCCCGCTCGTCGACGCCCTGCGCCCCCTGGCCTGACCCGGCCCAACGTCGCGGGAAGCGGGCGCCCCACCGCGAGCGTTGTTCCACGCGGAGGCGTCCGCATCGCGGGACAGCGCTCATGATTGTCGGACTTGCCTGGCAGATGTTCGGAAGCTGCCTCAAGATACGCACAGCTGCCAGGCAAGTCGGATGATCGAGGTGGAGCCGGGCGGCCCGTCCCGATCTGCGGGACGGGAGGTGCCGCGGTCGCGAGCGGTGGTGGGACTGACGGTAAACTTCGTGTTCAGGTCGAGAGGCGCTGCAACGGGCACAGCCCGCCACGCTCGGCTGGACACACCGTTGCAAGGGCGCCTCCGAGAGTTCTTTCGGAGGTGTTCGCGTTGAGCCGGTCTTCTTCCCCCGCCACCCGCGTGCAGGAGCTGCGTTCGCTGCTCGACCAGCGGATCGCGGTGCTCGACGGCGCGTGGGGCACCATGCTGCAGAACGCCAAGCTGGGCCCCGAGGACTACCGCGGCGACCGCTTCGGCGACCACTCGCACGACCTCACCGGCAACCCGGACGTGCTCATCCTGACCCGGCCCGACCTGATCCTCGACGTGCACCGGCGCTACCTCGCCGCAGGCGCGGACATCACCTCGACGAACACCTTCACCGCGACGAGCATCGCCCAGGCCGACTACGGCCTGGAGGCGTACGTGCGCGAGATGAACCTGCGCGGCGCGCAGCTGGCCCGGCAGGCCGCCGACGAGTTCGGCGGGCGCTTCGTGGCCGGCTCGGTCGGCCCGCTCAACGTGACCCTGTCGCTGTCCCCGCGCGTCGACGACCCGTCCTACCGGACTGTCTCCTACGACCGGGTCTTCGAGACGTACGCCGAGCAGATCTCGGCGCTGGCCGAGGGCGGCGTCGACATCCTGCTCGTCGAGACGATCTTCGACACCCTCAACGCCAAGGCGGCCATCGCGGCGGCCCGAGAGGTCGCCCCGCAGCTGCCGCTGTGGATCTCGGTGACCATCGTCGACCTGTCCGGCCGCACCCTGTCCGGGCAGACCGTGGAGGCGTTCTGGCGCTCCATCGAACGGGCGCAGCCGCTGGTCGTCGGCGTGAACTGCTCGCTCGGCGCGACCGAGATGCGCCCGCACGTCGAGGAGCTGTCCCGCCTCGCCGGGATCTACACCGCCAGCCACCCCAACGCCGGCCTGCCCAACGCGTTCGGCGGCTACGACCAGACGCCGGAGGAGACCGGCGCGCTGCTGGGCGAGTTCGCCACGTCGGGCCTGGTCAACATCGCGGGCGGCTGCTGCGGCACCACGCCCGAGCACATCGCGCAGGTCGCCGCGGCCGTCAAGGGGCTGCCGCCGCGCGCGGTGCCACAGCTGCCGAAGGCCACCCGGTTCAGCGGCCTGGAGCCGTTCGCGATCGGCCCGGACACCGGTTTCGTCATGATCGGCGAGCGCACCAACGTGACCGGCTCGGCGAAGTTCCGCCGCCTCATCGAGGCCGACGACCACCAGGGCGCGGTCGCGGTGGCGCTGGACCAGGTGCGCGGCGGGGCCAACCTGCTCGACGTGAACATGGACGCCGACCTGCTCGACAGCGAGCTGGCGATGACCACGTTCCTCAACCTGATCGCGACCGAGCCCGAGGTGGCCCGCATTCCGATCATGGTGGACAGCTCCAAGTGGAGTGTGCTCGAAGCCGGTCTCAAGTGCGTGCAGGGCAAGGGCGTGGTCAACTCGATCAGCCTCAAGGAGGGCGAGGAGGTCTTCCTCGACCAGGCCCGGCGTATCCAGGGCTACGGCGCGGGCGTGGTGGTGATGGCCTTCGACGAGCAGGGCCAGGCCGACACCGTCGAGCGCAAGGTCAGCATCTGCGGGCGGGCGTACGACCTGCTCACCCAGCAGGCCGGGTTCGCCGCCGAGGACATCGTGTTCGACCCGAACGTGCTGGCCGTGGCCACCGGCATCGCCGAGCACAACGGGTACGCCAAGGCGTTCATCGACGCGCTGCCGCTGATCAAGGCGCGCTGCCCCGGGGCGCGGACCAGCGGCGGCATCTCCAACCTGTCGTTCTCGTTCCGCGGCAACGACGTGGTGCGCGAGGCCATGCACTCGGCGTTCCTGCTGCACGCCGTCCGGGCGGGGCTCGACATGGGCATCGTCAACGCCGGACAGCTCGCCGTGTACGAGGACATCCCGGCCGAGCTGCGCGACCTCGTCGAGGACGTGCTGTTCGACCGCCGTCCCGACGCCACCGACCGGCTCGTCGCGTACGCGGGCACGGTCAGCGGCGAAGGGACCAAGCGCGTCGCCGACCTGGCCTGGCGCGAGGCTCCCGTGGCGCAGCGGCTGTCGCACGCGCTGGTGCACGGCATCGTGGACTTCATCGAGGAGGACACCGAGGAGGCCCGGCAGGAGGCCGCGCGTCCCCTCGAAGTCATCGAGGGCCCGCTGATGGACGGCATGAAGGTCGTCGGCGACCTGTTCGGCGCGGGCAAGATGTTCCTGCCGCAGGTGGTCAAGAGCGCCCGGGTGATGAAGCGCGCGGTGGCCTACCTGGAGCCGTACATGGAGGCCGAGAAGGAGCAGGCCCGCCGCGACGGCAAGGCCGAGACCACGCGCGGGCAGGGCAAGGTCGTGCTGGCCACGGTCAAGGGCGACGTGCACGACATCGGCAAGAACATCGTCGGCGTCGTGCTGGGCTGCAACAACTACGAGGTCGTCGACCTCGGCGTGATGGTGCCCGCGGCGAAGATCCTGGACACCGCGCTGGCCGAGGGCGCGGACGTGATCGGCCTGTCCGGGCTGATCACCCCGTCGCTGGACGAGATGGTCTCGGTCGCGCAGGAGATGCAGCGCCGCGGCCTGAAGCTGCCGCTGCTGATCGGTGGGGCCACCACGTCCCGGCAGCACACCGCGGTGCGCATCGCCCCGGCGTACGAGTCGGCGACCGTGCATGTGCTCGACGCCTCCCGCGTCGTCGGCGTCGTGTCCCAGCTGCTCGACCCCGCGCGGGCCGAGGGGCTGGCCGCGGACAACCGCACCGAGCAGGCACGGCTGCGCGACGAGCACGCCAACAAGACCCGCCAGCCGCTGCTGACCCTGGCGCAGGCACGGGCCAACGCCGAGCGGCCCGACTTCACCGACCTGCCGGTGCCCGCGTTCACCGGCCTGCGCGAGGTCACGCCGGACCTGGCCGAGCTGCGCAAGATGATCGACTGGCAGTTCCTGTTCCTGGCCTGGGAGCTCAAGGGCAAGTACCCGGCGATCCTGGAGCGGCCGCAGGCGCGGGAGCTGTTCGACGACGCCAACACCATGCTCGACCAGATCATCGCGGACGGCTCGCTGCAGGCCCACGGGGTGTACGGCTTCTGGCCCGCGCACGCCGAGGGCGACGACATCGTCATCGAGGGCGAGGCCCGCATGCCGATGCTGCGCCAGCAGACCGTCAAGCCGGCCGGGCGGCCCAACCGCTGCCTGTCGGACTACCTGGCCCCGGCCGGGGACCACGTCGGCGGCTTCGCCGTGGCCATCCACGGCGCGGACGAGCTGGCCGCGAAGTACGAGGCCGAGCACGACGACTACCGGGCCATCATGGTCAAGGCGCTGGCCGACCGGCTCGCCGAGGCGTTCGCCGAGCACCTGCACCTGCAGGCCCGGCGGGACTGGTTCGAGCCCGACGCCGACCCGGCGATCGAGGACCTGCACGCCGAGCGCTTCCGCGGCATCCGGCCCGCGTTCGGCTACCCGGCCACGCCCGACCACACCCTCAAGCGGGAGCTGTTCGACCTGCTCGGCGCGGAGAAGATCGGCATGGGCCTGACCGAGTCGTACGCGATGACCCCCGCCGCCGCCGTCAGCGGCCTGCTGCTGGCGCACCCGGACTCGCGCTACTTCACCGTCGGCCGCATCGGCCGCGACCAGCTGGCGGACTACGCCACCCGGCGCGGCGCCGACCTCGCCGACGCCGAACGCTGGCTCCGCCCCAACCTGGGCTGACGTAAGGACTCGACGCGCCACCAGGATAATCAGGCATGTATGTCGATCGCGCTATCGGTAGTGCGGTCGACATTGCCGACTGTGCAGCCATTCTGAACCCGGATGTGTCGCCGCCATACTCCTTACAGGAGCACCGACAGCCACCGTGCCGGTCGGTGACACCACCGGAGGTGTCGTCGCCCGCACGCGAGCAGTGACCGATCAGGACAGCCCGACGGCGGTGGGGGCGCGTCATGAAGGACAGGCGGCAGGCAGCGGGAAAGCGGGCGGCGCTGGTCGCCCTCCTCACGACGGTGGCGCTCGCGCTGGGCGGGTGCGGCGCGCCGGAGTTCGACTACGTCAAGAACGCCGACGACGGCGTCTACTTCAAGGTCCCCCACGGCTGGCAGCGCATCGAGCACGAGGCGATGGACGTGATGCTGTCCGGGGAGGATCCCGACTCGGTGGCCGCGGCGGCGCGGCGGGAGCGGATCTGGTCGGTCGGCTACGACGCCTCGGTCGTCCCGCAGCCGCTGCACCTGTTCCTCGGCACCGGCGACCAGCCGTTCGTGTACGCGATGGTGCGCCGGCTGTCCGAGAACGAGATCAACGCGGTGTCCCTGAACGGGGCCCGTGATCTGCTCCTGCCGGTCACCGACTCGGCCCGCGCGGACAACGCGCAGAGCGCGGTGTTCCAGGGCTTCGAGCTGGTCTCCGACGAGATCCTGCCGAGCGACGGCTCGGTCCGCGGGGTGCGCTCGGTGTTCAACTACAGCCCCGGTGGCGGCTCGCTGCAGACGTTCGACCAGACCGTCTACGTCGACGACGCCGGGCGGCGGCTGTACCAGTTCATCCTGCGCTGCTCGGCCTCGTGCTACCGCGAGCGGGCGGCGGAACTCGACGTGGTCGTGCAGTCCTTCACGGTCAGGAGCGTGGCATGAGCGAGCCGGTGGAAGGCCTGCGCCCGCCGGGAGAGCCGGCGCGGGTGGAAGAGCGTCCCAAGCGCAAGAAGCTGCCGTTCTGGGACCGGATCAAGTTCCTGTTCCTGTTCGCCGTCGCCTGGCTGGTGCTGGTGTGGGCGGAGATGGCCGACTTCCCGGGCGGCATGCCGTTCGTGGAGGCGGCGCGCATCCACCTCGTGGAGTCGCGCTGGCTGCTGATCCTGGCCGGGCTGGAACTGCTGCGGCAGCTGCACTTCCTGGTCAGCGAGCACTGGGCGGCATACCACCGGTTCTGGAGCCACCGGGTGTTCGGCGGCGTCGAGCGCTTCTCCCGGCGGCGGCTGTCCGACTGGACCAGGTTCCGGCTGGCCCGCATCCTGAAGTGGGTGTTCTGGATCGTGGTGTTCGCGCTCGTGGCGGGCGCCGTGCTGGACACCTCGCCGGTGCTGGCGCTGTTCCAGGCCCCGGCGATCCTGTGGGCGCTGATGCCGTTCGTGCTGCAGATGGTGTTCCTGCTGTTCGTCGTCGTGATGCAGTTCGTGGCGATCTTCTGGTTCCTGTCCCGGGGCGGCGTCGAGGTGTACTACCCCGACGACATCAAGACCCGGTTCACCGACGTGTGGGGCCAGGACCACGTGCTGGCCCGGGTGCGGGAGAACATCGTCTTCCTGGAGCAGCCCGACGCGATCGAGGCCAAGGGCGGCTACGTGCCCTCCGGCCTGCTGCTGTGGGGCCCGCCGGGCACCGGCAAGACGCTGATGGCCGAGGCGGTGGCGGGGGAGACCGGCAAGCCCTACGTGTTCGTCGACCCGGGCGCGTTCACCAACATGTTCATGGGCGTCGGCATCCTCAAGGTGAAGTCGCTGTTCCGCAAGCTGCGCAAGCTGGCGCTGCGCTACGGCGGCGTGATCGTCTTCTTCGACGAGGCCGACTCGCTGGGCAGCCGCGGGCAGCTCGCCCAGGGCGGCCCCGGCTTCCCGCGCGGCATGACCCCGGCGTTCACCACCGGCCCGGGCTGCCACGGGTTCGGCTACCTGTCGCCGGACACGCAGTGGCGGCTGGCCCGGCACACGGCGGCCGAGCACGCGACCGAGGAGGTCCCGGCCCCGGTGCGGCGCAACCGGTTCGTGATGGGCGCGGGCATGAACAACGGCGGGGGTATGGGCACCCTGCAGGCTCTGCTCACCGAGCTGTCCGGGCTGAAGAAGCCGCGCGGCTTCGTCAACCGGTTCGTGCGCCGCGCGCTGGGCATGCGCCCGAAGCCGCCGCCGCGCTACCGGATCCTGGTGATGATGGCGACCAACCTGCCGGAGGCCCTCGACGAGGCGCTGCTGCGACCGGGGCGCATCGACCGGATCTACAAGGTCGGTTACCCGAGCAAGGCGGGCCGGGTCCGCACCTACGAGGGTTACCTGGGCAAGGTGCGCCACGAGCTGACCGCCGCCGAGATCGACAAACTGGCGACGATCACGCCGTACGCCACCGGGGCGACCATCAAGGACCTGATCAACGAGGCGCTGATCACCGCGATCCGGGACGGCCGCGAGGTCATCGCCTGGCGCGACGTGATGCGGGCCAAGCAGCTCAAGGAACTCGGGCCGCCCGAGGACGTCGAGTACATCGAGCGGGAGCGGCATGCCGTCGCGGTGCACGAGGCCTGCCACGCGGTCATCGCGTACCGCACCCGGCACCACATGGAGATCGACATCGCCACCATCGAGAAGGGCAGCGACTACCTCGGCATGGTGGCCAGCATCCCGCCGGAGGACCAGTTCACCCGGTGGCGCACCGAGTACGAGGCCGACATCTGCGTGTCGCTGGCCTCGCTCGCGGGGGAGCGGATGTTCTTCGGCGGGGACAGCTCGTCCGGCGTCTCGGGCGACCTGGAGTCGGCCACCACGGTCGCCTCGTTCATGGAGGGCTTCTGGGGCATGGGCGGCACCGTGTCGTCGTACTCGACTGCCAAGCGCCTGGAGGTCGGCGCACCCGGCGGCGGGCAGGGCGGCCGTCGCAAGAAGGGCCAGGACACGGAGGCCGAGGTACGCCACGCGCTGGCCGACCGGATCGAGGACATGCTCGGCGACCTGCTCGCCCGTACGGCCGAGCTGCTGGCCCAGCACCGCCGCGACGTGCTCGCCCTCGCCCACGCGCTGGAGACGCACAAGACGCTCACCGGCGACGACGTCGTCGCCGTGCTCGAAGGCCGGTCAGGTCCGGTCGTCGACGGCACCCTCTACCGGTCCGAGCAGTTCCTGGCCGAACTCGACGCCTACCACGAGGCCGCCGCCGCCGCCCACCTCGGCCACAGCCGCCTCACCATGGCCCTGCCCGCCGCACCGGTCCCCGCGACGGCCGTCCCGTCGGCATTCGCCCCGCCCACGCCCGCCGACCCACCGACCTCCCCAGAGCCCCCCACCCACCTCCAGCCCTGAAGCGAAGGAAGGGCACCTTCTACACGGACGTCCGTTAAGAAGGTGCCCTTCCTTCGCTTGTCAGCTCAGGTGGGTGCGGAGGTGGGCGGCGGTCAGCGATTGCTCGTCGGTCAGCAGGTCGTGGGGCGTGCCCGCGAAGACGATCCGGCCGCCGTCGTGGCCCGCGCCGGGGCCCATGTCGATGATCCAGTCGGCGCGGGAGATGACGTCGAGGTTGTGTTCGATGACGATCACCGTGCTGCCGCCGTCGACGAGGCGGTCCAGCAGGCCGATGAGGTTGTCCACGTCGTTCATGTGCAGGCCGGTGGTGGGTTCGTCGAGCACGTAGACGCGTGAGCTGTTGCCCAGTTCGGTGGCGAGTTTGAGGCGCTGGCGCTCGCCGCCGGACAGGGTGTCCAGCGACTGGCCCAGGGTGAGGTAGCCCAGGCCGACGTCGACCAGGGCGGTGACCATCGGCCTGATCGCCTTCTCGGTGAAGAACGACGCCGCCTCGGTGATCTGCATCCGCAGCACGTCGCTGATGTTCTGGCCGCGCAGCGTGTGTTCGAGGACCTCGGGCAGGAAGCGCCGGCCGTCGCAGGCTTCGCAGGTGCTCACCACCGGGTCCATGAAGGCCAGGTCGGTGTAGAGCAGGCCGATGCCCTGGCACTGTGGGCAGGCGCCCTTGGAGTTGGCGCTGAACAGGGCCGCGTTGACGCCGTTGGCCTTGGCGAACGCCTTGCGGATCGGGTCGAGCACGCCGGTGTAGGTGGCCGGGGTGGAGCGTTTCGAGCCGCGGATCGGCCGCTGGTCGATGAAGATCGCGTCGGGGTGGTGCCGGGGCAGGCAGCCCTGGATGAGCGAGCTCTTGCCGGACCCGGCCACGCCGGTGACCACGGTCAGCACGCCTTCCGGGAGGGACGCGGTGACGCCCTTGAGGTTGTGCAGCGCCGCGTCCTTGATGACCAGCTCGCCGGTGGCGGCCCGCACCTTGGGCTTGAGCGCCTGGTGGCGGCTGAGGTGCTCGCCGGTGAGCGTGCCGGAGGCGGCCAGCCCGGCCAGGTCGCCGGAGTAGACGACCTGCCCGCCGTCGCGGCCGGCGCGCGGGCCCATGTCCACGACGTGGTCGGCGATGGCGATGACCGAGGGCCGGTGCTCGACGACGAGCACCGTGTTGCCCTTGTCGCGCAGCCGGACCAGCAGCTCGTTGAGGCGGTGCACGTCGTGCGGGTGCAGCCCGACGCTGGGCTCGTCGAAGACGTACGTCATGTCGGTGAGGCTGGAGCCGAGGTGGCGGACCATCTTCACCCGCTGGGACTCGCCGCCGGACAGGGTGGCGCTGGGCCGGTTGAGGCTGAGGTAGCCGAGCCCGATGTGGGTGAGGTTGTCGAGCCGGGCGGCGAGGGAGTTCAGCATCGGGGCCAGGGTGGGCGCGTCGACGCCGCGGATGAACGCGGCCAGGTCGGCGACCTCCATGGCGGCGCACTCGGCGATGTTGCGGCCGTCGATCCGGCAGGCGAGGGCAGCGGCGTTGAGCCGGGCGCCGCCGCACGCGGCGCAGGCCGAACGGGTGGCGATCCGGTCGATCGCCGCGCGGATGTGCGCGGCGGTGGTCTCGGTCTGCTTGGTCAGGTAGAGCCGCTTGAACTTGGGCACCAGGCCCTCGTACGTGGAGTTCATGCTGCCCGCCGGGGTGGCCAGCTTGACCTTCGCCTCCGGCAGGTACATGAGCCGGTGCCACTCGTCGGGGGTGTAGTCGCGCAGCTTCTTGTCGTTGTCGAAGAAGCCGGACTGCGTGATGATCGCCCAGAACCAGCTGTCCACGTTGAAGCCGGACAACCGGATGGCGCCCTCGTTGAGCGACTTGTCCCGGTCGACGATCGCGTCCTCGTCGATGGCGGCGACGTCGCCGAGGCCCTCGCAGTCCGGGCACATGCCGTTGGGGTCGTTGAACGACAGCACGCCCGGGTTGGCGACGGCGGGCGAGCCGAGCCGGGCGAAGATCAGCCGGAGCATGGAGTACGCGTCGGTGACCGTGCCGACCGTGGAGCGGGAGTTCCCGCCCAGGCGCTTCTGGTCGACGATGATCGCGGCGGACAGGTTCGCCAGCGAGTCGACGTCCGGCTGGCCGTAGCCGGGCAGCAGGGACTGCAGGAAGGCCGTGTACGTCTCGTTGATCAGTCGCTGCGACTCCGCGGCGATGGTGTCGAACACCAGCGAGGACTTGCCCGAACCGGACACGCCCGTGAAGAGTGTGATCTTACGCTTCGGGATGTCGAGACTGATGTCCTTGAGGTTGTTCTCGCGGGCTCCGCGTACCTGGATGAAGCCGTAGTCGGTCACGGTCGGACCTCCGGGGATCGGGTCGTGGGGGCGGCTCGCAAGCGTAGCCTGTACCGTACGGTGTACGCCAACGGATAAGACGAGGTGGAGTGTTCCCGTGAGCGCCAAGAGTGACCCAGGTCGCAGCCTCGCGCTGCTGTGGGGCTCGCACACCCGGCCCGGCCGGTCCGGCCTGACGGTCCGGGCGATCGTCGACGCGGCGATCGAGCTGGCCGACGCCGAGGGCCTGGACGCGGCCACCATGCGCCGGGTCGCCGACAAGATCGGCGTGGGCACCATGTCGCTCTACACCCACGTGCCCGGCAAGGCCGAGCTCAACGACCTCATGGTCGACACGGTTCTCGGTGAGCTGTACACGGGCGTCGACGAGCCGGCCGGCCACGGCGGCTGGCGCGAGGGCCTGCGCTACGTCGCCGAGCGCAACTGGGACGTCAGCCTGCGCCACCCCTGGCTGCTCGACGCCACCGGCGGCCGGCCGACCCTGGGCCCGAACGCGGTTCTCAAGTACGAGGCCGAGCTGCGTGTCCTCGACGGCGTCGGGCTGACCGACCTGCAGATGGACTCCGTGCTCACCCTGGTCCTCACCCACGTCGAGGGCGTCGCCCGCAGCCACGCCGGCCTGGCCCGTGCGCAACGCGAATCCGGCCTGACCGAGACGGAGTGGTGGCGCGCCACCGCCCCTGTGCTGGAGCGGGTCATGACCGGCCACGACTTCCCGGTCGCCGGTCGCGTCGGGGAGGCCAGCAGCCAGGTCTACCAGGCCTCCGCCGACCCGGCCCACGCCTTCGCCTTCGGCCTCGACGTCATCCTCGACGGCGTCCAACGCCTCATGAAGTGAGGAAAGAACACCTTCATGTCGCCATCGGGGCCTAAAGGGCGGACGCGCTGCTCGTGCCAGGCGCCCGAAGCGCGGCGGCAGTGTCCGGTCACCGATATCCCGGGAAGTCCTCGCCCGTCTCGATGTTGCGATACTTAGCCACGCTCTGCTGGTACTGCTTGATCAAGCCGTAGACCGGCCGGAACACCCATCCGACGTCCATGGCGTGTTCCCAGATGTTGAACCGCTCGCCAGGGTCGCCGATCAGGTCGAACACCAGGGGCATCTGCACGTCGGTGATCGGGCGGTCGATGCCGTCCGACGTACGGAAGATGACCTTGTAGTTCTTCCACTTGACCGACATCAGCCTGCCGTCGATGCCGAAGTAGAGGACCGAGTCCCGGCCCGAGCTCTCTCGCCGGCCGAGCAGGTGCTCAGCGGCGTCGATCCCGTCGATGGGTCGGTCGGTGGGCACCCGCCCCGACTCGCCGATGATGCCGGCGAAGGTCGGCAGCCAGTCCACCGCGCAGAACATCTCCTGGCTGCGCCGTCCCGCCGGGATGCGGCCGGGCCAGCGGATCACCGCGGCGGTGCGGTAACTTCCCTCGTACGGCGGGGTGAAGAAGTCACCCCGCCAGGGCCCGTTCGAGCCGCCGTGGGCGCCGGCGAGCGGGCTGGTGGCGTTGTCGCTGCTGAATACGACGATCGTGTCGTCGGCGACGCCCGCACGGTCGAGGGCGTCGAGGATCTGGCCGGTGCGGTGGTCCAGTTCGGCGACGCTGTCGGCATAGATGCCGCCGCCTGACTTGCGGACGAAGTCCGGATGCACCCCCATCGGCGGATGGACCTGGTACATCGCCACGTAGACGAAGAACGGCCGGTGCGCCTTCGCCTGCCTCTCGATGAACCCGATCGTGCGCTGGGTGATCTTCTCGTCGCCGAGGTCCTTGGCCTGCTTGTCGAACACGCCGACCGGCCGCACCGGCTCGCCCCGCACGCCCTCCCACTCCTGCGGCTCCGGTTCACCGAGTGCGCGGAACTGCTCGTATGCCGAGTATCCGGCCTCGTCGGAGGAGTTCTTGATCCCGAACCACTCGTCGAAGCCCTGGTCGGTCGGCAACCGGCCCGGCTCCTCACCCAGGTGCCACTTGCCGTATGCGGCAGTGGCGTACCCGGCGTCGGAGAACAGCTGTGCCAGCGTGTACTCCCACGGTGCGAGACCACCGGCCTGGCCCGGCATCGGCACGATCGACGTGCCCGAACGCACCGGCAGCCGCCCGGTCAGCAGCGCCGACCTGGTGGGCGTGCACTGCGCCTCGACCGTGTAGTTGTCCAGCCGCAGCCCGTCCGCCGCGATCGAATCGATGCGCGGCGTCGCCACCGTGCCGCCGTAACAGCCCAGATCCCCCCAGCCCAAATTGTCGGCCAGGATGAACACCACGTTGGGTTTCGCTGACGGGTTCATTGGATGCTCCCCTCTCTAACGCCGGTCGCGGGCGCCGGCCACCGCGACCTGACCGAGGCTGATGCCGCCGTCGTTCGGTGGCACCTGGCGGTGGGTGAGGACCCGGAAGCCGGACAGGGTCAAGCCGTCCATCGTCCGGCCCAGGAGCAGCGTGTTCTGGAAGACGCCGCCGGACAGCGCCACGGTGTGCAGGCCGTGCCGCTCGCGAACCAGCAGGCATGCGTTCACGATCAGGTCGGCGACGCCGGCGTGGAACCGGGCCGCGATCTCCGGCACGGAGACCCCGTCCAGCCGGTCCGCCAGCACCGCGCCGACCAGGTCGGCCCCACTGAGCGTCAGCACCGGATCCTCGGCGATCTCCGCCGGGTAACCCGCGACCTCGCCGCGCCGCGCCACCTGCTCCAGCTCGACGGCGGCCTGCCCCTCGTAGGTGACCTCGTCGCGCAGGTCCAGCAGCGCCGCCACCGCGTCGAACAGCCGTCCCGCGCTGGAGGTCAGCGGTGCGTTCACGCCCGCCCGCACCGCGTCGCGCAGCGGCCGCCACGCCGCCGCGTGCCGCTGCGCGACCGCCACGCCGGGCAGCTCGCCGCCGAGCGCGTCCAGGTAGGACAGCGCCATCCGCCAGGGCTCGCGGACCGCCGCCGCGCCGCCGGGCATCGGCACCGCGGCCAGATGGCCCGCCCGGGTGTACGCCGCCAGATCCGCCACCAGGATCTCGCCGCCCCACAGCGTGCCGTCGTCGCCGTAGCCGAGCCCGTCGAACGCGACCCCGATGACCGTCTCCTGCTCCCCGTGCTCGGCCAGGCAGGACGCGATGTGGGCGTGGTGGTGCTGCACCCCGACCAGCTCGACACCCTCCCGCTCCTGCGCGTACGCCGTGGACGGGTAGTCCGGGTGCAGGTCGTGCGCGAGCAGTTCGGGCGTGATCCCCAGCAGCCGCTCCAGGTGCCCGACGCCCTCGGTGTACGAGCGGAACGTCGCCGCGTTCGAGAGGTCGCCGACGTGGTGGGACAGTGCCGCGAACTCACCCCGGGCCAGGCAGAACGTGTTCTTCAGCGCGGCCCCGCAGCCCAGCGTGGGCCGGCGCAGCTTGACCGGCAGCCGCACCGGCCGCGGCACGTACCCCCGCGAGCGGCGCAGCAGCATCGGCGAGCCGCGCACCACGCGCGCCACCGAGTCGTCGGTGCGCAGGTGGATCGGCCGGTCGTGGGTCAGCGCGACGTCGGCGATGCCGGCCAGCCGGGCCAGCGCGTCGTCGTCGCGGTACGCGATCGGCTCGTCGGAGACGTTTCCGCTGGTGAGCACGAGCGGCCGGACGATCGTGGCGAGCAGCAGGTGGTGCAGCGGGGTGTACGGGAGCAGCACGCCCAGCTCGCGGCAGCCCGGCGCGACCGCCTCGGCGATCCGGTGCGCCGGATGGCGGGTGCGGCGGGGCAGCAGCACGATCGGCCGGGCAGGGTGCCGCAGCAGCCGTGCCGCCGCCGGTTCCACTTCGGCGATCCCGGCCGCCTCCGCGAGGTCGGCCACCATCAGCGCGAACGGCTTGTCCTCGCGGTGCTTGGCGGCACGCAGCCGGGCGGCGGCCTCGGGGTGTGTCGCGTCCACGGCCAGGTGGTAGCCGCCGAGGCCCTTGATCGCGACGATCGCGCCGCCGCGCAGCAGCCGCGCGGTCGCGGCGATCGGGTCGGCGCCGGCGGCGAGCAGCGCGCCGCCGTCCATGCTCAGCAGGCTCAGCCGGGGCCCGCACGCCGGGCAGCACACGGGCTGGGCATGGAAGCGGCGGTCGTCCGGGTCGCCGTACTCCTTGGCGCAGTCGTCGCACATGGCGAACCCGGCCATGGTCGTGTTCGGCCGGTCGTAGGGCACGTCGCGCACGATGGTGAACCGGGGGCCGCAGTGGGTGCAGTTCGTGAACGCGTACCCCTGCCGGCGGCCGCCCCCGCCGGTGGTCTCCTCCAGGCATGCCTCGCAGGTCGCGGCGTCGGGGGTGACCTGCGCGGCGGGCGGGCCGGATGCGTCGCTGGGCACGATCGTGAAGCCGGGCGAGCCGGTGACCGGAAGGTGCGCGGCCGTCATCGAGTCGATCACGGCCAGCGGCGGGCGTTCCAGATCCAGCGCGCAGAGGAACGCGTCCAGCGCCGGGCGGGGGCCCTCCGCCTCGATGAACACGCCCTCGGTGTCGTTGCCGACGTGTCCGTGCAGGTGCAGCCGTTGCGCGAGGGTGTACACGAACGGCCGGAAGCCCACACCCTGGACGATCCCGGCGACTCGCACTGCCAGCCGCTCATGGGAGGTTTCATCGGAAATCATCCCGTATGCCATGACATGATTCTGCGGCCCACCAGCCGGAAAACCGGCGGACCCGCCCGGCCCGGCTTCACCGATGACCGGCCGCCGTACATATTCCGGCCGCCAGGCGCGCAACGCCGAATGTGGTCCCTGCGGCCCGATGCGAGAATGTGCCCATGTCCGCTCCGATCGTGGTGGCCGTCAGCCGGGACGCCGAACACCGTTTCAGCAAGCCGAACACCGATGAGATCGAGCTGATCGCGGGGCTCGGAGTGGCCGGGGACGCCCACGCGGGGGTGACCGTGCAGCACCTGTCGCGGGTCGCCGCCGACCCGACCCAGCCCAACCTGCGCCAGGTCCACCTGATCCACGCCGAGCTGCACGACGAGGTGCGCGAGCAGGGCTTCGAGGTCGCGCCGGGTCAGCTCGGCGAGAACATCACCACCCGCGGACTGGACCTGCTGTCGCTGCCCCGGGGCACGGTGCTGCGCATCGGCCCGCGGGCCGTCGTCGAGGTGACCGGCCTGCGCAACCCGTGCGCGCAGATCGACGGCTTCGAGGACGGGCTGCTCAAGCAGGTCGTCTACCGCGACGACGAGGGCGCCCTGATCCGCAGGGCCGGCATCATGAGCATCGTGCTGACCGGCGGCCCGGTGCGCCCCGGCGACACGGTCACCGTCGAACTGCCCGCCGAGCCGCACCTGCCGCTCGACCGGGTCTGATCAACGCCCGGCCGCCGATACCCGCAGGGCTCAGCCGAGGCGCTCGACGGCCACCGGGATCAGGCCGTGGGCGCGGGCCAGCTGCCGCAGGTCGCGCAGCAGCGCGGGCACCGCTCCGGCGGGACCGTCGCGCAGGCAGGCGGTCAGGTCGACGGCCCAGCCGAGGCCCGGCCCGACCCGGCGCAGCTCCCAGCTCAGCTCGTGCCCGTCCACCTCGCGGCGGGCGCGCCCGACGAGGCGGCCCGACGGGTCGGCGGCGGGTTCGACCGGCTCCAGCCGCCACCACAGCCGCAGGCATTGCAGGCCGTGCCGGTCCAGGTCGCCCGCGAACAGGATCCGGTAGACGCGCCGGTCGCGGAAGCCGGGCGGCGCCTGCGCCGGTCCGAGGCGCAGGAGCGGAGCCGAGGGCAGCGGCAGGAAGTCGGCGAACCGCGCCCGCAGCCACGTCTCCTCCGGCAGGTCGCCGCCACCGAGCGAGCGCAACGCGGTCTCGGCCGTGCCGGCGTCGACCGCGCGTACCCGTGCGCGCAGCCGTTCGTCGGCGCGCAGGTCGCGGCTGAGTGCCGGGGTGCACTGCCACGAGCCGCCGGTGGCCGTCCAGGTCACATTGTCGATGCCGATGGCGGTGCCGTCGTCCCGCAGCACCAGTTCCTCGACGACGACCGCCTCCGGACGCGCGGACTCGTCGGCGGCGAGCAGGTAGTAGTCCAGCTTCCTGAGGCTCGGCGACGGCAGGGGCATGTGCAGATGATGCACCCTGCCGGGCCGGTCCGGGTATCACGACCCACTTCGCGCCGCCTCAGCCGCCGTGCGGCACCGACACGAACAGCGGCAGCCCCGGCTCGAAGCGGTGCTCCCTGTCCTTGGTGAAGCCGAGGCGGGCGTACCAGGCCGCGGCCGCCTCGGCGTCCTCGGTGCGGATGACGAGCGTGATCAGGTCGTCCACGGCGGTCATCGTCGCAGTCGGGGAGGTCAGTGCCGGGCGACACGCTCCAGCCGCACCTCGGCCAGCGCCCGGGCGTCGTACGTGCTCTCGCGGTTCTCGGCGAAGTCGGCCAGTCGGCTCAGCGCCTCCTTGTTGCGGCCGTGCAGCACCAGGTCGTTGAGCTTGTTGCGGACCGCGAGCAGCGGACCGCGGGTGAAGTCCTCGACGAGGGTGACCAGCGTCGACGCGGCGTCCAGGCGGACCAGGCGGAAGTCCACGACCGCCTCGCCGAGCGGCCACATGCGGGCCCGCATCACCAGCCGGTACGGCGCCTCGCAGCGGACCACGTGGGTGACGTCGGCGGTCGACAGCGGCCACGGCCCGACCTGGTGGTGCAGCCGGCTGCCGAGGGCGGGCCAGGAGGAGTCGACGTCCCTGATGTGCGCGGTGCCGACGACCCAGTCCGCGTACGTCCAGCCGTCGGCGAGGACGGCGAAGACGCGCTCGGGCGAGGCCGCGATGACGCGCTCGGTTCGTGCCATGCGAGGGTCGTACCCCATCCCCGTGCGAACTATGCATAACGCTCATAAGCCGCAGGGTGTCGGCCGTGATCCACCGACTTGCCGGGCAGATGCGCGTATCTTGCGCGTCCATTCGCCCAGGTGCCTGGCAAGTCGAGCGATCTTGGGCGGCGGACGGCGGGTTAGGCGGACGGCGGAGTGGGTAGGCGGTCGTCGTCAGCACCAGTCCAACGAGGAGGAGGAACACTCATGACTGCCATGAACCCGATCCCCTGGGACCCGTGGAGCTACAGCGCGGACCTCGACTACAAGACGACGGACGAAGGCGGGGACCGCTCGATCGTCGGTTTCCACGTCGAGGCCGTCGACGGCGGTATCGGCAAGATCGATGAAGCGACCGGGGCCGTCGGCTCCAGCTACATCGTGGTCGATACCGGTCCATGGATCTTCGGCAGCAAGCGGATGCTCCCCGCGGGAGTCGTGCACAACATCGACTTCCTCGAGGAGAAGGTCTACGTCACCCGCTCGAAGGCCGAGATCAAGGACGCTCCGGAGTACGACCCGGACCTCCGCGACGAAGCGCTGTACCGCGATCAGGTCGGCACGTACTACGCCGACCGCGAACGTCGGTGACGAGGTGAAAAGGGCGGGCCCCGGCGTACGCGTCGGGGCCCGTCTCTCTCTGCGCGAGGGGCGTCGGGTCGGGAATGGACCAGGCGGGTTTGCGGGTGTCGCGGGGTGGGCATTTCCCAGGCAACGACAGGGAAAGGAAGGACACCGTGGAAATCACCGGTATCTTCACCGCGATCATCATCGGTCTGGTCATCGGTGTGCTCGGTCGGCTGGTCCTGCCGGGCCGGCAGGCCATCGCACTGTGGCTGACCATCCTCATCGGCGTCGCCGCGGCGCTGCTGGGCACTTTCGTCGCCGGAGCCTTCGACGTGGCGAACACGGGCGGCGTCGACTGGCTGGAACTCCTCTTCCAGATCGGATTCGCGGCGCTGGGCGTCGCGCTGGTCGCGCCGATCGCCTCGCGGTCGAGCGGCGACTGACACCACAGCCGCGATGCGGGCCGGGCGGGTGCTGCCCGGCCCGCATCACGCTGTCCGGGCAGTGAGGCGGCCCCGGGTCAGGAGCTCGTCGCGGGTGCGGTGTCCGGCCGGGGCGTCCGGGCCGCCACGAAGTCGCCGACCAGCCGGTGCCAGTATCGGGCGCGGCGCACCATGCCGTGGCCGTCGCCGGTGACGTCGAGGAAGGTGACGAACGCGCCGGCCCGCTCGGCCGCTGCGGCGTACCGGCGGGAGGCGGCCGGGTCGGTGATCCGGTCGGCGACGCCGTGCGCGATGAGGACGGTACGCCCGGCGAGCTGATCGACCGGGTCGCCGGGCTCGATCCACGGGGCGAGCGCGCAGACGGCGGTGACCTGCGGATCACCCGCGCCCCACAGGGCGGCGCGGGCGCCCATCGAATGTCCGACCAGGATGACGGGTAGTCGCGGGTGGCGGGTGCGGGCCTGGTCCAGGGCCCAGGCCAGGTCGCGGACCGGGTCGGCGGCCGCGCCGTTCCAGCCGCGGTAGCGGTAGCGCAGCCGCCAGACCGTGACGTCGTCGGGCATGGCCCGCCGGAACGGAAGCATGCGCAGGTACGCGGCCCGGCCGCGATGGGCCCGGCCGTGCCCGTCGACCACCCCGCCGTGCAGCAGGATCACCAGCGCCCGCGGGCTGCCCGTCGCCGCCTCACGAACCTCCAGCGCCGGTGTGCGCATGTCTGCTCCCTCGATCGCCGTCTGCCCGTGTCACGGCCCCTGCCGCGGCGCGCCACCGCGGGGCTGGACACCAAGTCTGCCTCGCCACCGTCACCGCCGGCCCGAATCATGATCAAAACTGTTGTGATCATGATTGACGACTTCTTCGTCGGCGGATAGCGGCAGGTCAGAGCCTCGAACCGGGCCGCTCGGGCGTCGCCGCGGATCGTGAAATCCGTTGACGCAACGATCAGGTCGACTTTCCGTGGGTATGAAAAGGCAGGTCAGCGCATGATGATCGGCCTCCCCGGCGAGGTGGAACCGGTACCGCGACGTGAGCGGGCGGCCTGACCGCCGCGGCGCGGGTACGCTGCCCGCCGTGACCGACCTTTCTCGTGCCCGCGACGACTTCTCCCTGGGCGTGCCCGACGACGCGGCACCCACCACGGCGGCGCTGCGCCAGGTGCTGGACGGTGCCGCGCAGGTGGTCGTCGTCGAGGCGTCCCCGGACGAGGTCGACGCACCGGACGCGGCTCGGATCACGGTGTCCGGCGAGGGCATCGCCGAGCTGGCCCGGCTGCTTGCCGTGGTCGACGGTGGCACCGGCGATCGCTGTCGGTGCCCGGGGTGGCCGACGATCCTCGTGCGCGATGCGCTCGGCCGTGACGTCGCCCAGTGGACCCTGCACCACCAGACCGGCCTGCGGGGCGTCGGTGACGGCGACGCCGACCTGCGGGACGGCGCCGCGCTCGCGGACTGGCTGGCCGCCCGCGGACTGACCGGGTCCCACGAGACGCAGCAGCTGCTGGCCGAGTACGAGGCGCAGGAGGAGCACCGCCGGGTCGCCTGGGTGCGGGCCGCGCCGCCGGGCCTCACCGAGGCCGCCGAGGCCGCGTCACGGCAGGATGACGACGCGGAGGAGCGGCTCGCCGACCTCGCCGCCCGGCTGTACCCGGACCCCGCGGAGCGGATAGCGCTGCTGCTGGCCTGGGCGGGCTTCCCTGCGCACGCACCGCCGGTACCCGGTGGCGGCACGCCCTGGTACGAGCTCGCGCCGGAGCGGCTGCTGACCGAGATGGGGTTCCGGAGGAACCACGGGTACGGTCGGCCGGGCTGACCGCATCAGGTCCAGCGGCGCACGTACGCGCCGTCGGGGTCGAAGCGGGCGGCCTGCCGGTCGGGGTTGAAGCGGCGGTACGGCTTGGTGTCGGTGCCGGTCCCGGCCACCCACTGCCAGTTGCCGTAGTTGTTGGCCACGTCGGCGTCGATGAGCAGCCGGTTGTACCAGGCCGCGCCGTCGCGCCAGTCCAGCCCGAGGGACTTGGTCAGGTAGGACGCGGTGACCAGCCGGGCCCGGTTGTGCATCCAGCCCTCGGCGGCCAGCTGCCTCATGCCCGCGTCCACGATGGGCACCCCGGTCTCGCCGGCCTGCCACGCCTGCAACGCCACCGGATCGTCCTGCCACTGCTCCTGCGCCCCCGGCCGGAAGGCCTGCGTGCCGAGCTTCGGGAACGCGGCCAGCAGCTGGTGGTAGAAGTCGCGCCAGCACAGCTGCCGCAGGTACGCCTCGGGCATGCCGTCGGTGGTGGCCAGGGCGAGCGGGGACAGGCACCCGAAGTGCAGGTAGGGGCTGAGCCGGGAGGTGGCGTCGCCGGGCAGGTCGTCGTGCCGGTCGGCGTACGCGGCGGCCTTGGCCTGCCAGGCCTTGACGCGGCGCAGGGCCTCGGTCTCGCCGCCGGTCATCGGGCTGGGCGACTCGCTCTTCGCGTCGCCGAGCACCGTGCGCGGGTCGTCGCCGGTCACGCCGTCGGGCAGGTGGATCTTCCGCGGGGTGGCGACGGTGCCGCGCCAGCGCCGCGCCTGCCAGGCCCGCCAGTACGGGGTGAACACCTTGTAGTGGTCGCCGCCGGTCGACGGGGTGACCTCGCCCGCGGGGACGATCGTGACGCCGGGGAACAGTTTGAGCGCGAGCCGCTCGCGCGCGCAGGCCCGGGCGAGCCGCTCCTGCCGCCGGGCGGCGTACGCGGAGACGTCGGCGGTCAGCGCGATGCCCTCGGCCCCGACCTCACGGGCCGTGCGCACCGCCTCGGCGACCGGGTCGCCCGAGCGCACCAGCAGGTCGCCACCGCGCCGGCGCAGGCCGTCGCGCAGGTCGTGCAGGCTCTCCAGCAGGAAGCGGCGGCGGTTGTCCGGCACGGTCAGCGCCGGGTCGGCGACGAACAGCGGGACCACCCGTTCGGCGTTGGCGCAGGAGGCGGCCAGCGCGGGATGATCGTGCACGCGTAGATCGCGGGTCAGCAGTACGACGACGGTTTTCATGATCATCCCCAGGCGTCGGCGGGAGATAAACGATGCAGCAATCAACGCAACTGTACGCCGCGATAGGCTCGTGACGTGGCAGGCGAGGACGAAGGGCTTAGCGCGGGCGCCGTCGCCCGGCGCCTCGGCATCGCCGTCACCACCTTGCGCACGTGGCACCAGCGCTACGGCCTCGGCCCCAGCGGCCACGACCCCGGCCACCACCGCCGCTACGACGCCGATGCGCTGGCCCGCCTGGAGACCATGCGCCGGCTCACCGCCGAGGGCGTGCCGGCCGCCGAAGCCGCCCGCGTCGCCCGCTCCGCCGCCGCTGACGGGATCGCCCAGCTCACCGAGCAGCGCCCGCACACCCGTGACGGCGGCGGCCACACCGTCGCCGTCGGCCGGGCCGGTGCGCAGGCCCGCGGCCTGGCCCGGGCCGCCATGCGGCTGGACGCGCTGACCGTGCGCCACCTGGTGCAGGAGTCCGTGGCCGAGCACGGCGTCGTCGACGCCTGGCAGGACCTGCTCGTGCCCGTGCTCGTCGGCATCGGCACCCGCCATGCCGCCACCCAGCGCCTCATCGACGTCGAACACCTCGTCTCCCGCTGCGTCAGCGAGGTCTTCGGCGGCGTGCGCCGCCCCGCCCCCGGGTCGCCGGTGCCGGTGCTGCTGGCCTGCGCCGACGAGGAGCAGCACAGCCTGCCGCTGGAGGCCATGGCCGCCGCGCTGGCCGAACGCGGCGTGGGCGCCCGGCTGCTCGGCGCCCGCGTCCCCCCGCGCGCCCTGCTCGACGCCGTACGCCGCACCGGCCCGTCCATCGTGGTCGTGTGGTCGCACCTGCCCGAGACGGCGGACGTGGCCACGCTGCGGGCCGTGCTGGAGCTGCCGCGCCGCCCCGCCGTCGTCGCGGCGACCGGCCCCGGCTGGCCCGATGAACTGCCCGCCGGTGTGCTGCGGCCGCGGACGCTCGACGAGGCGCTCACGCTCGTCGCCACGGTCAACCCGGCGCGCTGACCTCCGGCCTGCCGCCATGTGCGCGGGCACCACCGGCGGTGGTCCCTTTCGTCGGCCGCCACCATCACCGGGAGCGCACCCGGCCATACGCTCGGGGACATGACGAGCCGGAACATCCTGGGCTGCATTCGTACCGACGCCTCCGCCGGGCAGGCCCATCGCGGGACGGCATGATCGTGCCTACGGTGGAGACGGCGGCGCGCTCAGGGCACGCCCGCGCGGGAGAGTGGGGCGACGTGACGCAGCAGATCACCGTGGACGCGGTGGTGCAGGCCGAGGAGCTGGCGCGGGCCGCGGCCGACCGGCTGGGCGTACGCATGCGCGAGCTGTCCACCGTGGCCGAGCAGAACCGGGCGGCGGACCTGCTGTGCCGGGTCTGGCGGGCCGACTCGCCCGACCAGCTCATCAACGGCGGCATGCTGCGCGCGCTGGAGCACTCCGGCAACTACGTGGTCGGGGCCTACCGCGGCGACGAGCTGATCGGCGCGGCCGTGGGCTTCTTCGGCACCGGCCACCTGCACTCCCACATCGCGGGCGTGGACCCGACCCGGCAGAGCGGCGGCGTCGGCTTCGCCCTCAAGCAGCACCAGCGTGCCTGGACCCTGGCCCGCGGCATCGGCGAGATCTGCTGGACCTTCGACCCCCTGGTACGCCGCAACGCGCACGTGAACCTGCACAAGCTCGGCGCGACGGCGGCGGACTACCTGCCGGACTTCTACGGCGAGATGAACGACGGCATCAACACCGGCGAGGCGACCGACCGCATCTACGTCCGCTGGGAGCTGCTGTCCCCGGCCGCGGTGGCCGCCGCCCGGGGTGAGGTGCGCGAGGTCGACCTGCCGGCGCTGCGCGCCGAGGGTGCGGCCGAGCTGCTGGGCCGCACCGAGCGCGACGCGCCGGTCCCGCCCGCGGCCCCGGTGCCGGCGGACGGCCGGGTGCTGCTGGTCGCGGTGCCGGGTGACATCGAGCGGCTGCGGGCGGAGAACCCCGTGGTCGCGAAGCTGTGGCGGCCCGCGGTGCGGGACGCGGTCTGCGGGGCGCTGGAGGCCGGCTACCGGATCACCGGGATCAGCCGTGACGGATGGTACGTGTTGGAGGAAAAGTCGTGAAAGTGACCGGGTTCGAGCTGCGTCGGATCGCGATGCCGCTGGTCAGTCCGTTCCGAACCTCGTTCGGGGTGGAGCACGACCGCGACGTGCTGCTGGTGCGCGCGGTCACCGAGGACGGGGCCGAGGGCTGGGGCGAGTGCGTGGCCATGTCCGAGCCGCTGTACTCCAGCGAGTACGTCGACGGGGCCGCCGAGGTGATCCGGCGTTTCCTGATCCCGGCGGTGCTGAGCCTGCCGGACGCGGACCCGTACCTGGCCGAGGTGCCCTTCGCGAAGATCAAGGGTCATCCGATGGCGAAGGCCGCCGTGCAGACGGCACTGCTGGACGCGAAGCTGCGCACGGCCGGACTGCCGCTGGCGGCGCACCTGGGCGCGGTGCGCGACCGGGTGCCCGCGGGCGTCTCGGTCGGCATCATGGACTCGATCCCGGAGCTGCTGGAGGCGGTCGAGGGCTACCTGGCCGAGGGCTACCTGCGGATCAAGCTGAAGATCCAGCCCGGCTGGGACGTCGCGCCGGTGCGCGCGGTGCGTGAGCGCTTCGGCGACATCCTGCTCCAGGTCGACGCGAACACGGCGTACACCCTGGCCGATGCTCGCCACCTGGCCAAGCTGGACCCGTTCGACCTGCTGCTGATGGAGCAGCCGCTGCCCGAGGACGACATCCGGGGCCACGCCGAGCTGGCCCGGCAGGTGCGCACGCCGATCTGCCTCGACGAGTCGATCACCAGCGCGCGGGCCGCCGCCGACGCGATCGCGCTCGGCGCGACGTCGGTCGTCAACATCAAACCCGGCCGGGTCGGCGGCTACCTGGAGGCCCGCCGGGTGCACGACGTGTGCGCGGCCAACGGGGTGCCGGTCTGGGTCGGCGGCATGCTGGAGACCGGCATCGGGCGTGCCGCGAACGTGGCCCTGGCCGCGCTGCCCGGCTGCGTGCTGCCCGGCGACACCTCCGCTTCCGGCCGTTACTTCCGCCGCGACGTCACCGCCCCGTTCGTGCTGGCCGAAGGCCATCTGGCGGTGCCCACCGGCCCGGGCATCGGCGTCGACCCCGACCCCGACGCCCTCGCCGAGGTCACCACCGCGACCCAGTGGCTCGCCCGATGACGCCGAAGGCGCGCTGGTCGGGCTGTTGGTCGTGCCGGTGGGGCCGTCGTCAGCGACAATGACGGGGTGGCAACGCGTACCCGACCAGGTGTCGACTGGCTGGCACTCGTCGTCGCGCTGCTGTGCCTGGGCTCGGCCACCGGTTACGTCGTGCTCGTGCTCGGACAGGGCGACGTGCCGGTGCTCTGGTTCGTGGGCGGCCTGCTGGTCGCGGCGGCGCTGACGCTGCACGGGTCGATCCGCTCGCGGCGGTTCCGGGCTCCCGCGCTGCTCGCGTCCGGGGTGCTGCTGTGCGCACTCGGCGCGCTGGCCCTGTTCTCCATCGGCCTGCCGATCGTGGCGGCCGGACTCATCGCCTTCACCGCCGCGGCCCGCGCCCGCGTCGCCTGACCATCCCCGGCGCGGATCCACCCCCTCGACCGGGCGCACCTTGTGCGAGCCGGTCGGCCCACCCTGTGGAGGAATGACACCATGCACGACCTGGTGCTGCGCGGCGGCACGGTGTACGACGGCCTCGGCGGCCCCGGTGTCGCCGCCGACGTGGCGGTCGCGGGCGACCATGTGGTCGCCGTCGGCGCGGACCTCGGCCCGGCCCGGCGGGAGATCGACGTGACCGGCCTGGCCGTCGCGCCCGGTTTCATCGACGCGCACAGCCACTCCGATCCGGTGCCGCTGCTGCCCGAGCCGCAGCCGTTCAAGCTGTTCCAGGGCGTCACCACGGAGATCGTGGGCAACTGCGGGTTCTCGTTCGCGCCCCTGGACGACGCCACGATCGAGGCCACCGGGCCGCTCTTCGCCGAGCTGGCCGGGGGCGTGCCGGTCGTGCCGCGCGACTTCGCGGGCTACCTGGCCGACATCGCGGCCGCCGGACCGACCAACCACATCGCCGCCCTGGTCGGGCACAACACGCTGCGGGCGTTCGCCAACGGCATGGACGAGCGGCTGCGCCCCGGCGCGCTGGAGCAGATGTGCCGCCTGGCCGACGACGCGTTCGCGGCGGGGGCGGTCGGCGTGTCCAGCGGCCTGATCTACCCGCCGGGCAGCTACGGCGACACCGACGAGCTGATCGCCCTGGCCCGGGTCGCGCATCGCTGGAACCGCCCCTACACCACCCACATGCGCAATGAGGACGACCGGCTCGGCGAGGCCCTGGACGAGGCGATCGCCATCGCCACGCAGGCCCGGGTGCGACTGCAGGTGTCGCACTGCAAGGTCGCCGGGCAGGCCAACCACGGCAACGCCAAGCTGTTGCTGGCGAAGCTGCACGAGGCCCGCCTCGCGGGGGTCGACGTGCGCGGCGACCAGTACCCGTACCGCGCCGGCGGCACCTTCCTCAACGCGCTGCTGCCGGGTGCGGCGCAGGTCGGCGGCACGCAGGCGTTGCGGGCCCGGCTCGCCGACCCGGCCGCCCGCGCCGAGCTGCGCGCCCTGGCCGAGGACCTGACGCAGCCCAACGGCTTCTGGGCCCGGGTGAGCCCGGCCGACGTCCTGGTCACCACGCACACGACCCGGCCCGAGGTCACCGGGCGCACCCTGGCCGAGCTCGCGGGCACCGGCGACGCCTTCGACACGCTGTGCGAGGTGCTCGCGGCCGACCCGGGCGCGGGCATGGTGATCACCCTGATGGCCGAGGAGGACGTCGAGACGATCATGGTCGATCCGCTGATCGGCATCGGCTCCGACAACGGCCCGCCGGTCGGCCTGCAGCACCCGCGCACCTGGGGCTGCTTCCCCCGGGTGCTGGGCGAGTACGTGCGCGAGCGCGGCCTGCTCACGCTGCCCGAGGCGGTCCGCAAGATGACCTCGGCGATCGCCGACCAGTTCGGACTCACCGGGCGCGGCTACGTCGGCGCGGGCGCGGTCGCCGACCTGGTCGCGTTCGACCCGGCGACGATCGGCCATGACGGCACCTACGCGGTGCCCGACGTGCGGCCGACGGGCGTCGAGCACGTCGTGCTGGCGGGTCATCTGGTCGTCGACGCGGGACGGTTCACCGGCGAGCGGCGCGGCCACGTGCTGCGCGGCTGACGGCGTCGACGGCGGGTCCGCCCTGGGACCGGAGCCCGTCGTCGATGCCCGCGACCTGCTGTGCGTTTCCTGAGAACGTTGAGAGGGCGCTGAGAACTGCTGCGTGATCGACCCTTGTGATCAGCAGGGGTCGATGCGACGATGCATCTACTCGTGTGGAGCCACACGCGGAACGGGCGGCCGAGGGCAACCGGTGGGACCGGACGGCGCCTGGTCGGCCGCTGCGCGGCCGCCGCGTGTCCGTCCCGTCCACGGCCCGATCCGGGACAAGCGGCCGGCACCCGCTCCACGAGGAGAGCTCATGAGTTTCCGCACGTTGAGGCGTCGCGTCGCGCTGGTCGCGGTGGGCGCCATGGTCGTGGTCACGGGGGCGACGATCGCGTCCCCGGCCCACGCCGCCGTGTCCTGCCAGGTGACCTATACGAAAGCCTGGGACAACGGCAGCGGCTTCGGCGCCAACATCAACATCACCAACACCGGCGACCCGCTGACCAGCTGGTCGCTGACCTGGACCTGGCCCGGCAACCAGGGCGGCATCCAGGGCTGGTCGGCCAACTACAGCCAGTCCGGGCAGAACGTCACCGCGACGAACCTGTCCTACAACGGCAACCTGGCCACGGGCGCGTCGACCGGCATCGGGTTCAACGGCTCGTACAGCGGCACGAACACCAACCCGTCCAACTTCGCGATCAATGGGGTCTCCTGCGGCGGCACCACGCCGACGGTGAGCCTGGTCGTGTCGCCGACGTCGGTGAGCGTGCCCGAGGGCGGCACCGCGACCTACGCGGTACGCCTGTCGGCCCAGCCCAGCAGCAGCGTCACGGTCAGCACCACGGCCGGTTCCGGTGACGCCAACCTCACCGTGTCCTCGGGCTCCAGCCTGACGTTCACGACGAGCAACTGGAACACCAACCAGATCGTCACCCTGGCCGCCGCCGAGGACTCCGACACGAGCAACGGCACCCGGCCGTTCACCGTGGCGGCGTCCGGGTTGAGCTCGGTGACGGTCAACGCGACCGAGGCCGACAACGACAGCACCACGACCCAGTCGCTGGTGGTCTCGTCGACCGGCGTCACCGTGCCGGAAGGCGGCACGGCGTCGTACACGGTGCGCCTGGCCGCGCAGCCGAGCGGCAACGTGACGGTCACCAACACGGCCGGTTCCGGTGACACCAGCATCACGGTGTCGTCGGGCTCCAGCCTGACGTTCACGACGAGCAACTGGAGCGCCGCCCAGACGGTGACCCTGGCCGCGGCCGAGGACAGCGACACGACCAACGGCACCAGGCCGATCACGGTCGCATCCAGCGGCCTGACCTCGGTGACGGTGACCGCGATCGAGGCCGACAACGACACCGGCACGACCCAGTCGCTGGTGGTCTCGCCGACCAGCGTGAGCGTGCCCGAGGGCTCGACCGCCGTGTACGCGGTGCGCCTGGCCGTCCAGCCGAGCGGCAACGTCACGGTCACCTCGACCGCGGGTTCCGGTGACAGCGATCTCACCGTGTCGTCGGGCGCGAGCCTGACGTTCACGACCAGCAACTGGAACACCACGCAGAACGTGACCCTGGCCGCGGCGCAGGACAGCGACAGCACCAACGGCACCCGGCCGATCACGGTCGCGTCCAGCGGGCTGAGCTCGGTGACCGTCACCGCGACCGAGGTCGACGACGAGAACACCGCCAACGCCTACATCACCGAGTTCACCACGCAGTACAACAAGCTCAAGGACCCGAACAACGGGTACTTCTCGCCCGAGGGCATCCCGTACCACACCATCGAGACGCTGCTCGTCGAGGCGCCCGACCACGGCCACGAGACGACGTCCGAGGCGTTCAGCTTCTGGATCTGGATGGAGGCCCAGTACGGCCGGGTCACCGGCAACTGGACCCCGTTCAACAACGCCTGGAACATCACCGAGCAGTACATCATCCCGTCCGCGGCCGCCCAGCCGGGACAGAGCACCTACAACCCGAGCGACCCGGCCGACTACGCGCCCGAGTCGTTGCAGCCCAACGGCTACCCGGTGGCGCTGAGCACCAGCGTGGTCGCCGGCCAGGACCCGCTGGCCAACGAGCTGCAGAGCACGTACGGCAACCGCAACATCTACGGCATGCACTGGCTGCTCGACGTCGACGACGTGTACAAGTACGGCACCGGGCGCACCGGGGCCGAGTGCGGCGACAGCACGCAGCGCGTCACCTACATCAACACGTTCCAGCGCGGGCCGCAGGAGTCCACCTGGGAGACGGTCGCGCACCCGTCCTGTGACACGGGCCGGTTCGCGAACTTCCCGTCACTGTTCATCCAGGGGTCGGGCACCAACCAGTGGCGCTACACCAACGCGCCGGACGCCGACGCGCGTGCCGTCGAGGCCGCGTACTGGGCGCTGCAGTGGGCCACGGCCCAGGGCAACCAGTCGCAGATCTCGGCGACCATCGCCAAGGCCGCCAAGATGGGCGACTACCTGCGGTACGCGATGTACGACAAGTACTTCAAGACCCCGGGCTGCACCTCCACCTCCTGCACGCCGGGCAGTGGCAAGAGCAGCTCCAACTACCTGCTGTCCTGGTACTACGCCTGGGGCGGCGACATCGGCGGGGCGTGGTCGTGGCGCATCGGCTCCAGCCACAACCACCAGGGCTACCAGAACCCGCTGGCGGCGTACGTGCTCGGCTCGTCGGGCCCGTCGGCGCTGCGCCCGCAGTCGCCCACGGCGGCGACGGACTGGGACACCAGCCTCACCCGGCAGCTGGACTTCTACCTCTGGCTGCAGTCGGCCGAGGGCGCCATCGCCGGTGGCGCGACGAACAGCTGGAACGGCAACTACTCCGCCCCGCCGTCCGGCACGCCGACGTTCTACGGCATGGCGTACGACGTCAAGCCGGTCTACCACGACCCGCCCAGCAACCAGTGGTTCGGCTTCCAGGCGTGGTCGCTGCACCGGGTGGCGGAGTACTACTACGTCACCGGCAACGCCAAGGCCAAGGCCATCCTCGACAAGTGGGTCGCCTGGGCGGTCGCCAACACCACGCTCGGCTCGGGCTCGACGTTCGCCATCCCCGGTGACATGACCTGGTCCGGCCAGCCGTCCGGCAACTTCAGCGGCGGCGGCACCCCGGCGGCCAACCCCAACCTGCACGTGACGGTCTCCAAGACCAGCAACGACGTCGGCGTCGCGGCGGCCTACGCCCGTACGCTGACCTACTACGCGGCCAAGGAGAACGGCTCGACCCTGGGCAACTCCGCCAAGGCGACCGCGAAGGGCCTGCTGGACCGGATGATCCTGCTGAAGGCGAACGACACCAAGGGCATCGTGGTGCCTGAGGTCCGCGAGGACTACAACCGGTTCGACGACGTGTGGAACTCCACCACGCAGACCGGCATGTACGTTCCGTCGGGCTTCAGCGGCATGATGGGCACCGGCGTGCCGATCAACTCCAGCTCGACGTTCATGTCCGTCCGCCCGTTCTACGCCACCGACCCGGCCTGGCCGGCGGTCGCGGCGTACATGAACGGCACCGGCCCGGCACCCACCTTCACCTACCACCGCTTCTGGGCCCAGTCGGACATCGCCATGGCGTTCGCCGACTACGGCAGCCTGTTCCCCGCAGGCTGACCCCCACCCCGGGCGGCGCCCCCGCCGCCCGGGCCCCACTCCCCGCGTCGATCATGAACTTATGGACGTGTTCGACGGCGTGTCACTGCCCCGGCACCGTGATCGACATCGGTGCCGGGGCGGGACCGTCGGACGGATGTGGGAGAGTGCCTGCCGTGGATGTGGGGGAGTTCTGGGGGCTCATCGAGCGTGCGGTGCGGGAGGATCCCGGCCGGGCACGCCGTGCCGGCTGGATCCAGGCGCAGCTCGCGGCACGTGAGGTCGAGGAGATCCTGGAGTTCGAGGCGCACCTGGACGACGCGTCCGACCGCGCCATGACCTGGCTGATGTGGGGCGCGGCATACCGGATCTTCGGTGGCTGCTCCGACGACGGCTTCTGCTACTTCCGCACCTGGCTGATGAGCCTGGGCAGGGACGCCTTCGAGCGCCTGGTCGACGACCCGGACGCGCTCGCGCGCGTGCCGCAGGTCCGCAGCCTGGCCGGGCGCGTGCGCGGCGACTGGCGCGCCGAGGAGTGGCCGGAGTGGGAGGAGCTCAACTACGCCGCCTCCGAAGCCTTCGAGGGCGTACGCGGCCACGGCGCCACCATCTACCGCGCGGTCGAGGAGCACCGGACCAAGCCCCGGCTGCAGACCCTGCAGGACGAGCACTGGAACTTCGACGACCCCGCCGAGACCATCCGCCGCCTGCCCCAACTCGCCCGGCTGTTCCCGGATCCGGCGGCCGGGCCACTGCCGCCCGTGCCCGTGGTGCCCGACGGCCCGGTCCCGTCCGACGAAACGGACGACGCCCGGGGCGGCGGACCCGTCCCGGAGATTCCCGGGCAGCTGACGATCCCCGGCCTGCCGGAGTGACCGGGCCGTGACGACGCCCGGCATGACGCGGGGTGCCGGTCACTCACCGCTGAGCCCGCCACCGGCGGGTTGACGGCGTCTGGCATGGTTCGAGCCGACCCGGGTATCGGGTTGCCCGACAGTGGGAGGCGATCGTGACGGACGACAGGGACAACGACCGGCCCGTCGAGGACCCGGGCGGGGACGGTGCCGAGGCAGCGGGCGAGGGCTCGGGCAGCGCCCTGGCGCTGGGCATCGCGCTCGGCGCGGCGTTCGGCGCGGCCTTCGGCCTGGCGCTGGGCAACCTCGCCATGGGCGTCGGCGTCGGCGTCGCCATGGGCGTCGCCCTCGGCGTCGGTATCCAGGCCCAACGCCGCAACTCCAAACCCTGATCCGCCCTGCCGTGGCTATGGGTGATCATGAAGTTGGGCACATGACACGCCGCCGAGCCGTGCCACAAGTTCATGATCAACCCGAGGGGGTGGTGGTGGTCAGGGCTGGCGGTGCAGTTCCAGGATGAAGGCCTCGGCGGGGCGCAGTGGGGGAGCGAGCAGGCCGTGGCCGGCCAGGGCCGCGCCGGTGAGGAGCAGGTCGGGCTGCCAGGGGCGGCCGTGCAGGTGTGGGCCGGGGAGTTCGGGGAGCAGGGACACCCGGTAGGAGGCGGCGGGGTCCAGGCCGGGCAGGCGCAGCCGGGTGGCGCCGTCGCGGGCGCTGGAACCGAGCTGGGCGTACGCGTACAGCGCGTGCCCGCCGTCCGTGGCGACCACGCCGTGCAGGAACGCCGTCGGGTCGGGATGGTCGGCCCGCACCGTGCGTCCGGTGTGGATCAGCCCGCGCAGCCGGCGGTACGCCCCGATCCAGGAGCGCAGCGCCGCGCGCTCGTCGTCGGTGCAGCCGGTGATGTCCCACTCGATGCCCGCGTGGCCGAACAGCGCGGTGGCGCAGCGGAACGCCAGCGAGGTGGCGCGGCCGTTGGTGTGCGAGACGGGCGGGCCGACGTGGCAGCCGACCAGCTCCGGCGGCAGCAGCAGGCCGGTCCAGCGCTGGATGTGCTGGCGCTCCAGCGGATCGTTGTTGTCCGAACCCCACACCCGGTCGGTGCGGGCCAGCACACCAAGGTCGACGCGGCTGCCGCCGGACGAGCACGACTCGATCTCCAGGCCGGGGTGCCGCGCGCGCAGCGCGTCGAGCAGCCGGTACACGGCGTCGGTCTGCGCGTGCACCCCGGCCGCGCCGTCGTGCACCGCCTCGACCAGGTCGCGGTTGTGGTCCCACTTCAGGTACGCCGGACGGTACTCGGTGACCAGCGCGTCGAGCCGCTCCAGCAGGTGCTCGAAGACCTCCGGGCGAGCCACGTCGAGCACGTGCTGCCAGCGCTGCTCCTCGGGCAGCCTGCCGGGCGCGGCCAGCACCCAGTCGGGGTGCAGCTCGGCCAGCCGGGAGCGCGGGTTGACCATCTCCGGCTCGACCCACAGCCCGAACTGCATGCCGAGCCGGTTCACCTCGTCCACCAGCGGGTGCAGGCCGTCGGGCCACACGTCGGCGTCGACGTACCAGTCGCCGAGGCCAGCCTTGTCGTCGCGGCGGCCCAGGAACCAGCCGTCGTCCAGCACGAACCGCTCCACGCCCAGCTCGGCGGCGGTGCGCGCGAGCGCGGTCAGCTTGCCCAGGTCGTGGTCGAAGTAGACCGCCTCCCAGGTGTTCAGGGTCAGCGGCCGGGGCGAGACCGGGTGCGACGGGCGGGCGCGCAGCCAGCCGTGCACCGCCGCGGACAGCCCGTCCAACCCCGACGCCGAGTAGGCGAAGTGCGCCCACGGGCTGGTGTACGTCTCGCCCTCGGCCAGCCACACCTCCCCGGGCGCCAGCAGCTCGCCGCCGCCGAGCACGCCGTCGCGGTCGGGCAGGCGCTGGGCCAGGTGCTGGTGGTCGCCGGACCAGCCGACGTGCACGCCCCACACCTCGCCGGTGCGGAAACCGAAACCGGGGGTGCCCGCGGTGAACAGCGACGGCGCGCCGAAGCCGGTACGCCCGCGGCGGCTCTCGTGGGCGATGGTCTGGTCGCCGAACGCGCTGCGCTGCGGCGCCCGCTCACGGGACCAGCGGCCGGTGAAGTCGAGCACCTCGGCGGCCTGGGCGGGCACCGGGAGCAGGCACAGCAGGCTGTCGACGTGCCACCGGCCCGGTGCGGTGTTGGTGACGGCGTGCCGCTGGCGGATCAGGCCCTGCGGGGTGAGCTCCAGTTCGGTGCGCACCGCGATGCCCGCGACCTCGTCGTGGGACGTGGCGGTCACCGTACCCCCGCCGGTCGGGTCGATGGTGACCGTGACCGGCTCGGTCAGGCTGAGCCGCAGGTGGCCGGGCCCGCCGTCGCGGTGGCCGGACAGGCCGGGGCGACCGGCCCAGCGGTCGCGCTGGGTGGGCAGCAGCGGCGCGGTGGGCGGCAGCGCGTTGCCGCCCGCGTCCTGCGCGGCGGCCAGCTGGTCGAGCGGGACGGCGTCACCGAGATCGGCGCCCCAGTGCAGCACCCGCGGCACGCCGGGGCCGGCCACGCCGAGCACCAGCGACACCCCGGCGGCGCGCAGCGCCACCAGCTCCGAACCGCCCACGGAATTCCACCTGTTCCAACGAAATCCAACATCACCGGACGGCGTCGAGCGTAGGAGCCGGGACGGCGTCCGTCAACGAGCGGTGAAGGTGAACTCGCCGTACTCGGCCGCCGGGGTGAAGCCGAGGCGGCCGTACAGCGCACACGCGGCCGCGTTGTCGGCCTTGACGTTCAAGGTCACGTGGTCGACGGTGTCCAGCAGCCGCCGGCACAGCGCGGACACCGCACCCCGGGCCAGGCCCGCACCGCGAGCGCGCGGATGCGTGGTGACGTTGCCCAGCGCCGCCACCCGGTACTTCGGCGACCACACGTGCACGCCCGCGACCGCCAGCAGCTCGCCGTCGCGGCGCACCCCGACGTACTGGCCGGTCTCCAGCATCCGCGCGTCGAACCAGTTGCCGGGGTAGGCGACCTCGTAGAGCGCCAGCAGTTCCGGCAGGTCGGCGGGGGTCAGCACGTCGCCGAGCGGGGCGGCGAGCGCGGCCGGGTCGGTCAGCGCCATCTTCAGGTGCGGGCCGCCTGGCGCGGCGTCGAAGTCCGCGCCCAGCACCTGCTCGGCACCGGGGGACAGGTGGGCGTAGAAGCGCCGAGGCAGCAGCGGCACGAGCCCCGCCAGCAGCGCGTGCGACGCCCCCGGGCGGTGATCGAAGGCGAGCAGGGTGGGCATGCCGCCACCGTGGTAGACCAGCGCGACCGCATCGCCGTCGTGGTACCAGGACGTGTACGGCCAGAAGAAGTCGTCGAGATCGCCGAGCTGGTACGCGTGCAGCGCCGGATCGCCGCCCAGCAGCCGCGCCAGCTCGTCGCGATCGTGCACACTCGTCACCGTCACGGCTCGATGATCACAGGAAGGTGTGGCCCGGCCGGTCCCGGGTGACACTGGAACGGTGATCGTCGTCGGCACGTCCGGCTGGCAGTACGCCGACTGGCGGGGCCCGTTCTACCCCGCGGACCTGCCGCAGCGCCTCTGGCTGCGCTACTACGCCGAGCACTTCCCGACCGTCGAGGTCAACAGCGTCTTCTACCGCCTGCCGCCGCGCGAGACCTTCGCGCAGTGGCGCGAGCAGCTGCCCGCCGGTTTCGTCATGGCGGTCAAGATGAGCCGCTACCTCACCCACGTCAAACGGCTGCGCGACCCGCGGGAGCCGGTCGACCGCTTCCTCGGTGTGGCAGGCGCGCTCGGCGACCACCTCGGCCCGGTGCTGCTGCAGCTCCCACCGACCCTGCGCGCCGATCCCGAGGCGCTGTCCGCCGTGCTGGCCTGCTTTCCGCCGCACGTGCGCGTCGCCGTGGAACCCCGCCACCGCTCCTGGTGGACCGACGACATCCGCGCCGTGCTGGAACACCACCACGCGGCCCTGTGCTGGGCAGACCGCCTGGGCCGCCCCATCACCCCGCTCTGGCGCACCACCGACTTCGGCTACCTCCGCTTCCACGAGGGCCGCGCCGACCCCAGCCCCCGCTACGGCCGCGCCGCCCTCGCCACCTGGCTGTCCCGCCTCACCGACACGTTCCCCGCCGGCGCCCCCGTCCACGTCTACTTCAACAACGACCCGCACGCCGCCGCCATCACCGACGCCCAAGCCCTCACGGCCCGTTCGCAAGGAAGGGCACCTGCACATCGCTCTGCGTAGCGGAAGGGCACCTTCTTAACACCGACCTGGGAGTGAGCTGGGCTCATCGGGCCCGGATACAGCGCCGCCGCCCCGGGCCGCGGGCGCGGTCCGGGGCGGCGGTCGGTGGGATCAGGCCTTGGCGCTGCGCAGCTTCAGCGGGTCGGACGGGGCCTTGCTCTCGGCCGCCTCCATCCTCGCGCACAGCTCCTTGAGGTCACCGCGGCTCATCGCCTTGCGGACCTCCGGGAACCACTCCTGCTCCTCCTCCTTGACGTGGTGGCGGACGTTCTCCATCAGCACCGTCATCTTGGCGTCGAAGCGCTCGTCGTGCGGGTCGGTGCCGGCCAGCTCGGACAGCATCCAGGCCACCACGTGGTGCTCCTCGACGCTCTCCAGCACGTGCTCGCCGGTCTCCGGAGCCGCCTTGCGCGCCGTCGGGTAGAACAGGGTCTCCTCGATGTACGCGTGCGTGGTCAGCTCGCTGATCACCTGGTCGACGATCTTGCGCTTCTTGGCGTACGCGGCGTCGCCGGCCTTCTCGAACTCCTTGAACAGCTTCTCGACGACCTTGTGGTCGTCCTTCAGCAGCGCGATCGCGTCCTGGCCCACGGCGGCCGCCGGCATGGACTTCTTGCCCTGCGAGGTCTTGGCCGCCGACTTGGGGGCGGTCCTGGCGGTCGTCTTGGCCATCGTCTTGGTGGCCTTGGCGGCCTTCTTCGCCGGGGTCGTGGCCTTGCGCTGGCGGGTGGTGCTCGCCGTCTGGCTCATGGTTCCTCCCGAAGGTCCGATTAGTCGTTCTTTCGAGGTCTACCCGATGCGGTCCGCAGTTAGTCATGAATCCGCGGATTCGCGGCAGCCGGGTAGGGTAGCCGCGTCGGCGGGCGGGCCGCCGCGAACGCACCGACGGGGGACGCCGTGACCGTGGGCTCGGGGCCGGCCTGGCTGAACGACAGCGTGCTGTACCAGATCTATCCGCAGACCTTCGCCGACTCCGACGGCGACGGCATCGGCGACTTCGCGGGTGTCGAGCAGCGCCTGGAATACCTGCAGTGGCTCGGGGTGAACACCGTCTGGTTCAGCCCGTGCTTCGCCTCGCCGTTCGGTGACGCGGGCTACGACGTGGCCGACTACCTCACCGTCGCGCCGCGCTACGGCACCAATGACGATCTGCTGCGCCTCGTCGACGCCGCGCGCGCCCGCGGCATCCGGATCATGCTGGACCTGGTCGCCGGACACACCTCCGACCAGCACCCCTGGTTCCTGCACTCGCGCGACGACGCCGCCGACCACCGATACGTCTGGGCCGGCGACGAGGTCGCGGGCCGGCCGGGCTGGGTCACGTCGCCGGGCCCGCGCTCCGGCCACTACCTGCAGAACTTCTTCGACATCCAGCCTGCCCTGAACTTCGGCTACGCCCGCCTCGACGCCGCCGAGCCGTGGCGGCAGCCGGTCGACGCCGCAGGCCCGCAGGCCAACCGAGCGGCGCTGCGCGAGATCATGGCGTACTGGCTGGACCGCGGCGTCGCCGGCTTCCGGGTCGACATGGCGGCCTCGCTGGTCAAGGACGATCCCGGGTTCGTGGAGACGTCGCGGCTGTGGCGCGAGATGCGGGCCTGGCTCGACCGCTCCTATCCCGACGCCGCGCTGCTGTCGGAGTGGAGCGACCCGGCCGCCGCCGTCGCCGCGGGCTTCCACGCCGACTTCTTCCTGCACTTCCGCGGACGGGCGTTCGGCTCGCTGTGGAACAACCAGACCGGCACCCATGACCCGGCCTGGGGCGACGGCCCGTGCTACTTCGACGCCGAGGGCGCGGGGTCGGTCGCGGAGTTCCTGGCCGAGTGGCGGCAGGCGGCCGACGCCGCCGGCGGGGCCGGGCACATCGCGCTGCCCAGCTCCAATCACGACTTCTCGCGCCTGGCCTGCGGGCCGCGCACCCGCGACCAGCTCGCGCCCGCGTTCGCGCTGCTGTTCACCTGGCCGACGATGCCGACCGTCTACTACGGCGACGAGATCGGCATGCGGTACGTGCCCGGCCTGCCCGACAAGGAGGGCAGCGTGCTCGGCGAGACCTACAACCGGGCCGGGTCGCGTACGCCGATGCAGTGGGACGGCGGCGACGGCGCCGGGTTCTCCACCGCGCCCGCCGAGCGGTTCTACCTGCCGCTCGACCCGTCGCCGGACCGGCCGGACGTCGCCGCGCAGCGGGCCGACAGCGAGTCGCTGCTGCACACCGTGCGCCGCCTGATCGCGCTGCGGCGGGACACGCCCGCGCTGCGTACCGGCGGCGAGGTGGAGGTGCTGCACGCCGGGTACCCGTTCGTCTACGTGCGCGGCGGCACCCACCTGGTGGTGGTGCACCCGCGCCGCGAGCCCGCCGCCGTGCCCGTGCCGAGCCTGGCCGGAGCCCGGCCGGTCGACGTGCGCGGGGTCGAGGCCGACGGGGCGGGTGTCACCGCGGGCCCGTTCTCCTACGGGATCTTCCTGCTGGACCCGGCTTCCTGAACCCCGGGTGCGGTCACCGGAGCTGACGCCTGCCGGGGCCCGGTCGGGCGAGGTCCGGTCAGACCGGGACCGCGGCGAGTGCGCCGGCGGGCACCGGGACGAGCTTGCGCAGCGGTTCCCACAGCTGCGGCAGCAGCCGGGTGGTGGCCGCCACGGTGGCGTCGGTGCCGGCCAGCATCGCGAGGTGGCGGCAGGCGTGCGCGGCGACGGCGTCCAGGTCCACCGTCGCGGGGCTGGGCGCCAGCGGATGCGGACCGGAGGTCATCGCGTCGACGCGCACCGGCCGGGTGTGCCGCGGGTCCAGGTCGGGCAGGGCGGCGTAGGTCAGCACGACGACGCCGTCCTCGACCCGCCACGAGGTCGAGTGCAGCAGCCCGCCGTCGGTGCACGGGGACAGGCCCGCGAGTTGCCGGGCGACGTCGTCGGGGTGCGCGCCGCCGGTGACCTCGGCGCGGCGCCGGCGGAAGCGCAGGCCGCCGTCCTGCGCGGAGAGCAGGATGGCCTCGACGACGACACCAGGTGACGACACGTTTCGCAAGGTAGCCGCTGTTGCCATGGATGTGCAACAAGCCGCTCCGGCGTGGAACGGCGAGATCCGGCCGGGGCCGCGTACCCGCCCCGCAGCCGATGGGTATGCCCAGCTCAACCGGGTTGAGGGGTTAAGAAGGTGCCCTTCCTCTACGGAAACCGCTAAGAAGGTGCCCTTCCTTCGCTCAGGGTGCGCATGTCGATGGTGCGGTTCAGGTCGGTGGGGGTTATCAGGCCGACCAGGGTGCCTTGGTCCATGACGAGGCAGGGGAGGCGGGTGGAGAGGATGCGGCGGGCGGCTTCTTCGAGGGGGTCGTCGGGGGAGAGGACGGTCAGGCGGTCGAGGGGGAAGCGGACGTCGCGGAGGGTCTTGTCGGTGCGCTGGGCGGGGCTCAGGCGGGCCAGGGAGAAGAGGGTGACCAGGCCGGCGGGGCGGCCGTCGGGGTCGAGCACGGGGTAGGCGTCGGCGGGGCGGTGCGCGGCGGCGACGGCGATGAAGTCGTCGAGGCGCTGGCTGACGTAGCCGGCCACGGGTGGCGGGACCATCGCGTCGCGGACCAGGACGCCGGACAGGGCGGTGCGCAGGCGGGCGTCGGCCTGCTCGGCCTGGCCCGCGAACAGCAGGAACCAGCCGAGCAGCACCAGCCACAGGCCGCCGATGTCGGCCAGCCACAGCACCTGCAGGGTGCCGCCCGTGATCATCAGGATGCTGACGACCATGCCGGCCCGCGCGGCCGTACGGGCGGCGAAGGCCCGGTCGCCGCGCCACCACCACAGGGCCGCGCGCAGCACCCGCCCGCCGTCCAGGGGCGCGCCGGGCAGCAGGTTGAACACCGCGAGCACGGCGTTGACCAGGGCGAGCCAGGCCAGCGCGACCCAGGCCAGCGGGGCGATCCCGGTCAGGTAGAGGCCGCCCGCGGCCGCGCCGAACACGGCGGCCGCGCCGAGGCTGGCCAGCGGCCCGGCGAGGGCGACGAACAGGTCGGCGCGGGCGTGCGGTGGCTCGGACTCCAGCTCGGCCATGCCGCCGAGCAGCCACAGGGTGATCCGGCGGACGCTCACGCCGTAGTGGCGGGCCACGATCGCGTGGCTGAGCTCGTGCGCCAGCAGCGAGCCGAGGAACAGCACGGTGACCGCGAGGGCGACGATCCAGTACGCCCCGGCGGAGCCGCCCGGCGCGCCCGCGGGCAGCACGGCGGTCGCCAGCCCCTGGCCCAGCAGCAACATGATCAGAAACACCGACCAGTGCACGCCGACCGGGATGCCGGCGATGCTGCCCAACCGCAGAGTCGGTCGCATAGCCGCCCTCCTGTGCCCCCATCATCCCTCGCCGCGCCCACTGTCAGGAATCTTGTCCGAACAGCCGGATTTCGGGGATTATGCGAGGCCACAAGATCGCGACAGGAGCACAATGAGGGCGTGAAGCTCGTGCTGGCGGGGGACACGATGCTCGGCCGGTCCGTGGGTGACCGGCTCACCCTCGGCCACGCGGCGTACGAGGAGATCTTCGCCGAACAGGTGCAGCAGCTCACCGCCGCCGCGGACCTGTGCGTGGTCAACCTGGAGTGCTGCATCTCCGAGCGCGGCGAGCCGTGGCCCGCGCCCGGCAAGCCGTTCTTCTTCCGCGCCCCGCCGCGCGCCGCGGGCCTGCTGGCGTGGCTGGGCGTCGACTGCGTGACCCTGGCCAACAACCACGCCCTGGACTTCGGCCCGGTCGCGCTCGCCGACACCCTGGAGCACCTGGACCGGGTCGGCGTCGCGGTGGTGGGCGCGGGCCCGGACCAGGCGCGCGCGCGGGCCTGGCGGCTGCTGGAGGCGGGCGGCGTACGCGTCGGCGTGCTCGGCGTCACCGACCACCCGCAGGACTTCGCGGCGACCGAGGACGGCCCCGGGGTGGCCTTCGCCGACCTGCGGCACGGCGTGCCGGACTGGCTGACCGCGCTGGTCGGCGAGATGGCCGCGCAGGTCGACGTGGCGCTGGTGACCCCGCACTGGGGGCCGAACATGACCAGCGGCCCGGTCGGGCACGTACGCGAGGCCGCGACACAGCTCCTGGCGGCCGGGGCGACGCTGGTGGCGGGGCACTCGGCGCACGTGTTCCATGGTGTGCACGGGCCGGTGCTGTACGACCTCGGCGACTTCGTCGACGACTACGCCGTCGATCCCGGGCTGCGCAACGATCTCGGGCTGCTGTTCGAGGTCACCATCGACGAGCAGGGGCCGGTGTCGGTCGAGGCGGTGCCGCTGGCGCTGGACTTCACCCGCACCCGGCCGGCGATGCCGCACGAGGCGGAGTGGATCGGGTGGCGGTTCGGCAAGGCCTGCGCGGAACTCGGCACCCAGGTCACCGTCACCGAACAGGGCCGACTGCTGGTGTCGTTGCGCTGAGGTTTGCGCTCATGCGCATGTGGACATCCCAGTGTCAGGCAACCCCCTCTGACATAACTGGAGTTTCGATGTTCGCCATCATCGCCGCGATCTGCTTCGGGCTCGCCCTGCTGCTCGACCTGCTCGGCGAGGGCGTCGAGCCGCTGTTCACCGTCGGCACGCTGACCCTGCTCGGCTTCCTGTTCGTCGCGCTGCACCTGGCCGGTTTCGCCGCCGCGGTGCGCGGCCGCAACTGGCGCCGCCGGTAACACCCGGCCCGCCTCGCGCGGGCCCCTTGAACGCCCGCCTGCGCCGGTCAGGGGCGCAGGCGGGCCCTTTGCCGTCCGGGGACGGTCAGCGCGCGGACAGCCGGGCTCGCACGATCAGGTCGTGCAGCGCGTCGTAGGCGGTCGGCTGCGCGGGCAGCCCGGTCGTCGCCTTCGCCTCGCGGAGCTGCTCGCGCAGCCGTTCGGTGTCCGCCAGGATCTGCTCCGGGCCGGGCAGGCCGGGGTCGACGCCGAGCCGCCGGTGCTCACCCTGCCGCTTGGCCGCGATCAGCTCCGGCACGTACGGCAGTTTCGCGTCCTCGGCCAGCAGGGTCAGGTCGGCGACGACCTCGCCGGTGCGCATCAGGTGCAGGCCGGTCGCCAGCACCCGGAGCAGGTACAGCGCGGGCTTGAGCTTGCCGGTGCTCGCGAACAGCTTCTCCGACGAGATCGAGAAGCCCAGGTAGTGGTCGGCGTACCCGGCGTTGAGGCAGCCCGGCACCAGCGACAGCAGCTCGGCGTGCAGCGGCGTGCTGCGCACCACCAGCGGCGAGGTGACCTGCTCCAGCACGTCGCCACTGCGGCCGAGCAGCAGCTTCGCGCACTTGGCCAGGTCGTGCGTGACCAGGTCGAGTTCGACGCCGTGCCGGTCGCCGATGTGGTTGATCGTCGGCGGGCCCTGGCGCAGCCCGACCAGCTCCGCGGCGGGCAGCAGGTGCGCCCCGCGCAGGTCCACGTCGGAGTCGACCGAGGCGAACCCGTACAGGTGCGCGCCGCTGACGGTCGCGAAGACCAGCGGGTACGGCTGCTCGTCGGCGACCTGGCCGGTCCAGTCCGGGACGGTGACCGTCATCGCAGCGCGAGGGCGTGCAGCTGGCCGGCCCGGGTGCCGACGTAGATCACGCCGTTCCAGACCGCGGGCGTCGACTCGATGCAGGCGCCCGGCTTGACCCTCCACAGCAGCTTCGGCGCGACGGAGGTGTCGGCGACGTCGTAGGCGTTCAGCCAGCCGGCATTGCAGTCGCCGATAACCAGCACGTCGTCGACGATGACCGGCGAACCGTGGCCCATGCCCGGCACGTGCTGGCGCCAGCGCTCCTTGCCCGTCTCGCGGTCCACGCCGACCAGGTCCATCGCGTGCGTGCCGAAGATGACGATGTCCTTGTGCAGCGCCGCGGTGCTGTACGTGCCGCCGTTGCGCTCGTCGATCTTCCAGACCAGCGGGTCGTCGGGCTTGCTCGGGTCGAGCTTCATCAGCTGCCCGACGGTCTTGGACCGGGCGTTCTTCTTCTCGTACTCCGAGCCGACGTACAGCATGCCCTTCTCGTCGGAGACGATCGAGCCGTCGGTGTCGTCTCCGGTCCAGAAGCGCAGCACCCGCTTGGGCTTCTGGCCGCTCTTGAGCCCGCTGATGTCCCAGCCCTGCACGAGGCCGGCCGAGTTCGCGAAGTAGATGGTGTTGCCGGAGACGTTGACCGAGTTCTCCACCGAGAACGTCTTGTGCCCGGCCTCCTTGATCAGTTTCTCGTCCCAGCTCGGCGTGTTCCAGATCAGCTTCGGGTTGACGGTGACCTTGCCGTTGGCGTCGTAGCCCCGGTTGAGCTTCACGATGTGGAACTGGCTGTTCTCGCCGCCCTCGAACAGGTAGTCGTCGATGATGATCGCCGAGCTGTCCCAGTCGTTGTTCCACAGCGTCGGCTTCACCGCGTACGCCGAGAGCTTCCACAGCTCCTTGGGCTTGTCGCCGTCGATCGCGATGATCCGGAAGTAGTCGTCGCGCGAACCGGTGTAGACCAGCGGGAAGCCGTCCGGGTCGATGGTCACCGAGCCCTTGATGATGTCGTTGGTGGTGAAGTCGGGCAGCAGCCGCTCGCCGCTGGTGGCGTCGAGGAAGTGCACCTTGCCGTCGTACGCCCCGAACACGATCCAGGTCTTGCCGTCGCGCTCGAACACCGCGGGCTGGCCGGTCCAGCCCATGCCGCACCAGATCCGCTCGCCGTGCTCGTCGACCGACGGGCGGCACATGTTGCCCGTCTTCGGGAAGCGCCACAGCTCCTCGGGCTTGGTCTTCGGCAGCGGCCCGGTGCCGTGGAAGGTGCGCGTCGGGTTGCCCCGGAACGTCAGCAGGCCCTTGACCTTGTCGCCCCACGGCTTGCCGGTCTGCGCGGGGTCGTGCCAGCCGGCGAACGCGGCCGGGGCCGGCTCGGGCGCCGTCGAGCCCGACGGGGCGGCCGCACTCGGCGGCACGAACGCCGGGTCGTCGGAGGCGGTGTCGCAGGCGGCGACGGCGGTGGCGAGGAGCGCGGCGCAGAGCAGCGCGAGGCGGCGGCCGAGGGGTCGGGTCACCGGGCAAGTATCCACAACGCTGATACGCCGCCGTAAGGCCACCCGATCGGCCGCCGTCGTCACCGAACGGCCGAGTCCAGCCCGTCCTCGCGTACCCCCACCAGGAACTTCTCCACCGCGGCCCGGTCCGGCTCGGCCGGCAGCACGGTGTCGGCCGCCGCCTGCGCCAGGTCCGCGGAGCGGGCCTCGGCCAGCGCCGAGACCTCGGCGAACGGCACCTCGCCGCGTTTGACCGACAGCAGCAGCTCGCGCTCGTCGGACACGTCGACCAGCACCTCACCGGTCCGCAGCACGTGCGCCCCGGCCCGCAGCAGCCGCAGCATGTGCATGGCCTGCTTCCAGCGCACGTCACCGGTGCGCTCGCGATGCGCGCGCAGCTTGGCGAACTGGTCGGCGGCATACCGGCCGTAGGTCTCGGCCGCGCGGCTCGACAGGAACGCCCCGCGGACCGCCAGCAGCCGCTCACCGGTCGGCGTGCGCAGCTCGACCAGCGGCGACCACAGGCACTCCAGCACCGTCGGGTTCGCCGTCAGCGCCAGCGTGCACAGCCGCTCGACCTCCCACGAGAACTGCTCCTCGGCCGGGCCGTCCACGTGCGTGGGCGGCTTGTCCAGACCCCAGAACAGCCTCGTGGGCGCGACGAACACGCCGCGGCGGTCGGTGTCGGAGGCGGGCCCCGCGAGGCCGTAGGCCCGCGAGCCCACCACCACCGACAGGATGCTGTGCTCGACGACGAGCCGGTGCTCCTCGATCACTAGACGACGATCTCGGCCTCGGTGGCGAACTGGTCGATCTCGGTCAGCTCCTCGGCGGTGAAGTCGAGGTTGCCCAGCGCGGCGATGTTGTTCTCCAGCTGGGCCACGCTCGACGCGCCGATGACCAGGCTGGTCATCCGCTCGTCGCGCAGCGCCCAGGCCAGCGCCAGCTGCGCCAGCGACTGCCCGCGCCGCCGGGCGACGGCGTTGAGGCCCTCGACCTTCACCCGGTTGCTCGGGGTCAGCGCGTCCTCGTTCAGGAAGCGGCTGGTGCGGATGCGCGAGTCCTCGGGCACGCCCTGCAGGTAGCGGTCGGTCAGCAGGCCCTGGGCCAGCGGCGAGAACGAGATGCAGCCCGCGCCGACCTCTTCGAGGGTGTCGAGCAGCTGGTCGCGCTCGGTCCAGCGGTTGATCATCGAGTACGACGGCTGGTGGATGAGCAGCGGCGTGCCCAGCGACTTCAGGATCGCCGCGGCCTCCCGCGTCTGCGCCGAGGTGTACGACGAGATGCCGACGTACAGCGCCTTGCCCGCGCGCACGGCCGCGTCCAGCGCGCCCATGGTCTCTTCCAGCGGGGTGTCCGGGTCGAAGCGGTGCGAGTAGAAGACGTCGACGTAGTCGAGCCCCATGCGCTGGAGCGACTGGTCCAGCGACGCGGTCAGGTACTTGCGCGACCCCCACTCGCCATACGGGCCCGGCCACATGTCGTAGCCGGCCTTCGTCGCGATGACCAGCTCGTCGCGGTAGGGCTTCAGGTCGGTCGCCAGCATCCGGCCGAAGTTCTCCTCGGCCGCGCCCGGCGGCGGGCCGTAGTTGTTGGCCAGGTCGAAGTGGGTCACGCCGAGGTCGAACGCGCGGCGCACGATGTCGCGCTGGCGGTCCCACGGACGCTCGTGGCCGAAGTTGTGCCACAGCCCCAGCGAGATCGCGGGCAGTTTCAGCCCGCTGCGGCCGCTGCGCCGGTAGATCATGGAGTCGTATCGCTTCGGGTCTGCCACGTACGTCATACGGACCACCCTAGTAGCCCCCAAGATCCCGCCTCCGGCGTGCCCACGGTCTCGTGGGCCTGCAGTTTCGGGGAAACTGCAGCCATGGCGGCGGCGATTGCCGCAGTTTCCCCGAAAGTGCAAGGAAACGTCCGGCCGTGCCGCCTGTCTCCGTCAGGCCACGTCGTAGCCGAGCATGAGCACGCCGGTGCTGGTCGGGGTGGCGTCGACGAGGCGCAGGCGCTGCGGGCGGGGTAGCTCGCGGAACAGGCGCTTGCCGGTGCCGAGCAGCAGGGGGTGCAGGAACAGGCGGTAGCCGTCGACGAGGTCGGCGGCGATCAGCTCCTGCACCAGGACTCCGCTGCCCAGCACGGTGATGACGCCGTCACCTTCGGCCTTCAGGCGCTGCACGGCCGGCACCAGTGCACCGTCGAGCACTCGGGCGTGCGGCCAGTCGAGGCTGGTCAGGGTACGTGTCGCCACGTACTTCGGGGTCGCGTTGAGGTGCGCCGCCATCGGGTTCTCGTCGGGCTGGGTCGGCCAGAACGCGGCCATCTTCTCGTACGTGCGCCGCCCGAACAGGTACGCCGTCGTGTCCTTGAGCCCTTCGCCCGCGACCGACGCCTGGGTCTCGTCGAAGTACGGCGCGGACCAGCCGCCGTGCTCGAAGCCGCCGTCGCGGTCCTCGTCGGGCGACCCGAGGCCCTGCATGACCCCGTCCAGCGTCACGAACTCGATGACCATCAGCTTGCGCATGCGTCTCTCCTGCCCGGCGGCGGCCGGCTCGATGCCGGCCCGTCACCCCTCATACGAACGAGCGACCGCAGGATCGACAGCCGGCCGGAGTTCAGGCGACCGGATGCGCACGACACCGACCAGCTTCAGCGCCTCGGTGAAGCTCGACCGATGTAGATGAATCGCCCTATGCTCCCCGGTATGAGGTCCAGAGGCGCGGTGGCCGCCTTCATCGCGGCCGTGGGAGTCGTGATCGCCGTCGGGGTCTTCCTGGCCACGCGCGACACCCCCGGCCGGGCGACGCCGGAGGCGGCAGTCACCGAGTACGTGGCCGCGCTCCACGCCGCGGACCGGGCCCGGTTGCGCCTGCTCGCCCATCCGCGCAGCGACGCCACGGCCGAGATCGACAGCAGGCTGGCGCGCCTCGGCGGACCCGCGCTGACCGTCACCCAGTGGAAGATCACTGACACGGAGTCCGACGCGACCAAGGCCGTGGAGCTGTCCGGGACTCTCGACGGCGCGCCGTACCGCACGACGATCTGGCTGCAGGACTGCGACGGCCGTTGGTGCGTGTCCATGGGCCCGTCCAAGGACGGCACGCCCAAGCCGTGATCGGTCAGGCGAGGTGTTCCGACGGCCACTGGGTGCCGACGACGCCGAGCAGCTTCAGCGCCTCGGCGGACGGGCTGCCGGGCGCGGCGGTGTAGACGATCAGGCGCTGCCCGTGCCCGGCGACGTCCAGCACCTCGCACTCCAGGGTCAGCTCGCCGATCACGGGGTGGCGGACCTGCTTGGTCGTCGAGCCGCGCCGCACGTACACCCGCAGCTGCTCCCACCGCCGGACGAACTCCGGGCTGGCCGCGCGCAGCCGGGCGATCAGGCCGTGGATGCCGGGGTCCCGGGGATACTGGGCGGCGGCCGCGCGCAGCTCGGCGACGCACTCGTCGGCGAAGGCCGATGACTGCGGGTCGGCGAGGGCGATGGCGCTCAGCTCGCTGCCGAACATGTTCCACACCATGTTGCGGCGGCCGGGCGGCCACGTCGTCGGGTCGCCGAGCAGGGCGGCGGCCATCGGATTCCAGGCCAGGATCTCGTACTTGACGTCGATGACGTAGGCGGGTGTGTCGTCGAGCCGGTCCAGCAGGTGCAGGATGCCCGCGGGCACGTCCGGGCTCGGCCCGGTCGGCGGGGCGGGCAGCTCGCCGACCAGGTGGTACAGGTGGGCGCGCTCGTCGTCGGACAGTCGCAGCGCGCGGGCCAGCGCGGACAGCACCTGCCGCGACGGGCGCGGCCCGCGTGCCTGCTCCAGCCGCGTGTAGTAGTCGACGGAGATCCCGGCGAGCCGGGCCGCCTCCTCGCGCCGCAGGCCGGGGGTGCGCCGCCGGGTCCCGGCGGGCAGCCCCACGTCGCCGGGCTGCACACGGGCGCGTCGGCTCTGCAGGAACTCGGCGAGCTGGCGGCGATCCATGCCGCCATCATGCGCCGGGCCCGCGCCGCCCATCCAGGGACCGCCGGTCCCTGGATGCGCCGTGCTCTGCCTACGGCGACCGCGACGCCGCAGGCTCGACGGCATGAGCGAAGCGAAGGTCGCCCTCGTGACGGGGGCCAACAAGGGCATCGGGTACGAGATCGCGCGGGGGCTCGGCCTGGCCGGGGTGACGGTGCTGGTCGGGTCGCGGGACGCGGCGCGGGGCGCGACCGCGGCGGAGAAGCTGGCCGCGGAGGGGATCACCGCGACGGCGCTGGAGGTGGACGTGACCGACCCGGTGTCGGTGTCGGCCGCCGCGGCGCGGATCGAGCTGGCGCACGGCCGGCTCGACATCCTGGTCAACAACGCGGGCATCCTGCTCGAACGCGGCCAGCGGCCGAGCACCATGCCGGTGGAGGTGCTGGAGCGGACCTTCGCCACCAACGTGTACGCCGTGGTGCGGGTGACCAACGCGCTGCTGCCGCTGCTGCGGCGGGCCCCGGCGGCGCGGATCGTCAACCTCTCCAGCGGGCTGGGGTCGTTGACGCTGACCAGTGATCCGGACGGCCCGTACGCGCCGTTCCCGCTGCTGGCGTACAACGCGTCGAAGAGCGCGCTGAACGCGGTCACCGTGGCCTACGCCAACGAGCTGCGGGGCACGGCGGTCAAGGTGAACGCGGCCGATCCGGGCTACTGCGCCACGGACCTCAACGGGCACGCCGGGCCGCGTACCCCGGCGCAGGGCGCGGCGGTCGCGGTGCGGCTGGCGACGCTCCCCGAGGACGGCCCGACGGCGGGCTTCTTCAGCGAGGACGGCGCCGAACCCTGGTGACGCCCGGTCAGCCCGTGATCGAGAACTGGACCGGGCCGACGCGCAGGATGCCGTCGTCGAGTGGCGTGCAGCGGATGCCGCCGTGGCCGCGCAGGGCCCGCCACGCGCCGGGGGCGATCATCACGTCCATCCAGGCGCAGGGGTTGGCGGGCCGGTTGACGCGCAGCCGCACCGGCCCGTCCCCGGAGTCCAGCACCAGCACCGAGCCGACGAGGTCGTCGACGGCGATGCCGCTGGTCAGGATGTTGCGCCGGACGTGGGTCAGGTCCGCGCCGGGCGGCAGCGACTCCTGCGCGATCACGGTCACGCTCGCGTCGCGGTGGGCCTGCCTGCCGAAGTACCGGTCGCCGACGATGCCGAGCTGCGCCCGCACCCGCACCTGCGCGACCAGCTCATCCGGCGGCGCGGGCGACGGCCCGTCGGCCGGCCGCCCCTGGAACCGCCGCACCGCCGACGCCAGCAACTGCACGATCTCCGCCACGCCCCCATCCTACGAACCACCTTGCCGACCGCCCCGCCGCCGGCGTGCCGGAGCTGCTGTTTCGGGGAAGGTGCCGCAATCGGGTCGCCGGTTCCCGCACCTTCCCCGAAAGTGCAGCACGCCGACCGGCCGTTTGGATCATGACGGGAGCGGGGCGGGTGGTTAGGGTGGCGGGCATGGCGTTCGACATCGCGCGGGCTCGCGCTGCATACCCGGCCTTGGGTGAGGGTTTCCGGCACTTCGACGCGGCCGCGGGTTCGCTGGTCGCGGAGCCGGTCGCGCAGGCGGTCGACGCCGTGTACCGGGGCGCGGTCGCCAACCGCAGCGACGCCTTCGCGCCGGGCCGCCGCGCGATCGCCATCGTCGCCGACGCCCGCCGGGCGGTCGCCGACCTGCTCGGCGCGGACCCGGCGGGGGTGGTCTTCGGCAACAGCGCGACGTCGCTGGTCTACCTGGTGGCGCGCACGCTGGCGCAGTCGTGGGGTCCGGGCGACGAGATCGTCGTGTCGCGGCTGGACCACGACTCGAATGTGCGCCCGTGGGTGCAGGTGGCCGAGGAGCAGGGCGCGACGGTGCTCTGGGCCGAGTTCGACCCGGCGACCGGGAAGCTGCCGACCGACCAGTACCGGGACCTGATCAGCGAGGCGACCCGGCTGGTCGCGGTGACCGCGGGCAGCAACGCCATCGGCACCAGGCCCGATGTCGCCGCGATCGCCGCGCTGGCGCACGCCGCGGGCGCCCTGGTCTTCGTCGACGGCGTGCACGCCACCCCGCACCAGCCGACCGACGTCGCCGCCCTCGGCGCGGACTTCTACGTGACCAGCGCGTACAAGTGGTCCGGGCCGCACCTGGCCGCCTGCGCCGCCGACCCGGCGCTGTGGGCCGGGATGTTCCCGGCGAAGCTGCGCCCGTCCAGCGACGCGGTGCCGGAGCGCTTCGAGTTCGGCACGCCGAGCTTCGCCTCCCTGGCCGGGGTCACCGCCGCCGTCGACCACCTGGCCGGCCTCGACCCGGCCGCGACCGGCACCCGGCGCGAGCGGCTGCTGACGTCGCTTTCCGCGGTACGCGACTACGAGGCGGACCTGTTCGCCCGGCTCGTCGACGGTCTCACCGGGATCGACGGGGTGTCGCTGTGCCCGGCCCCGGCCGACCGCTGCCCGACGGTGTCGTTCCGGGTCGGCTCCCAGCACCCGGCGGAGACGTCGAAGGCGCTCGGCGACGCCGGGATCTGCGCGTTCGCCGGGGACTACTACGCGTGGGAGTACTTCCACACGATGGGCCTGCGCGAGTCCGGCGGGGCGGTGCGGGCGGGCATCTACCACTACACGACCGCCGGCGACGTGGACGTGCTGCTGGACGCGGTGCGCGCGCTGGCGAAGCAGGCCGCCGGGGCTTGACTTCGAGTGCGCTTGAGCTTCTAGCGTCGTCGGCATCCGACGCACACCAGGAGCGACCATGCACGCCATCCGGCAGTACGAGTTCGGCCCGGCCGAGAACCTGCGCTACGAGGAGGTCCCCGACCTGATCCCCGGCGAGGGGCAGGTGCTCATCGAGGTCGAGGCGGCCGGGGTGCATCTCATCGACACCACGATCCGCTCCGGCAGCCCCGGGCCGTTCCCGCCGCCGCGGCTGCCGATGACCCCGGGCCGGGAGGTCGCCGGCCGGGTGGGCGGCACCGGGCCGGGCGTCGACCCGGCCTGGCGGGGTCGGCGCGTGGTCGCGCACCTGGGTATGACCAGCGGTGGGTACGCCTCCCGCGCCGTCGCCGCGGTCGCCGCCCTGCACGAGATACCCGAGCCGCTGACCGCCCCGGCCGCCGTGGCGATGATCGGAACGGGCCGGACCGCGGTGGGCGTGCTGCGCCTGGCGCAGCTGCGCGACAGTGACGCGGTGCTGGTCACCGGCGCGGCCGGGGGCCTGGGCACGCTGCTGGTGCAGGCGGCGCAGCGGGCCGGGGCGCTGGTCGTCGGCGCGGCGGGCGGGCCGGACAAGGTGGCCCTGGTGCAGCGCAACGGGGCCGACATCGCCGCCGACTACCGCGAGCCCGGCTGGGCCGGGAAGGTGCGCGCCGAGCTGGGCGAGCGGGACCTGACCGTGGTGCTCGACGGCGTGGGCGGCACGGAGGGCCGGGCGGCCCTGGAACTGCTCGCCCCGCTGGGCCGCTTCCTGATCTTCGGCGGTTCGGCGGGGACGCCGACCCAGCTCACCACGCAGGACCTGTACGCCCGCGGCATCGTCGCCTCCTCGGCGATCGGCCCGGCCATGATGAAGGTCGCCGGGGGCCTGCGCCCCCTGGAGGAGCAGGCCCTGCGCGACGCCGCCGAGGGCTGGTTCACCCCGGCGATCACCACCTTCCCCCTCGCCGAGGCCGCCCGCGCCCACACCGCCCTGCAGACCCGCGCCACCACCGGCAAGGTCGTCCTGATTCCCTGACCGTCCGGCCCTCCCGCCCCATTCGTCCCGCCTCGACCGCCGCCGCGCCCTCTTGATCATCCGATTTGCCAGGCACATAGGTGAATGGGTTCGCAAGATACGCACAGGTGCCTGGCACGTCGGGCGATCAAGGGGCGCGTGGGCGGCGGGTTGGCGGCGTGGTGAGTGGCCTGGGTTACGGTGCCGAAACACACGTGCTGGTAGCGTGGGCGGTGCCGGCACACCCGTGTGGGAGAGTCCGCGTAAAGCGGCGCCGAAGGGGCAATTCCTCCCCGGAACCTCTCAGGCACCCGGACCATACGGGCATGGCGACTCTGGAGCGGCGCGACCGCCGTGGCGAGGCTCACGGGCGTCGTCCGTGACAGAGGGGGAGGACTTCCATAGTCCTCGACCCCGGAGTCCCACATGAGCGCCTTCGTAGACCGTCACATCGGTCCCGGTTCTGAGCAGACCGAGCGCATGCTCGACGCCGTCGGCTACTCCTCGATCGAGGAGCTGATGGACGCCGCCATCCCCGAGGTGATCCGCTGGCACGGCACGCTGGACCTGCCCGCCGCCGCCACCGAGGCGGAGACCATCGCCGAGCTGCGCGCCTTCGCCGCCCGCAACACCGTGGCCACCTCCATGATCGGCCTGGGCTACTACGGCACCCACGTGCCCGGCGTGATCAAGCGCAACGTGCTGGAGAGCCCGGCCTGGTACACGGCCTACACGCCGTACCAGCCGGAGATCAGCCAGGGCCGGCTGGAGGCTCTGCTCAACTTCCAGACCGTGGTCACCGACCTGACCGGCCTGGCCACCGCGAACGCCTCCATGCTCGACGAGGGCACCGCCGCCGCCGAGGCGATGACGCTGGCCCGCCGGTCGTCGAAGAGCAAGAGCAACGTGTTCGTCGTCGACGCGGACACGCTGCCGCAGACCATCGACGTGATCACCACCCGGGCCGAGCCGCTCGGCATCGAGGTGCGGATCGTCGACCTGGACACCGAGGAACTGCCCGAGCAGTTCTTCGGCCTGCAGCTGCAGTACCCGGGCGCGTCCGGCGCGCTGCGCGACCACGCCGCCCTGATCGAGACCGCGCACGCGCGCCAGGCCCTGGTCTCCGTTGCCGCCGACCTGCTGGCGCTGACCCTGGTCCGCGCCCCGGGCAGCATCGGCGCCGACATCGCCTGCGGCAGCGCCCAGCGCTTCGGCGTGCCGATGGGCTTCGGCGGCCCACACGCCGGCTACCTCGCGGTGCGCGCCGGCCTGGAGCGCTCGCTGCCCGGCCGCCTGGTGGGCGTCTCCAAGGACGCCGATGGCACCCGCGCCTACCGGCTCGCCCTGCAGACCCGCGAGCAGCACATCCGGCGCGAGAAGGCGACCAGCAACATCTGCACCGCGCAGGTGCTGCTCGCCGTCATGGCCAGCATGTACGCCGTCTACCACGGCCCGGACGGCCTGCGGAAGATCGCCCGCCACGCCCACGACAGCGCGAGCCGCCTGGCGGTCAGCCTGCTCACCGGCGGCGTCGAGGTCGCGCACACCGCGTTCTTCGACACCGTCACCGCGGTCGTGCCGGGCCGCGCGCAGACCGTGGTCGCCGCGGCCGAGCGCGACGGGATCAACCTGCGCCTGGTCGACGCCGACCGGGTCAGCGTGTCCTGCGACGAGACCACCACGGTCGCGCACCTCAAGGCGGTCTGCGCCGCGTTCGGCGTGGCCCTGGCCGAGCCGCGCCAGGCCACCGCGATCCCGACGGCGCTGGCCCGCGACACCGAGTTCCTGACCCACGAGGTGTTCTCCAGCCACCACAGCGAGACGGCCATGCTGCGCTACCTGCGCCGCCTGTCCGACCTGGACTACGCGCTGGACCGGGGCATGATCCCGCTGGGCTCGTGCACCATGAAGCTCAACGCCACCACCGAGATGGAGGCGGTCACCTGGCCCGAGTTCGGGCAGCTGCACCCCTTCGCGCCGGAGCACCAGACGGCCGGCTACCGCGACCTGATCGCGCAGCTGGAGGGCTGGCTGGCCGAGGTCACCGGCTACGACGCGGTCAGCGTGCAGCCCAACGCCGGATCCCAGGGCGAGCTGGCCGGCCTGCTGGCGATCCGGGCCTTCCACCGCGCCAACGGCGAGGCCCACCGCGACGTCTGCCTGATCCCGTCCAGCGCGCACGGCACCAACGCGGCCAGCGCCGTGATGGCCGGTATGCGCGTGGTCGTGGTGGCCTGCGACGACTCGGGCAACGTGGACCTGGTCGACCTGGACCGGGCCATCGAGAAGCACCGCGACGACCTCGCCGCGATCATGGTCACCTACCCGTCGACTCACGGCGTGTACGAGACCGGCATCGCCTCGCTGTGCGCCAAGGTGCACGAGGCCGGCGGCCAGGTGTACGTCGACGGCGCGAACCTCAACGCGCTGGTCGGCTTCGCCAAGCCGGGCAAGTTCGGCGCGGACGTGTCGCACCTGAACCTGCACAAGACGTTCTGCATCCCGCACGGCGGCGGCGGCCCCGGCGTCGGCCCGGTGGCCGTGCGCGCGCACCTGGCCCCGTTCCTGCCGGGCAGCTCGGACGTGTCGGCGATCAGCGCGGCCCCGCACGGTAGCGCCGGCATCCTGCCCATCCCGTGGGCATACCTGCGCATGATGGGCCCGGAGGGCCTGGCGGCCGCGACCGGCACCGCGGTGCTGGCGGCCAACTACGTCGCGGCCCGGCTGCGCGACCACTACCCGGTGCTCTACAGCGGCAACAAGGGCCTGGTGGCCCACGAGTGCATCCTCGACCTGCGGCCGATCACCAAGGCCACCGGCGTGACGGTGGACGACGTGGCCAAGCGCCTGATCGACTACGGCTTCCACGCGCCGACGATGTCGTTCCCCGTCGCCGGCACCCTGATGGTGGAGCCGACCGAGAGCGAGGACCTGGGCGAGCTGGACCGGTTCGTGACCGCGATGATCTCGATCCGTCGCGAGATCGACAAGGTGGGCTCGGGGGAGTGGCCGGCCGGGGACAACCCGCTGGTCAACGCACCGCACACGGCGTCGATGGTGACCGGGGACTCCTGGGAGCACGCGTACCCGCGAACGGTTGCGGCCTACCCGGGTCTGGTGAGCGCGTCGGAGCGCGCCGGCAAGTACTGGCCGCCGGTCCGGCGCATCGACGGCGCGTTCGGGGACCGGAACCTGGTCTGCTCGTGCCCGCCGCCGGAGGCGTTCGCCTGAGGTCTGCTGCCGCCGGCCCGGGGAGGCGTCCTACGACGCGGGCTTCGGGCCGGCTCGGCGGGTGTGACAATGAGATGATCTTCGGGGCGCGCCGTCGCGCCCCGGGTTCGCGCCGCTAGGGTCAGGCCATGGCGTGCACTGCGGGACCGCGGTGCGGGGCGATGCTCGACCCGTCGGGGAGCAGCTCGCCGGTGTCCTCGAAAACGATGACGCCGTTGCAGAGCAGGCTCCAGCCCTGCTCAGGGAAGGACGCGACGACCTTGGCGGCGTCGTGGTCGATCGCGTCGGCTGAAGGGCAGACCGGTTGGTGCTGGCACAACATCGGGGTTCTCCGCGATTCGGTTAGGGGTGGTGGCGTTGGAAGCTCGATCTGAGACCGTCCGTCGCCGGTGTGCTGTCGATCACAACAGTGACGCACGCTACCAAGCCGAACGAGCCTTTTACGAGCAGGTAACGCAGGGCCTTTCTAGATATCAACCTTTCGGACGAGCGGAATGAAGCCAGTCGGTCTAGCCCCCACCCACGGGATGGCCAGGGATATTCCCGGCATACCGGTGACGTGCCGTGACCAGGCGTGGGAACGCTCCCGGCTGGAGTGGCGTGTGGGCGACCCGGGCGATCCGGCCACGCTGGTGGAGAACTTCCTGGCCCGGCATGGTCTGCCGGTCGGCGACCTGTCCGGGCCGTCGCTGGCCGGGCTGGCCCATGAGGTGTGCGGCGCCGCGCTGTTCGTGTCCGCGGCGGGTGGAGCCGCCATGATCGGCGGCTGCCTCGGGGCGCCCAGCCCCGCGCCGGCCGTGCCGGACGTCGTCGTCGTGGTCTACGAACACACGGCAAACGTACGCCTCCAGGAGCCCGCGGGTGGTGACCTCGGCCGAACGGTGGGGGCGTGGCGGCTCGGCCCGTGGCGGCCGTCCTGGAGCCCTTCGCGCCATGCCGAGGCCGTGCAGGCGGTCCGCGAGGCGATCGCCCGGGGAGACGTTTACCAGGTCAACATGGTCGGCCATGCCGCCGCGGAGTACCACGGCGACCCGCTGCCCGCGCTGCGCCGGGTGACCCGGCTGCCCGGGGCCCGGTACGCCGGGATCCTGCAGGGCGACGGCTGGGCCGTCGGCTGCGCCTCCCCGGAGACCCTGCTCGAGGTGCGCGGCGGGCACGCCGTCACCCGGCCCATCAAGGGCACCGCACCCGCGACCGAGACGGGCCGGGTCGAGCTGCTGGCCTCGCCCAAGGAGCGCGCCGAGCACATCATGATCGTCGACCTGCAGCGCAACGACCTGTCCCACGTCGCGGTGACCGGCACGGTGCGGGTGCCCGAGCTGTTCGCCGTGCGCCGGTGGGCCGACCTGTGGCAGGCCGAGTCGGAGGTCAGCGCGCGGCTGCGTCCCGGCACCGGCCTGGCGGAGGTGCTGCGGGCGATCTGCCCCGGCGGCTCGGTCACCGGCGCGCCGAAGTTCGCCGCGCTGCGCGAGATCGCCGCCCTGGAACCCGTCGGCCGCGGGGCGAGCATGGGCGCGCTGGGCTGGATCGGCCCCGACGGCATCGACCTCGGCCTGACCATCCGCACCGTCGTCGCCGACGGCCGCCGGCTGCACGTCTGGGCCGGCGGCGGCATCACCATCGACTCCGACCCCGCCGCCGAGGTGGCCGAAGCCGCCGCCAAAGCCGCCCCCGTCCGCGCCGCCCTCCACGGCCTCATCTGACCGCCCTTCACCTGGCGCAACGTTCAAGGACTCGCGGCCTCAGGATGTCCCTGAGGCCGCGAGTCCTTGAACGTCGCGAGGAGGGGCGGGCCCGGCAGGGCCGCCCGGGGTCGTCACTGGTAGTCGAAGATGGCGGCGCGCAGGACGTTGCCGATGTCGTAGGAGCGCTCGGAGCTGTAGGTGCTGACACCCGTGGCGGCCGAGATCTTTTGCAGCGCGTCGCTGTTGGACGGCTTGCCCAGAGCGATGGTGACCACCTTGACCGGGCGCTCCTTGTCCGCGCCCTTGATCTTCTCGATGAGCTGGTCGAGCTTGAGGCCCTGCAGCTGGTCGTCGTCCGCGCCGTCGGAGAGCAGCACGATCATGTTCGTCGCGCCCGGCACGTAGTTCTTCTGCATGTTCTGGTACGCCGCCCAGACCGTGTCGTACATACCGGTCGCGCCGCCCGGCTCCAGGGCCTTGAGCTTGGACTTGAGCTGGTCGCGGCGGGCCTTGCCGGCGACCTCCTCGGTCAGCTTGCCGAGCGGGACCAGCTCCTTGTACGCCCTGTTGCCGGTCTGCTTGGACGAGAAGCTCCACAGGCCGACCTGGGCGTCGTCGCCGAACATGTCGACGGCTTCCTGCGCGCCCGACTTGGTCAGGTCGAGCTTGGTCTGGCCGTCGGTGCCCCGCACCACGCTGCCCATGGAGCCCGACACGTCGAGCACCAGCAGCATGTTGGTGGGACGGGTGAGCGCCCGCCACGTCTCCGTGGTCTTGGTGATCGACTCGGTGAGCAGCACGCCGCCGGGCAGCGCGGTGAGCTTGCTGATCACGCCGTTGGCGGTGGACAGCTGCGGGCCGGGCTGGCGGTTGGAGTCGCGGTAGCCCAGCTTCTGCACCTCGCTGCGAGCGGCGTCGCCGCGCAGGTAGGTCAGGAACGCCTCGGCCGCGCCGATGCGCTGCGGGTTGGTCCAGCCGGCGTTCTTCAGCACCAGGTACGGGTTGTCGGCCTCGGTGGTGGCGTTCTGCGGGTAGACGGCCACCAGCTGCAGGTCGGGGTGCTCGGTGTTGTGCCGCACCACGTCCTGCTCCAGGGCCGGGAACGCGTTGACCGTCTTGCCGCCGCTGCTCACGTACTCGGCGAACAGTTCCTCGGTGCTGGTCCTGTAGATCGCCATGCGCTGCTCCAGCGCGAAGACCCGGCCCAGCTCGGTCGGGTCGACCTCGGTGTTGTCGTCGGCGTCGATGATCGCCGACAGGGCCAGCAGACCGGCGGTGGATGCTCCGGGGTCGCTCATGCCGACCTTGACGGAGCTGTCCTGCGCGAGCTTGTCGAGCAGGTCCTTCCAGTCGAGCTTGGCGTCGGGCCAGCCGAGCTTCTCGGCCGCGGTCTTCGGCATGGCGATGACGACGGGCGTACGCGCCACGCTCGGCAGCAGGTCCGGCAGGACCTTGTCGGCTGCCTCGCTGCCGGCGGCGGCTGCCTTGACCCAGGCGCTGGACGGCGGGACCCACACGTCGGGAGCCGGGCCGGAGACGGCCGTGTCCCACTCGCGGGTCAGTGCGCGCATGGTCGCCGCGGTGTCCTGCTCGCCGATGACCACCTTGGCGCAGACGCCGTCGACGGACGGGTTGGTCTCGGACCACTTGCCGGCCAGGGAGCGCAGCAGGGTGGCCGTGCCCGGGGCGGCCACGACAGTGGCCTCGGTGCTGCCACTGCACGCGTCCTTGATGACGTACACGTAGCCGATGGTCGCACCGGAGCCGATCAGCACGAGCGCCGTCGGGATGACGATCCACGGTGCGATGCTGCGGCGACGGCCGCCACCGCGCCGGTGCGATCGGACCGTGGAGTTACGGCCGTTCGGCATCGGGGCCTCCGCTTTCGAGGGGTGTCGAGGGGGGTGAAAGGGGGGTGTCACGCACCACAACTCGTGGTGGACCGGCACAGTCTAGGGCGTTGTCAAGCCAGGTCGAACAGTGCGGACCATCTCGTGATCATCCGATTCGCTGGGTAGACGTGAGATCACGCTGCGCGTTCAGAGGACGAGGAAATCCGGCTCCGGGTGGCGCAGGAACGCGTGGTGCGAGATGTCCCAGCCATATGCCCCGGTACGCCCGAAAACCAGTAGATCCCCGACCCGCAGCCGGTCCACGCGCTGCCCGCGGCAGAGCACGTCGCGCGGCGTGCACAGCTCGCCGACGGCGTCCACCGCCACCCCCGCGACCTCGGGACGGGGCCACGGCGCGTCCCACCGCTCCACCGGCAGCACGGTGAACGGGTGGTCGTATCCCCACGCCGCGGGCAGGCGGAAGTGGTGCGTGCCGCCGCGCAGCACCGCGAACCAGCGGCCGTGCGTGTGCTTGAGGTCGAGCACCTCCGCGGCGTACCAACCGGTGTCGGCGGCGAGCCACCGGCCCGGCTCCACCAGCAGCTCGACCCCGTCCGGCACGCGCACCCGCAGCTCGTCCAGCGCGAACACGGCGTCCCCGGCGTAGTCCACGCCGAAGCCGCCGCCCGCGTTGACCGTACGCAGCGGCACGCCCAGCCGCCGGGACGCCTCCGCCGACCAGCGCAGCGCCTCGGCGAGGAAGGCCGAGTGCGCGGCCGCGTCGAGGTTGTTGGAGACCGCGTGCAGGTGCCAGCCGGACAGGTCGAGACCGGGCAGCGACCTCGCCAGCGCCACCGCCTCGGGCAGCTGCGCCTCGTCGACGCCGAACGGGGTCGGCGCGCCCGTCATCGCATGCGTGCCGGGCAGTCCCGCATCGGCGCGGTTCACCCGCAGTGTGATGGCCGCGGTCGTGCCCGCCCGCTGTGCCAGCAGGCTGAGCCGCCGCAGTTCGAGGGTGCTCTCCACGTTGACCGTCGCGCCCAGGCGCAGCGCGTGGGCCAGCTCCGCCTCGGTCTTGGCCGGACCGCCGAACACGATCCGCGCCGCCCCGGCCGCTTCGGCCAGCGCGAGCTCGCCGCTCGAGGCGACCTCCAGCCCGTCGCAGGCCTCGGCCGCCGCCGCCACGACCGCCGGATGCCCGTTGGCCTTCACCGCGTAGCAGACGGTGACGCCCGGCAGCGCTCGCCGCAGCTCGGCGACGCGGGCCCGCAGCACGGCCGGGTCGTAGACGTACGCGCAGACCGGCCCGCCGAGTGCGCGCAGCGCCGCCGCCACCCGCTTCGGGACCGTATGCGGGCGCACGGACACCGCCGCCGCGTCGCGGAGCGGGAAGCGCTGGTCAGAGGCCATGGAGCGGATTCTGCACCGGGACGTAGAGGTCGCCCGCACCGGCCAGCCGCATGCGGGTCAGCGCCTTGTGCGGCACCGTCGCGGCCGTGTAGAAGGCGTGGTCGGGGTGCCCGCGCAGGCTCTCGTCCACCACCTCGCGCACGATCCGCCAGGCGGCGTCGGCGGCCAGACCGTGCGACTGCCCGAGGCGCAGCACCAGCTCGCCCAGGTGTGCCTGGAACGCGGTGTAGGCCACCTTGGACAGCAGCACCGTCTCGTCCTCGGTGCCGATCACCGAGCCGGGCCACAGCCGCAGCCTCGCCCCGGAGCCGGCCAGCCGCGGGTGGTGCACGCGCAGGCCCGCCAGGTCCCGCAGGCCGAGCCGGTGCGGGACGCCGTCGAGGAAGGTCGGGACGCAGTTCTGCAGGTGCGCCTCCAACCCGATGCCGTGCCGGGCGGCCAGCGCCAGCACCGGCGGCAGCAGCAGCCCGGCGTACTCGCGCAGGAAACCGGCCGCCGCGGTGCGCGGGCCGGTCAGCGCGCGGGCGGCCGCGTACCGGTCGACCAGGCCGGACAGCAGAGTCCGCCCGCTGACCGGGTCGAGCGCGGCCAGTGAACTCGCCGGGACCGGCTGCTCGCCCGCGGCCAGCCGGCCGCCCAGCCCGTCACGCACGATGGTGCTGAGCTGGCGGCCGTCCTCCAGCAGCCCGGCGACGCCGGCGGGCTCGGTCATCAGCAGCACCCGCCCGCCGCCGGGCACCCGCTCCAGCAGCTGCGCGAGCACCGCGCTGAGCGCCGGGCCGTTGCGGGTGGAGGCGATGGAGATGCTGCGCCGGGTCGAGGTGACCTGGATGTCCAGCGACAACTTGAGGTAGGTCGACCCCGGCGGCAGCACCGTACGAAGCGCCGCGGTGGGCCGGGCCGGCAGCACCTCGTCGAGCACCCGCAGCGTGCCGTCGGCGAACAGGCCCGGGTGCCGGCCGGTCAGGTGCCGCAGCTGCCAGATGTGCGCCGGCAGCAGGAGCCGCCCGCCGGGCGCGGCGACGCCGAGCCGTTCGGACAGGTCGTCACCCAGCGCCAGCTCCGGCGGCACGGCCAGGAAGCCGATCGCGGTCGACTCGCTCTCCAGGTCGTGCGCGATGAGGTCGCCGGTGCCCCAGCCCAGCCGGGTGCGCCCGCACGGATGCAGGTTGTGCCCCTCGACCGCGAGCTGCTCCAGCCGGGCGGTGCGCTCGTCCGGCGCTGTGCCGTCGAGCAGCGCGAGCATGTCGGGCGCGCCCGCCACCGCGGCGGCGGCGCGGTGCCCGGGGTCCATGGACGCGCGCCGGGCATACGCCAGCGCCAGCCCGTGCACCGCGCTGTCCAGCTCCGCCCGCAGGCCCTCGTGGGTCACCAGGGTGACCGGGTCCACGTCGACCGGGTCCAGCAGCACCCGGTCGAAGCCGTGCCGCTCGCCGCGGAAGCGGGCGCGCGCGTCGCCGATGTCCTCGCGCCACAGCGCCTCGGCCAGCCGCGTGGCCACGGTGACCCGGGCCCGCGGCAGCGCGTCGAAGTAGCCGTGCACCAGCTGCGGGGCCAGGTCCGCCAGCTCGGCGGCGATGGGGTCGGTGAGCGGGCGCATCACGCGGCCAGGGGATTGGGCAGCTGCGCCCAGACGTCGTCGAGCGGGTCGTCGGCCAGCCGCATCGCGGTCGTCGCCTTCAGCGGCAGCGGGTCGCCGAGCACGGACTGCGCGTCCGCGGCGGCCGACGGCGGCAGGCTGTCGTACGCCTGCTCGACCCGGTCGCGGACCAGGCGCCACAGCTGCTGCGGCTCGATGCCGTACTCGCGCGACAGCACGGCGATCGGCTCGCCGAGCGCCACCGCGATGCCCGAGCCCAGCGCCTTGGCCCGCAGCTGCGCCGGGTCGTCACTGGCCAGGTCGCCGTGCAGGGCGGGCACGTCGACGCCGTGGCGGCGCAGCCGGGCGGGGCTCAGCCGCACCCCGCCGACGTCGCGGTAGGACAGCCCCGTCGGCCGCCCGTGCGTGAGCGTGACCAGCAGGTTCTGCCCGTGCGCCTCCAGTGCGACGCCCCGGTGCAGCAGCGTCAGCAGCACCGGCACGATCAGGGCGGCCAGGTCGGCGAGGAATCCGGCCGGGTGGCCGCCGTAGCCGAGCAGCACCGCCTCCCGGATCAGCGGGCGGCCGTCGGCCGGCGACGGTGCGGCCAGCGCCGCGACCGGCAGGATCACCTCGTTCGGGCCGGGCCGGGCGGCCCGCCGGACGACCACGGCGAGGCTGCGCAGCGGCGTCCCGTCGGTGTCCAGCACGGCACCCCCGGCAAGCTCGGGCCACACCTGCAGGCCGAGGTCGGCGGCGACGACGGACAGCAGCTTCGACACGACCGGGCCGTTGCGCACCGCGGCCGGGGACACGATCCGCACCGCGCTGGTCATCTGCACGTCGACGGCGGTCTTGTAGTGCCGCGTCGGGTCGGCGACCGCGGCCAGGGTGCGCAGCGACATCAGCGGCATGGCCGCGATCCGGGCGCCGTCGGGCTTGAGGAAGGGGTACGCCGACAGCACGTGCTCGCGCTGCCACGGGTGCACGGGCAGCCGCGGTGCGAGCCCCGCGCCGGTGGTCAGCCAGCGCTTGGCCGGCACGGTGAACACCTCCAGCTCCACCGTCGGCCGGTGCTCGGGCGCGAAGCGCAGCACGTCGGCCTGCGACATGCCCATCCGGGTGCGGCAGCACGGATGCAGCGGGTGGCCGTCCACCACGGACTGCTCCAGCAGCGCCAGGCCGTCCGGGCGGCCCGCGAGCACGGTCAGCGTCGGCTCGCCGCCGGGCCGGTACGGCTGGGCGGCGCGGGCCAGGGCCAGCCCCGCCACGCTCGCGTCGACCTCGGTGGTCAGCCGCGCGACGTCGCCGGGCAGGCGCAGGGCGCGCAGCAGCTCGACCGGGTCGTCGAACGCCCCGGCGTCGGTGACGACGCGCATGCCCTCGGGCGGGACCGCGAACGGCTGCGCCAGCGCGGTCGACCCGATCAGCCGCCGGCCGCTCGCCAGGGTGACCCGGGTGTCGCCGCCGTATGCCTGCCGCTCGACGACGCCCGGCAGCGGCTCGCGGACCAGCGCGCCCCAGAGCCGGGCCAGGATCGCGGCGCGGGCCCCGGGGAGTGTCTCGCTCACACTCGGCACGCTGTTGATGGTCGACTCCCTCGTCCGACGGGCTCGGCAGAGATCCAGTGTGGACCACCGGTGCCGTCGCCTGCCAGCACCCGTCTCAGCCTAGCGTCCTAGGATCCGGTAGGCGCGGTGCCGTCCGACACGCCCGGCCCGGCCACCCGCGCCGCTTCGGCGATGATCGCGAGTTGGTGTCCAGATCTGTGGTCGGGGCACAGATCTGGACACCGAACGGCGATCTTGAGCACCGGTCGGGTGGACGGCGGCGCGGGCTTGCCGGGTGCTGCTGCAATGTCCGCCATGGGACACGGGGACATGGAGGCGCGGCTGTCGGCCGCCGCCGAGGCGCACCGGGAACAGCAGGCCGTGACGGCCCGTCACGACGAGTTGCTTCGGCGGGTGGCCGAGGCCGACGCTCAGGTGCTGGAGCTGTCGCAGGCGCACGAACTGGAGGCGCGTGACGTCGCCCGACTCGAGGGGATGACTCTCACTCGGGTGGTTGCCGCCTTGTGGGGGACGCGCGACGACGCGATCGCCCGCGAGCGGGCCGAGGCCGACGCCGCGGCGTACCGGCTGGCTTCGGCGAGGGCCGACACGGACGCGCTGCGGCGCGAACTCGACGGCGTCGCCGTCCGGCTGGCCGCGCTGCACGACGCCCCCGCCCGGTATGCCGCGGCGCTCGACGAGAAGCAGCGCCTGCTGGCCGAGACCGGCGACCCCCGCGCCCGGCAGCTGCTCGAACTCGCCGAGCAGCGCGGTGTCGCCGAGGCGGAGGTCAAGGAGATCGCGGAGGCGCGGCGGGCGGCGGCGTCGGCGACCGAGGCGCTCGCGGAACTCGGGCGACTGCTCGACATCGCGGCCGAATCGTCGGTGTCCGACATGCTCGTCGGCGGCATTTTCACCAGCCTGTTCAAGCACCAGGAACTCGACGAGGCGGCAGCCGCGGCGGCCCTCGCCGACCAGCGCGTCGCGGCCCTGAACGCGGAGCTCGCGGATGTATCGGGCAGGGGGACCGCGGCAGCGCTCGTCATCGGCGAGCTGACCCGGTTCGCGGACGTGTGGTTGGACAACATCTTCACCGACTTCGCCGTCCACGACCGGATCAAGAAAGCGCAGGCCCGCGTCGAGGAGTGCGACAAGCAGGTCGCCCGGATCGGCGGGCTGCTGGCCGAACGGCACAAGTTCGCGTCCGAGCGCCTGTCGATCATCACGGCCCGGCGGGAGCGGGCACTGCTCGGCTCGTGACGGCGAGTCCCCTGCTCAGGGCCGGTCATGGGTGGGCAAGGGCACCTTCTACAACGCATAGCGATGTGAAGGTGCCCTTCCTTTCAGCGGTGGCTGGAGCGTTGGGTGCCGATGCCGGCGGCGACGACGAAGGCGATGCCGGCGATCTGGAGCGGGTGCGGGGTCTGGTGGAGCAGGGTCGCGCCGACGGCGAGGGCGAAGGCGGGTTCCAGGCACATCAGGGTGCCGAAGGCGGCGACGGTCAGGCGGCGCAGGGCGAGCAGCTCCAGGGCGAACGGCAGCACCGGCAGCAGGAGCGCCAGCCAGGCTCCCTGGACGAGGATCTCCCCGGTGAGGTGGGGCAGGGCCTGGGGTGCGCCGATGGTGGCGGCGGCGACGGCGGAGACGGGCATCGCGATGGCGAGGCCTTTGACGCCGCTGAAGCTGTCGCCGACCCGCTGGGTGAGGATGATGTAGCCGGCCCAGCCCGCGGCCGCGACCAGCGCGAGCGCGACGCCCACGAGGTTGATGTCGCCGCGCCAGGGGCGGGTGAGGGCGAGCACGCCGGCCAGGGCCAGCGCGGGCCACAGCAGTCCCCAGCGGCCGGTGCGGCGCAGCACGGCCAGCGACAGCGGGCCGAGGAACTCCAGTGCGACGGCGGTGGCCAGCGGGATGCGGGCGATGGATTCGAAGAAGGCGATGCTCATCGCGGCGCTGACCACGCCGAGGCCGACCGCGCCGAGCAGGTCGTGCCGGGACTGGGCGCGCAGCCATCGCGGCGACGGGCGGGCGATGAGCACGAAGGCGAGGGCGGCCCAGCAGCCGCGCAGCCAGGCGGTGCCGGCGGGGCCGATGTCGTCGAACAGGCGGGTGGAGGCGGCCGCGCCGACCTGCACGGAGAGCATCGAGCCCATGATCAGCCCGATGGCCGGGGCGGTGCTCTGACGGCGGGCGGTGCTGGTGGCGATGTCGACGGCGGTCACCACTCCATGTCACCGGACAGAGATCACGCCGTCCACCACGGGTCTGCGGACGGACCGTCCGCGATTCGCGGATGATGGGGGCGTGGACACCAGGCTGCTGCGCGTGCTCGTCGAGTTGTCGGACCGGGGCACGCTGCGCGCGGTCGCCGAGGCCACCGGGTACGGCACGTCGGCAGTGTCGCAGCAGTTGGCGACGCTGACCCGGGAGGTCGGGGCGCCGCTGGTCGAACGCACGGGGCGGACGGTGCGGCTGACTCCGGCGGGTCGGCGGCTGGTGACGCACGCGCGGCCGATCCTGGCGGCGGTGGACGCGGCCCGGGCGGCGCTGGCCCGGGGCGGGGAGCCGGGCGGGGCGGTGCACGTGGCGGCGTACGCGTCGGTGCTGTCGGGGGATCTGATCCCGGTGGTGCGGGAGCTGGCGGTGTCGCATCCGGGGTTGCAGCTGCTGCTGCAGGAGCGTGAGCCGCCGGAGGTGGTGCGGCTGCTGGAGGAGGACGAGGTCGACCTCGGTTTCGTCTACGACTACGACCTGGTCCCGCGCGGCTATGACGGGTACACGGTGCGGCAGCTCTGCGAGACGCCGATGGTGCTGGCCGTGCCCGCGGAGCGGACGCTGCCCGACGAGATCGACGAGCCGGGGCGGTTGTGCGCGCTGGCGGGGCAGTCGTGGGTGGTGAACTCGCGCGGGCCGGCCGACGACGAGCTGGCGGTGCGGGTGTGCGCGCTGGCGGCGTACCAGCCGATGATCGAACATCGGGCGGACAGCATGGATCTGGTGCTGGATCTGGTGTCGGCGGACCTGGGGGTGGCGCTGGTGCCCGGTTACCTGCCCGAGCATCCCGGCGTGCGGTACGTGCCGATGCCGGGGGTGCCGGTGCGGCGGCGCATGTTCTCGATCACCAGGCCGGGCCGGGAGCATTGGCCCGCGGTGAGCCTGGTGATCGAGCGGGTCGCCGCCCACGCGCTGGCGGAGCGGTGGCGGTCAGGCCAGCCACTGGTCGTAGGACAGCCGGGCGATCAGGGCCAGCACGACCACCAGTAGCACGATGCGGACGAACCCGGACCCGCGCTTGATGGCCATCCGGGCGCCGAGCTGGGCTCCGATGATGTTGCAGACGGCCATGGCCGCGCCGAGCTGCCACCACACGTGCCCGCCCCAGGCGAACACGATGAGCGCGCCGAGGTTGGTGCCCGCGTTGACGATCTTGGCCATGGCGGAGCCGTGCAGGAAGTCCGCGCCGATGACGGTGGTGAAGGTGAGCACCAGGAAGGTGCCGGTGCCGGGGCCGATCATGCCGTCGTAGAGCGCGATGAGGCCACCGGCGAGCGCGACCGCGAGGGCGGCGCGGCCGCGGGTGCGGCGTTCGGGGTGGGCGTAGATGCCGTTGTTGGGGCGGAACGTGACGAACAGCGCGACGGCGACCAGGATGCCCAGCACGACCGGGCGGTAGACGTCCTTGTTGGGGGTCAGGGCGATGGCCAGCCAGGCGCCGATGCCGGACACGACCACGGCGATCGCCCCGGCGGGCCCCGCGACGCGCCAGTCGATGCGGGTGCGCCGCGCGTAGGTGATCGCGGCGCTGGTGGTGCCGGCGATCGCGGTCATCTTGTTGGTGCCCAGGGCGGTCGCCAGCGGCACCTGGGGCAGGCCGATGAGCAGGGCGGGGAGCAGGAGCAGGCCACCTCCGCCGACCACGGCGTCCACCCACCCGGCGGCGGTGGCGGCGGTCAGCAGCAGGCTGAGGCTACCGGCGTCCACGAGCCGGCACGGGGGTGCTGTGGATCATGAGGATTTACGCCGCTGGGTGGCGAGCCACATCCCGATCGCCCCGATGGCGATGAAGAGCAGCATGAAGCAGACGAGGGCCTTGAACACCCGGCAACCATAGCGACTGCGCCGCCGGTGATCGAGGGCGGCGGTGGGGCGGTCTCGGCGAACCCCGCATCGCGCAGCGCGGGCCTGGCGTAGGTTGGGTCGTGGTCGACCCCCGGGCCGTAACGGAATGGGAGGAGTCGACCATGTCGGGTCGCAGCAGGTTCCTGGGCGTCCTCGCCCTGTTCGCCGCCACGGCGCTGGCGGTCGTGGCCACACCGGCGTCAGCGACACAGAAACAAACAAAACCGACGATCGTACTGGTACACGGCGCGTTCGCGGACGCGTCGAGCTGGAACGGCGTCATACCGCTGCTGCAGGCGCAGGGTTATCCGGTGGTGGCGGTGCCGAACGAGCTGCGCAGCGTGAAAGGCGACGCGGCCGAGGTCTCCGCCGTGCTCAAGAGCATCACCGGGCCGATCGTGCTGGTCGGCCACTCCTACGGCGGCAGTGTGATCACGAACGCGGCCGAGGGCAACCCGAACGTCAAGGCGCTGGTGTACGTCGCCGCGTTCGCGCCGGAGGTGGGCGAGTCGGCGGCGGCGCTGTCGGCGAAGTTCCCCGGCAGCACGCTGGGGCCGGCGCTGGCCAAGCCGGTGGCGCTGCCGGGTGGCGGCAACGACCTGTTCATCGACCAGGCGAAGTTCCACGATCAGTTCGCCGCGGACGTGCCCGCTGCGCAGGCCGCGCTGATGGCGGCGGGCCAGCGCCCGATCACCGAGGCGGCGCTGAACGAGCCGTCGGCGAACGCGGCGTGGAAGAACATCCCGTCGTGGTTCGTGTACGGGTCGGCGGACAAGAACATCCCCGCGCAGGCGCAGGCGTTCATGGCGCAGCGGGCCGGGTCCAAGGAGACGGTCGTCGTCGACGGCGCGTCCCACGTCGTGATGGTCTCCCACCCGGACCAGGTCGCGAAGATCATCCAGAACGCCGCCGCCACCGCGACCGAGTAGCGGGCGGCGCACCACCCGCCCTGCCCCAACCTGGCGCAACTGTGAAAAAGTCGCGGCCTCAGGACAGTACTGAGGCCGCGACTCGTCAAGAGTCGCGGCACCGTCCGACGGCGGGACGGTGCCGGATGGACGGCTACTCGTCGTCGCCGAAGCCGAAGTCCATGTCCATGTCCATGTCCATGTCGAAGACCTCCTCGGCGACCTCGCCGGCGACCATGCCGCCGACGAAGCCCGCGGCCGCACCGGCGGCGACGCCGCCCATGCCGTGGCCGCGGTGGCTCTGGTGCCCGCCGTGCCCGCCGTGGAAGCCGTGCCCGCCGCCGTGACCGTAGCCGCCGCCGTGGCCGGAGCGGTGGCGGTCCAGCGCCGCACGGATCCAGCCGTCGACGACGGTGTGCCAGTCGGTGCGGTCGGCGTCGCCGTGGCCGACGTGGTGGCGGCTGAACGTGTCGTGCGAGCCGAGGAAGCCGCGCTTGTCGAACTCCAGGATCACGTCCATGCCCTGCGGGCTGGTCACGAAGGTCAGCTCCAGCTGGCGCATGCGGCCCGCGTACGCCTGGGACGGGTGGAACTCGATCTCCTGGTAGAACGGCAGCGTCTGGTGCACCCCGTGGATGCGGCCGCGCTCCAGGTCGGCACGGGTGAAGTGGAAGCCGAGCCGCGCGAACGCCGCCATCACCGCGGCCTGCAGCGGCAGCGGCTCGACGCCGACCGGGTCGAGGTCGGTCTTGTCCACGGCCTTGGCCACCGACAGCTCCGTGCGCACGCCCATGGTCATGCCGTGCAGCGGCGTGCCGTAGAACCGGGTGACCGGGGTCTCCCAGGGCATCTCGATCGAGAACGGCAGCGCCTGCTGCGCGCCGGCGGCCAGCGTGAACGAGCCGGTCAGCTGCACCCGGTGGAACTCCACGGTGGTGTCGTACTCGCTGTCGTGGCCTTCCACCTCGACCCGGGTGACCAGGCCGACGGAGACGTATTCGATCAGGGCGTCGTGGTCACCGCCGCGGATGTGCACGGTGCCGCTGAGCGTGCCGCCAGGCTGCACGACGGGGGTCGCGAGCACGGTGTCCACCGACGGGCCGCCGACGCCGAAGGCGGCGAGCATCTTCTTGAAAACCACGGAACTGCATCTCCTCTGGGGTGCGGGTCCACTCGACCTGCGCTCATACCTTCCTAGCAGACGAGGTCCAGCGTCGCGCCGGGCCAGTGTCGGCGCAGCCAGCGGTCGTGGCTGGCGACCACGATCGCGCCCGGCGCGCGGCCGAGCGCGTCCTCGAGTTCGTCGGCCAGCGCGGGGGACAGGTGGTTGGTGGGTTCGTCGAGCAGCAGCAGGTGCGGCGGGTCGGCGATGAGCAGGGCGAGGGCGACCCGGCGGCGCTGCCCGACGCTGAGCGCGCCGACGGGCCGGTCCAGGTCGCGCGGGGCGACCAGGCCGAGGTCCGCCAGCGGCACGGCGGCTTGGCAGCGTTCGTACAGCGCCCGGGGTGTCGCGGCCGGGTCGTCGAACCGGTCGTCCTGGGCCAGCAGGCCGACCCGCAGCCCGCGGCGTCGGGTGACGCTGCCCGCAGCCGGGCGCAGCTGCCCGGCCAGCACCGACAGCAGTGTCGACTTGCCCGCGCCGTTCGGTCCGGTGACCAGCAGCCGCCCGTCGGCGGGCAGGTCGAGGCGGTCCAGCCGCAGCCGGCCGGGCACGTGCACGTCCCGCAGGACCAGCGCGGTGTCCTCTGCCGCGGCGGCGGTCAGTGCCGGTGCCTGGAAACGCAGCAGGGCGGGCGGCTTGCGGATCGGGTCGCGTTCGAGCACGGCCAGGCGCTGCTCGGAGTTGCGGACCCGCCGCGACACCTGGGACTGCACCCGCGCGCCGTGGAACTTGTAGCCCATCTTGTCGCCGTCGCGCGGCGCCCGGCCCGGGGCGACCTGGCGGGCCGTCGTCGCCGTGGCGACCCGCAGCGCCTCCAGCTCGGCCTGCCGGTCGGCGTACGCGCGCTCCCAGCGGGCCCGCTGCGCCCGTTTGGCCTGCACGTACTGGGTGTAGGCGCCGCCGTAGCGGACCAGGCCGCCGGGGGCGTCGGCGGCGGGGTCCAGGTCGACGATGTCGGTGCAGACCTCGTCGAGGAACACCCGGTCGTGGCTGGCGACCACGACCGCGCCGGGCAGCTGCCGCAGCTGCTGCTCCACGAACGCCACGGCCTCGTCGTCGAGATGGTTGGTGGGCTCGTCGAGCAGCAGCGCGGCCGGTCGGCGCACCAGCAGCGCGGCCAGGGCGACGCGGGAGCGCTGGCCGCCGGACAGCGTGCCCAGGGCGCGTTCGCGGCGCAGTTCGGCCAGGCCGAGGCCGTGCATGACCAGCTCCGCGCGGCGTTCGGCGTCCCAGGCGTCGAGCTGCTCGGCCCTGGCCAGGGCCGAGCCGTACGCGGCGAGCCGGTCCTCGCCGGTCAGGTCGCGGGCCAGCTCGTCGAGCAGGGCGAGCAGCTCGCGGCTTTCCCGCAGCGCCTCGGCGAGCACGTCGCCGACGGTGTCGCCGGGGGAGTACGGCAGTTCCTGGTGCAGCAGCCCGATGTCGGCGGGGCGGGTGACGGTCCCGCTGTCGGGGGTGTCGGCGCCGGCGAGCAGGCGCAGCAGTGTGGACTTGCCGGCCCCGTTCTCGCCGACCAGGCCGACGCGGCGGCCCGGGGAGACGGTCAGGCTGACGCCGTCGAGCACGCGGCGGTCACCGAAGAACTTGGCAAGATCAACAGCGATGAGGGTTTGCGCAGGCATGAACACCACCGGGAGGTTTTCGGAACAGATGCCTGCCGGGCGTGTGCGGCGGCCCCCGCGGACGCGGTCGGGCGGCTCGCAGCCTCAGATCACAGGCCGGTCGGTGATGTCACAGCTCCATAGTGGGGCCAGCCTAACGGCCGGCCCCACTATGCGGCCAGTGATTTACGCCCGCTCGATCAGCGGCAGGTATTCCGGATGGTCCTGCACCCAGCGGCGCACGAACGAGCACTGCGGCACCACGTACACGTCGTCCTCGGCGGCCCCGGCCAGCGCCGCCGCGCACAGCAGCGCGCCGATGCCGCGCCCGCGCGCCTCCGGCTCGACCCCGGTGTGGTCGAACACGATCGACCCCGGCTTGCGGTGGTAGGTCAGCACGCCCAGCAGGCGGCCGCCTTCGCGGGCCTCGTACCGGCTGCTCTCGGGCACCTCGATGACCTCGACCTGGGTCACGACCGTCTCCTCCGTACCCGATGTCACAGGGTGGGCAGTGGCGCGAGCTTGTCCAGCTCGGCCAGCTCCGCCGCGGTCGGCTCCCAGTCCGCCGCGGCCGCGTTCGCGGCGACCTGTGCGGGGCTGGTCGCCCCGGCGATGACCGACCCGCAGCCCGGCTGCGCCGCCAGCCAGCCGATCGCGACCTTGCCCAGCTCGTGGCCGTTGGCCTCGGCCCAGCCCGCGAGCGCCTCGACGGTGTCCAGGCGCTCGTCGGTGATGAACCCGGCCTGGTCCTTGGCCAGCCGGCTGTCCGACGGCGCGTCCTTGCCCCGGCGGACCTTGCCCGTCAGCAGGCCGTTCGCGAGGGGGAAGAACGGCAGCACGCCCAGCCCGAAGTGCCGCGCCGCGGGCACGACCTCGACCTCGCTGCCGCGCTCCAGCATCGACCAGTGGTTCTGCGCGCTCACGAACGGCGTCACGCCCAACGCCTGCGCCAGCCGCGCCGCGTCGGCGATCTGCCAGCCCGCGAACTGCGAGCTGCCGATGTAGCGCACCTTGCCCTCGACGACCAGTTCGTGCAGCGCCGCCAGGGTCTCCGCCAGCGGCGTGGCCGGGTCCGGCGTGTGCAGTTGGTACAGGTCGATGTGGTCGGTGTTCAGCCGCCGCAGCGACTCCTCGACCGCCCGGCGGATGTACTTGCGCCCGCCCTTGGCGCCCGCGGCGGGCCCGTAGCCCATGTCCGCGCCCTGGTGGCCGAACTTGGTGGCCAGCACCACCTGGTCACGGCGTCCCTTGAGGACCTCGCCCAGCATCGACTCCGACGCCCCGATGGCGGTCGCCCGGCCATAGATGTCCGCGGTGTCGAAGAACGTGATCCCCGCGTCGATCGCGGCGTCGACCACGGCACGCGTGCCGTCCAGATCGAGCCGCCATCCGAAGTTGTTGCAGCCCAGCCCGACCGCCGAAACGACCAGCCCCGACTTTCCCAGTGCCCGATAGCGCATGATCGCCACACTATCTCGCCCGACCCGGGCCCCTCCAAGCCGCAACTCTGACGGAGTTGCGGCTCGGGGACGTGGCGGTGGCCGCGGCTCGGTAAGAGTTGTGCCGGCGGTGGTCGGCAGGTCAGGGCGTGAAGCGGGACAGCAGGTCCTGGGCGGCGCGGTCGACGGCGGCGCCGTTGCCGGGGTCGACCTTGATCTGCGCGCCGGTGACGGTGTACCACTCCTCGGCGCCCTTGTACTGCGCCCGCAGCCGCACCGTGCCGTCGGAGCCGATCTTCGGCTCCAGCGTCAGCTCACCGGTGATCGTGCCGACCTCGTCGGTCATCACCCCGCCGGGCGGCGCCACCACATCCTTCGTCATGCCGTTGCCCATACCCGGCCGTCCTCGGCCGAACCCCGACATCCGGATCCAGGAGGGTTGTGGCCGTTCCAGCAGCCACAAGCCTCCTGGATCCGTGAGACCCGGAGCGGCGTTGTCCGCCCGCGCGGGTGTCGGCGCGGGCGGGGAAGGGGTCGCCCGTCGTTATGCTCCCGCGGTGCCGTTGACCTTCCCCTCGCATCTGGCGCCGGTGCTGCCGCTGAAGCTGTGGCGGCCGCGGTGGTTCGACGGCGTGGCACTGGCCGCGGGCGCGGTCGCGCCGGACGTCGCCTACCTGGCGCTGGACGCCGACGGCCGACAGTTCGCCGACACCCACGCGTGGCGGGCGCTGCTGTGGTGGTGCCTGCCGGTGGCGCTGGCATACACGTGGGTGGTCCGGCGCACGATAGCCACGGTCATCGTGCACCTGCCCGACAGCCGACGTTTCACCTGGCGGGCGTACGCGGATCTGGCCCACCACCGCCACCGGTGGCCGATCACCGCCGGTTCGTGCCTGCTCGGCGCGGCGAGCCACGTCGCGTGGGACCGCCTCACCCACACCGACGGCTGGATTGACACGGTGTTCGGCGTGCGCTGGGCAGACGTCAGCACGATCCCCTGGTGGACGGTGTCCGACCTGGCGAGCACGGTCATCGGCGCGGCCGTCGTGGTCGCCGTCGCGGTCCGTGCCGGACGGCGGTCCGGCGACGACGAGGTCGCCGTCCCGACAGCCGCCGGCGGCTCGGGACCACCCGCGGCGTGCCCCCGGGTGTTCTGGACGACGGCTGTCGTGTCGGGTCTGGCGGGCCTTGCGGCGGTGCCGTCGCTGCCCGGTGCGGAGCTTCCCGCAGCCACGGGGGTACGGCTGCAGCACGTGGTCGCCGCAGCGCTGCTGTCCGGGGTCGTGGCCGTCCGGGTGTCTGCCAGGCGGTCCAGGAACCCGGCGCGCACGACCCTGCCCTGAGCCGACCGGCGGGGCGGCGTGCCGACAAGCGGATCAGGTGGCCTTGCAGACCCCGGTGGGTTTGCCGACCACCACGTCGACGGTCGACCCGGCCGCCACGACGGTGCCGCCTGCGGGTGACTGCTCCAGGACATGGCACTCGTCGAGTGTCGACCGGTACTCGATGTGCGCCACCAGGCCGAGGCGCTGCAGCGCATCCTTCGCCTCGACCTCCCGCCAGCTGAACATGCCCGGCACGGTCCGGCTCGTGGATGCGGGGCTCGGTGGCGCGGCGGGGTCGGAGGGTTCGGCCGGGTCGGGTGCGGGCGAATTCGCGGGGGCCGGCGACGGCCCGGTCCCGCCGGTCGCGGCCGGTGAGGTAAGGCGGGTCGGCGTGCCGCCCAGCAGCGGTCTCGCCGACGTCGTCATGCCAGGAACGGCGCTGCCGGACACGGCCGCCGGCGGCGACGCCGCCGAACCCTGCGACGGCGTGTCCTCGGCACCGCCCCGCGACAGCACGAACGCGACGATCGCCACCAGCGCCAACCCCGCCGCTGCACCGGCCAGCACCGGCCGCCGACGCCCGAACGCGGCGACCGGTCCCTGCGCGGCGACCGGTCCCTGCGCGGCCGCGGGACGCGCGGACCCAGACCCTTCCCGCGTACGCGCCGGAGCCGAGCTCTCAGATGCGGTGACCGCTGCCGAGGCCGCCGCACTCAGAGCGGCCGCGCTAGGCCACCGCTGCGCCGGATCTTTGGCCAGCGCCCGCATGACCAGTGTCCGCACCGGTGCCGGCACGCCGTCCGGCAGCTCCGGCGGCGGCTCGTGCACATGCTGGATCGCCACCGCGAACGGCGTCTCCCCGGTGAACGGCCGGCGCTGCGTCAGCATCTCGTAGGCGACCACACCCAGGGCGTACACATCGGTCGCCGGGCCGATGTCCGCGCCGGTCACCTGTTCCGGGGCCAGATAGGACGCGGTGCCGAAGATCTCGCCGGCGGCGGTGAGCCGGTCGGCGGCGACGATCCGGGCGATGCCGAAGTCGGTCAGCGCCAGCCGCCCGTCCGGGCGCAGCAGCAGGTTCGCCGGCTTCACGTCACGGTGCACGATGCCCTGCAGGTGCGCGGCGTGAATGGCGTCGGCCGCCTGGGCCAGCAGCCGCATCGCCCGGGCGGGCTCCAGCGGGCCGACCCGGCGCACCAGCGACAGCAGCGACTCGCCCTCGACGAACTGCATCACCAGGTATGCGATGCCGTCGGCCTGGCCGTAGTCGTAGATCTCGACGATGCCCGGATCGCTGAGCGCCGCCATCGCCTGCGCCTCGGCCCGGAACCGGGCGGCGAAACCGGGGTCGGTGGCCAGGTTCGGCAGCAGCACCTTCACCGCCACCCGGCGGGCCAGCACCGTGTCCTCGGCGCTCCACACCTCGCCCATGCCGCCGCGGGCGATCAGGGTCCTGAGGGTGTACCGGCCGCCGAGCGTCGTCCCCGGATCAAGCATGGGGGAAGCCTTCGGTATCGGCCGCCGTCAGTCAAACCTGCTGGTCATTCGGACAGGGCGGCCAGGGCGTCGCCGGTGACCCGGTACACGGTCCAGTCGTCCATCGGCTTGGCACCGATCGAGCGGTAGAAGTCGATCGCGGGGGTGTTCCAGTTCAGGACCCACCACTGCAGGCGGGTGTAGCCGCGTTCGCGGCAGATGCGGGCCAGTTCGCGCAGCAGGGCCTTGCCGTGGCCCCGGCCGCGGGCCGCCGGGCGCACGTACAGGTCCTCCAGGTAGATGCCGTGCACGCCGTGCCAGGTGGAGAAGTTCAGGAACCACATCGCCATGCCGACCGGCTCACCGGTCTCGTCGTCGACGGCCAGGTGCGCGAACGCGGCCGGGTGCGGGCCGAACAGCGCCTCGTGCAGCTGCGCGGGTGTCGCCTTGGCCTCCTGCGGGGCCTTCTCGTACTCGGCCAGCTCGCGGATCAGGTCGATGAGCACCGGGACGTCGGCCGGCACGGCGGGGCGGATCATGGCGGGGACGATACTCGGTGGCCGTCCGGGCCACGCCCACTAGGCTGGCCGGATGGGCACCGTACTCTCCGTGAACCTGGGCAAGGCCCGGCACTGCGACGCCGCCGACGTCGGCGTGACCGCGATCGACAAGCACCCGGTCGCCGGGTCCGTCGAACTGCGCGCGCCGGGGCCGAAGGAGGGCGGGCTGGGCAGCGGCGTGGTCGGTGACGAGATCTGCGACCGGCGCCACCACGGCGGCGACGACCAGGCCGTGTACGCGTACGCCCGGGAGGATCTCGACGGCTGGGCGGCGGAGCTGGGGCGGGAGATCCCCGGCGGCATGTTCGGGGAGAACCTGACCACCTCCGGCATCGACGTGAACGGGGCGCGCATCGGCGAGCGCTGGCAGGTCGGCGACGAGGCGGTGCTGGAGGTGGCGCTGCCGCGCATCCCGTGCCGCACGTTCGCCGACCAGATGCGCGAGCAGGGCTGGATCAAGACGTTCACGCAGCGCGCGCTGCCGGGGGCATACCTGCGCGTGGTCGTGCCCGGCCGGGTGCGGCAGGGCGACCCGGTCACCGTGCTGCACCGCCCCGACCACGACGTGACGGTTTCGCTGACCTTCCGCGCGCTGACCCTGGAGCCCGAGCTGCTGCCGCAGCTGCTGGCCGCCGACGCCCTGCCCGAGAAGGTCCGCGAGAAGGCCCGCCTGCGTACAGCTCGGTGACGGCGACGTCATACCGGCATAGGCTTCCTGGAGTGACCGCCGAGCTGGCCGATGACTTCGCCGATGCGTCGCGGGCATGCGACGAGGACGCCGCAGACCACGTCCGTGAGGCGACCCGACGCGCACTGGCCGCGGTCGGCGTCGAAGCGGTGCCAAGAGACGAGTACGAACGCATAGCGCGATCGGTCTTCGAAGCAGACGTACGCCGCGCCGACCCAGAGCGGCGACGTCGGCTCGACGAACGTCTGGCCGAGTACACGCGGCGGTGAACTAGAACTTAGGCCCGGATGATCTGGGCGGTGGGCTGATCAGGCGTGCAGGGTGCCGTCGAGGACGGTGACGGCGCGGCCGGTCAGTTCGACGCGGTCGCCGCGCAGTGCGGTGCGGACCAGGCCGGACCGGGCCGAGGCCTGCAGCCCGACCAGCTCGTCGCGGCCCAGCCGCGACGCCCACAGCGGCGCGAGCGCGGTGTGGGCGCTGCCGGTCACCGGGTCCTCCGGGACGCCGACGGCCGGGCCGAAGAACCGTGACACGAAGTCGTATCCCGACGCCGGGTCGTCGGCGGCCGCCGTCACGATCACCCCACGGGTGGCCAGCGCCGCGACCCGGCCCAGGTCCGGTCGCAGGCTGCGGACCGTCTGCTCGTCGGCGAGCTCGACGAGCAGGTCGCCCAGCGCAGGGCCGGTCTCGTACGCGGCGAGCACCGGCGCGCCCAGCGCCTCGGCGACTCCGGCCGGCTCGACGGGGGTCAGCGGCGATACCGGGAAGTCCAGGGTGATGTCCCCGTCCTCGGCGACGGCGGTGGTCAGGATCCCGCTGCGGCTGTCGAACGCGACCACGTCGCCGATCAGCTTGTCCTCGACCAGGGCGTGGGCCATGGCCAGGGTGGCGTGGCCGCACAGGTTCACCTCGCACAGCGGCGTGAACCAGCGCAGCGCCCAGTCCTGCCCGCCGCGCGGGTGCGCGAATGCGGTCTCGGCCAGGTTCATCTCGGCCGCGACGCGCTGCATCCACGTCTCGTCCGGGAACGTGTCGGCGTCGAGCACGACGACACCGGCCGGGTTGCCGCCGAACGGCCGGTCGGTGAACGCGTCGATGATCCTTATCCGCATACCGGCACCTTAACGTGGCCGTCGTCGGCCGTGGCACGGCCAATCGCGTGTCGGTGGACCGGGCCGTGTCACCGTGCCGGGCCGGGTCAGCTGTCCCGCTGCCACAGCTCGATGTCGTCGTGCCCGGCTCGCAGCCGCGACAGGTCGGGCGCGGGGCGTCCGGACCGGTGGGCGAACTCGGCCACGGCTGCGGCGAAGCCCTCGTCGGTGTCGAGGACGGTCAGGTGGTGGCCGTACACGAGGTCGACGGTCAGTTCGAGATGGTCGATGTCGGCGATCTCGACCACGAACCGGGAGACCGAGGCGCGGTGGACGTCGTGCCACGCGGCCTCGAAGGTCGAGCCGTCGTGCTCGACGCGTACGCCGCGGTCGTCGACGGCCACCGCGCGGCGCGGCGGCGGCACCGGGTCGGGGCGGGTGCCGGTGCGCAGCGGGCGGTAGTAGGAGTCGACGGCAGGCTGGCCGGTGTAGTTGGGGCCGGCCTGGTCGTCGGCCCCTGCGTACTCCAGCGGCAGGTCCAGCACGGCCGGGCCGGTGCGGGTGACGATGCGGCGGCGGGCGTCGTAGGCGACCCCGGCCTTGCGCAGCAGCCGCCGGACCAGCTGTGCTGCCGGGGTCCCGTCGGCCAGCCGGACGCTCGCCAGGTCCAGGTGTGCGGCGAACACGCCATCCGGCGACAGCCAGGTCAGCGCACGGGCCAGCACGCCGAGCTTGTCGCCGACGTAGTGCAGCCCGTGCACGCAGGTGATCAGGTCGAACGTCCGGTCCGGCTGCCACTGCGAGACCGAGGCGGTGACCAGCGTCAGGCCGTCCACCCCGGTCGCCTGCGGGTCGAAGTGGTCGACCAGGTCCACGCCGACCAGCTCCAGGCCGTCCGGCGCCTGCCGGGCGGCCTGGGCCAACGCGCGGCCCTGGCCGCAGCACAGGTCCAGCCAGGCCGCCGCACCGTGTTCCGCCAGGCGTGACCGGAGCCGGTCCAGCGGATGCAGGCCCAGGTCACGGGCGTAGCTGTTGACGCCGTCGAGCCCGCGTTCGCGGTTCATCGCGTTGTTCGCCACCACCGAGGACCGCTGCAGGGCCTCGTCGTCGAGTAGCCGCATGGCCGCAGATCATGCCACGGCCGTCCGACGGCCGCGCCCCGCGTGAGGCGACGGCCAGCGCCAGCGGCGCATCAGCCACCGGCGCGGCAGCGGCGGCACGACCCACGAGTAGCCCCAGCGGCGACCTGCGGATGATCGAGCAGCGCGACTTCGAGGCGGCGCTGCGCGAGGTGCGCCCGTCCACGGGGCCGTGGTTCACCACCGCCCGCAACGTGGCGATGTTCGCCGACGAGGGCGGCGCGTACGACGCGCTGGTCGGCTACCTGAAGAAGCAGAAACCGCGCTGACCCCACAGGGTGGCGCGTTCCCGCTACCGTCTGCGTGATCACGGTTATGACGGGGGCGTCGTCACATGGGTCGATTGTGGAGAGTGGTCAGCGCCTTGGTGCTTTTCGCACTCTTCGCGCTGGGATACCGCGGTGTGGAGCGGTGGCTGCCGAAAGACTGGATCATGGCGCAGCTGGCCGTGGGAGGGGCCTGGTGGCTCGCTTTCGTCGGTGCGTGGTTCTACATCACCTGGTGGTTGGATTGGGCGCGGGCTCGGCGGTCGCGCGATCCGCGACTGCGGGCCGAGGCCGCGCGGCCGACGCTGCACTGGAAGCAGCTGTTCCGGCGGTATGGTCCGGTCGCTTCGGTACTTCCGGTGTTCATTCTGAGCGTCATGGTCATGCACCGATTGGTGCCGGTCGCATGGGGCCCGCTGGCGCCCAAGGCGATGGAACTCGCGATGTTTCTGATCGCGACGGGAGTGGCATGGCTCGCCCTTGACCGGATCGAGCCGTTGCCGCCGTCCCGCTCGCTCGCTCGGGCCGTGGAGAACACCCTCGACCCGCTGACTCCCGACCGCCTGCGGCCGTCGACCAGACCGCATGACGAGCCCCGTTCCACGGCGACGGTCAACGCCCCGCTAGGACCGGGCGAACCGCTGCCCGCTCCGGCGGCAGCACCGGTCGGTTTCGCCGCGAGGCTGGTGTGGCACGGAGGACGCAGGGAGTGTGCGGTGCACACCTCGGCACGGCTGCGCGACCAGTTGCTGCATCTGCACCTCAGTTCGGTGGAGATGCAGCGGATCGTCGACTTCGTGCCGGCGGTGGGAGCGCGGGTCAGCGTCGCCCTGGGCGGCGAGGACAGCCTGGTGACGATCCTGCCGGTCGCCGGCGACCCGCTCGTCGTGACGAATGAGCCCGGCGGCCTCGCCACCGCACCGGTCGGGCGCGCGGAGGACGGCACGGTGCTGTTCCCGCCGGCCTCGGCCATCCCTGTCGAGGTCGCGATCGACGTGCTCGACCGGTACTTCACCACCGGTGAACTTCCCGGCCAGAGTGCCGCTCGAGCATCCGGCGAGCCGCTCGGGCCGACGACCGGATCGGCTTCCTGAAGGGCAGGCGCTCCCGCCGGTGGCGGGTGCTCACTACGGTGACGCCGACGATCAACATGGCACGGGGGCGATTGGTGTGAGTCGACTCTGGACCCGCTTCGGGTCGTACGTCCTGGCCGGCGCGGGCATTGCGGGAAACCTCCTGACCGTCTTCCTCGTCTTCGAGCTGGTGCCGGAGGACGGCAACCTACCGCCCGGCATCGTCGTCATGGCGTTCTGGTCGGTACAGCTTGCCGTGTTGCACACGTTCAGTTCCGTGTCGGCGGTCATGCGCGCACGCGGAGAGCCGGGAGAGGGCGGCGACCGCCGCCGTTCCGGTTCGTCGGGTGGCGACATGTGGCCTGTCGTGAAGCAGGCGCTCAAGGAACACCGGCTGGGTTTCTACTCCATGATCCCGCTGGTGCTCCTGGCGTTCGCGATTTTCGCGGTGGCCGCTCCATGCGGGTGGTTCGAGGTGCCCTGGCGCGAAGGCGGGCGCTCGGTGTTCCCGCCGAGCGCGGTCATCCCCGTGGACGTCGCCGTCGACGTGCTCGGACGATACTGTGCGACCGGCGAACTGTCCGGCATGGCGAAGGGATCCGGCCGGTGACCGGTGCGCGGGTGCGATCGAGCCTGACTCGACGGTGGAAGTCGGTGTCCGGGCACGGCTTCGTGGGGACGGCTCTCGCGTTCTGCATGCTCGCCTGTATCTGCGTTCACCTGTTCGTGCCGGACGGGTTCATCCGCGGCTTCCTGCTCGTACCGGCGATCGTGGGAGTGCTCGGCCTCGGCAGGGTCAACGACTATCTGAGGGACCGCGAGCCGATCGAACCGTCCGGCACAGGTCCGGCGGCGGGAGCGGTTCTGCCGCCGAGGCAATCGATGTGGACGCAAGCCCGGCGGTATCGCATGTGGGCGGTTCCGCTCCTCTACACGCTGGGAATCGTGCTGGTCGACCGGTTCGTGCCCGGCACCGGGGCTCAGGCGTGGCGCAATTCGCTGGCGGTGGCGCTGATGCTGGTGGCGCTCGGCACCGTGGCGCGCGAGGCCCGCCGGGTCGCGGCGGCCACCCGTCCGCGCCCGGTCAAGCCGCAGGGGCCTGCCGAGGTTCGCCGACTTCACGTCCGAGGGCGGCGTGACGGTGCGGATCAGCCTCGGTGAGGAGCGGACCGTGCTACAGGTCGATCCGGCTGACCGCAGTCAGTCGAAGGTGGTGACGATGGAGGGTCTGACCTCGGTCGGGGTGGCCGCCGACGGCGGGCGGTCCTACCCGCCGGAGGCGTGGCTGCCCATGGACCTTGCGATGGAGGTCCTCCGCAGATGCTGCGCGACCGGCGAACTGCCCGACGCGTCCAGGGACGAGAGGGTGGCGAGACCGGACGGGCAGGAGCCCGCAGCCCAGCAGGGCTGATGGCGTCAGGCCGCCGCGAGGGCTTCGGCGATGGCAAGGGTGTGCTGGTATTCGCGCCACCGGGCGATGCGGCCGTCGCGGGCGCGCAGCACGCCGATAAAGGGCGCGGACGCCCGTGCGCCGGTGGTGGTGACGGTGCCGCCCAGTTCGTACTCGACGACGATGACGTCAGGGTCGGCGGTCTCGTGCGCCGCGGTGATCAGGCACTGGTCGAACCGCACCGGCAGCGCGGCCCGTCCGGCCTCGGCGAACGCGACGAACGCGGCCCGGCCCTCGATGCGGTCGGGGTGGCCGGGCGCCGCGAACGGCATCTCCACGACGACGTCCTCGGTGAACAGGTCCGGGTCGAGCGTGGGCCGGTCGGACAGGAACCACTGCTGCCGCAGTCGGGCGAACGCTTCGTGGGGCGTGGACATCGGACACCTCCAGCTAAGATGAGCGGCGACTCGACTTCGTACGATAATGAGTGGCGACTCACTTTTTCAAGGGAGAGGGCCGTGCCGCCCGACGACAAGCCGCTGCGCACCGACGCCTTGCGTAACCGCGTCCGCATCCTGGAGGCCGCCGAGCAGGTGTTCTCCGAGCGCGGACCGGCCGCGTCGACCGAGGAGGTCGCCAACCGGGCCGGTGTCGCCATCGGCACCGTCTTCCGGCACTTCCCGACCAAGGGCGACCTGCTCCGCGAGATCATGAAGAGCCTGCTGGCGCGGCTGGTCTCCGATGTGGAGACACTGCGACGCGAAAGCCCGCCCGGAGCGGCCCTGTTCGCCTTCTTCACCACGCTGGTCGCCCAGGCGGCCCGGCAGAAGACAGTGCTCGACCTGCTCGCCCAGGCGGGTGCGGAGCTGAGCATCCCCGACGCGGTCGGCCTGCTCGAACGCTCCGTCGACGGGCTGCTGCACTCGGCGCAGGACGCGGGCACGGTCCGCCGCGATGTCCGCCTGCCCGAGGTGATGGCGCTGCTCAGCGCGGTGTGCCAGGGCGCGGTCACGGGCGGCTGGGACGAGCGCCTGCAGACCCGTACCCTCGCCGTGGTCTTCGCCGGGCTGGCTCCGTGACGGAGCCGCCTGGTACGAAGGCGGCATGAGCATCCGCCGGGACCACTACCACGACCCTGCCGCGCCGACGGCCACCCGCATCGTGCCCGGCGGGGTCGCCGTCATCGTCGACGAGCAGGCGCGGGTGCTGCTGCAGCGGCGTGCCGACTCGGGCAACTGGTCGCTGCCCGGCGGCACCATGGAGATCGGCGAGACCCTCGAACAGTGCGTCGTGCGCGAGGTGCGCGAGGAGACCGGCCTCGACGTCGAGGTCACCGGCCTGGTCGGCGTCTACACCGACCCCGGGCACGTCATCGCGTACGGCGACGGCGAGGCGCGCCAGCAGTTCAGCCTCGTGTTCCGCGCCCGGGTTGTCGGCGGCGAGCTGGCGCTCAGCGACGAATCCACCGAGCTGCGCTACGTCGCCCCGGCCGAGTTCGACGCGATGCCGATCCACGAGTCGACCCGCCTGCGGCTGCGCCACCACCTCGACCACCGCCCGACGCCCTACCTGGGCTGAAGCCGTGCCACGCGACGACCTCGACGACTTCTGGGATCTGGTGGAACAGGTCCGCGCCCGCGCCGGAAGGGGCGAGTTCATCGACGGGCTGACCGCGGAACTGGCCCGCCGCCCGATCCCGCGGATCGCCCGCTTCCACGCGACCGCGATGCTCCTGGCGAACCGGGCGGCGACCTGGGAAATGCTGGCCGCGGCCGACATCGTCTTCGCCCGCCATGGCGGCTGCAGCGGGGATTCGTTCGTCGACTTCCGGCTGTGGCTGCTCCACCTGGGCCGGGATGTGTTCGAGGACGTGCTCGCCGACCCCGACGCCCTCGCCGACATCCCCGAGATCGCCGCGCTGGCGGGCGATCGGCCCTGGACCAACGCCGAATTCCCGGACATGGGGGAGCTGTGCGGGGTCGGCGAACATGCTTTCGAGCTGGTTCTAGAGAAGATCCCACCGGCGATCGGCGCCGGGATCGAGCCACCGGACGAATTCGACGAACGCCCCAGCGAAATGCCTCGTGACCGGTACGTCAGGTTTGGTGGTGAGGCGAGCCGTGCCAGATTCCCGCAGCTCGCCGAATTGTTCGGCGGCTGATCGAGCGTCTCTGGCATGATCCCTCGCACGGACCGGCCGATGCGCGGGGACACGCTTGGCGGGGGGAGGTCGCGTGGTGGCGGACTCGGACTCACTCGTCGGCGAGGTGACGGCGCTGGCCGGCTGCGTCGGCGTGCCGGTGCCGGCCGACCCGGCCGACGAGCACCAGCGCGGGCGGCTCTACCTGCTGGCGATGGACCGCCCCGAATGTCACGGACGGCTGCTGGCCGCGGCTGCGGCAGACCCCGTCATGATGATGTCGGTCGTGGTGGCGATGCTCGCGGTCGATCGCGAGGGCCGGGACCGCTGGGTGGCGCTGGCCCGCGACGAGAAGGACCGGGCGTACGCCACCCGCCGCGCGGCGGAGCACGCGATCCTCGAAGCGCGCGGCGACGTGCCCGGCCTCGGGCCCGAACTGCTGGCGACCTGGAGCGACTGGCTGCAGCGCTGTCTGTCCGAAGGCTCGACGGTGCCCGCGGTGCTGGACCTGCTGGCGCGACACGGCCGCACGAGGCGGATCCGCAACACGGCGTTCAGCAGGAGCGGAGCGCCACCGGTGCGGGTGAGCAGGTTCCGGCAGGCGGTGCTCGCCACGTGCATGGAACACCTGAGGACGGCGTACCGCAGTCCGGCGGCGCCGAACCGTTCGTTCGTGACCGCGGCGATGGACCGCCTGCCCTACCGCGATTTGTGTCACGAGCTCGCGGCGCTCGGCCGGGTCGCCGACGACACCGACGTCAACGGCGACGTGTCGTTCACGCTGGTGCTGCACGGTCCCGAGCCGCTGATGGTCCGGCTGTCCATGGTCGGTCCGTACGCCGTGGTGCTGCACCTCGGGGATGCGCCCGCGTCGGGGCGGCTGCTGCTGCCGCGGCGACGCGGGAACAGTGAGACCGTCCAGCACGTGCTGCGCCTGCTCGCCCGGCACGGCCTGATCCTGCTCGACGAGGGCGAGCTGGCCACCCGGGTGCCGCTGGCGCTGACCGGACCCGGCTCCGACGCCACGCTGTACGCGGCCCTCTTCGAACCCGAGGCCGACCTGCCGTGGCTCCGCTAGCGGCGCAGACCCGGACCGAGCCGGGTTCGACACCCGGGCGCCGCGGGGATCAGGCGAACGTGACGCCGTCGACGTCGATGGTGACCAGCTCGATGTCGCGCGCCACCGTGCCGTCCTCGCCCAGCGGGTGCACGCGCCGCCTGGTGGGGACCATGATGCCGTCGAACTCGCGGTGGTCGGAGCAGTAGTGCGCGGCCGGCCCGGCGTTGATGACCTCGGCCGTGTAGTCGTGTCGACGCAGCAGGCCGTCCTGGTCGTAGTAGAACGTCTGCTCCCGGCAGTGGGTGGCGATGTGCTCGGGGAAGGTGACCTTGAGGCGGCGCCAGGTCTGCCCGTCCTCGGTCACCGGGGTCAGTTCCTCGGTCCGGAAGCCCGGCGAAACGAACGAGAACGGCGAGGTCAGGTACGTCCACATGGCGTTGCCGGCGAAGTAGGCGACGTGGAGGTCGTCCCAGGGGGTGTGCAGGGTGTGCCCGGCGAAGGCCGCGCGGGGGTCGAGCCGTTCGGCCTTCACCTCGCCGGTGTCGCTCTCCACGGCCACGCGCTGTGCCGTGAACGAGGTGTGCAGGTCGGGCGCGGTGAAGGGGCGGTGACTGGCGTGCTGCCGGGTCAGGTCGACCCGCACGTCGGCCTCGTCGAAGATCCCTTCCTGGCCCTTGATCGCCCACAGTGCTCCGCCCGAGCGGAAGTGGACCGTGGCCGAGCTGAACCGCCGGTAGCGGTCCAGGCCGCCGTGGGCGTTGATGACGAACTCCGTCAGATCGTTCACGGTGCTGCCTCCGTTGTCAGGTGAAGCGGGGTCGACAGCGCAAATATGACCGGTCGTCTTAACCGCGACAACGAGGGCTGGATCACGGCGCGCAGGCCTTGACGCGATCGAGACGACCGGTCATATTGAACGCGGAGGTGCTGCTCATGGGCAGGAAGAGCATGCGCGAGGAGATCGTCACGGCCGCGCTCGATCAGTTCCACCGCCGCGGCTACCACGCTGCGGCGGTCAAGGACATCACCGACGCCGCCGGGGTGCCGAAGGGGTCGTTCTACAACCACTTCGACAGTAAGGAGGATCTTGCCGTCGTGGCGCTCGAACGGTACGGCGCGGACCGCCGGCTCGAGGACCTTGCGGACACCGGCACGCCACCGCTCCACCGGCTCCGGGCGCACTTCGCGTTCCTGCGCGACGACGTCGTCCGGCACGGCTACCAGCGCGGTTGCCTCTACGGCAACTTCGGCGCGGAGATCGTCGACCACATGGACACCGTCCGCGACGCCGTACGTGACAGCTTCGACACGTGGGCCGCCCTCATCGCGGCGACCCTGACCGAGGCCCAGCGCACCGGGGGGATCCGCACCGACCTCGACCCCGCCGTCACGGCCGGCTTTCTCCTCAACGCCTGGGAGGGCACGCTCATCCGGGCACGCACCGACCGCTCGCCCGCCGCGTTCGACGCCTTCCTCACCACCGTGTTCGACACCCTGCTCGCCCCGGCCTGAACCCGGACGGAACCGGGGTCACCCGGTGCGCGGTTTCGGTGGGCACAGCGCGTCGCCGGCGGGGCCGCCGCAGGGGCGCAGCCGGATCTCGGTGATCGCGTGCCGGTCCACCGACGTCACCTGCGCGGTCCATCCGTCCAGGTGCACGATCTCGCCCGGCCGGGTCGGCACGTGCCCGAGCATCGCGATGACCAGCCCCGCGATGGTGATGTAGTCGCCGCCGGGCCGCTCGTCCAGGTTCACCCCGATGTCGGGCAGGTCGTGGATCGGGAACATGCCGGGCAGCAGCATGTCGCCGTCGTCGCCCTGCTGCACCGCCATGACGTCCCGGTCGGTCTCGTCGTAGATCTCGCCGACGACCTCCTCCAGCAGGTCCTCCAGCGTCACGATGCCGTCGACCGCCCCGTGCTCGTCGACGACCAGGGCGAACTGCTGGTGCTCGACCTTGAATCGGCGCAGCGCGTCCGCGGCGTGCAGGGAGTCGGGCAGCAGCAGCGCCGGGCGGGCGAGGTCGGCCAGGCCCGCCGCGTCGTCGGCCAGCAGGTCGCGCAGGTGCACGACGCCCAGGGTGTCGTCCAGGTTGCGCCGGCGCACCACGGGCGCGCGCGAGAATCCCGAGCCCGCGAGTTCCTTGCGGGCCACCTCCACCGGCAGGTCGGCGTCGAGGGTGAACACGTTGCGGCGCGGGATCAGCACCTCGCGCAGCACCCGTTCGGTGATCTCCACGGCGCCCGCGATGATCAGGCGCTGCTCGGCGGTGAAGCCGCGGTGCACGCTGACCATGTCGCGCACCTCCGCGGGGGTGATCTCGTCGCCGCGGTGGCGGTGCGGGTCGCCGCCCATGAGGCGTACGCCCAGATCGGTGGCTTTGCTCAGCACCCAGACGAACGGCCGGGACACGGTGGCGAGCACGGTCAGCGGCCGGCCCGCGAGCCTGGCCCACCGTTCGGCGTGCTGCATCGCGACGCGTTTGGGCGCGAGCTCACCGAAGACCAGGGTGAGGAACGTCAGCAGCAGGGTCACCACGATGACGGCGGCGGGCCGCGCGGCGCGCCCGAGGAAGCCCAGCGCGGGCTGGAGCACCTCGGCCAGCGCGATGGCGGCGGTCGCCGAGGCCAGGAACCCGGCCAGGGTGATGCCGATCTGGATGGTGGCCAGGAACCGGTTCGGGTCCCGGGCGAGCGCCGCGGCGGCCGCGGCTCCGCCACCCTGCTGCTCCATCCGGCGCAGCTGGCCTTCACGCAGCGAGACCAGCGCCATCTCGCTGCCGGCGAACAGCGCGTTCAACACGATCAGTACGGCTACCAGAACGAGTTGGATCCAGTGGTCGCCCACCATCGATCACCTGAGGCCCGCCCGGAGTGCCGGCCGGTACGCGCAGGCCGGGCATCGGCCCGGCCCGGTATCACAGCCTTCCATTCGGTCAACGGTAGCAGCAGGTCACGGCCCTGGGGCCGGGTCTGCGGGACCGGGTCAGCGGCCGCCGCGGGGCTGGTTGCCCTTCTTCAGGCGCATCACGCCGGACTGGCCCACCGACATCTGGGTACGGGTGGCCTTCTCCCGCGCCGCCATGGCGCGCTGGCGGGACTGCTCCTGCGCGTGCTCGGACGCCCAGGCGGCGTGCTCGCCGGGCGCGTGGTCGTGCTCGGCGTGCGGCGTTCCGGGCTGGTCCTGCTCGACACGCGGCTTGTCCTGGCGCGGGTGGCGGCGGGACTGGTTGTTCTTGGGCATCGCTCCTCCTCGACGGATCACCTCCACGCTAAGGAGCGCGGGCGGCGGGCCGCAGGCGGTTGGCGAATCAGCACTCGGTCAGGCGGGCCGCAGCAGGTCGGGCAGGGCGTCGAGGCTGTCGACGATGGTGGCGTGGCGCGCCGCCTCGGGCTTCTCCGAGCCGAGGTAGCCCCACGGGCCGCGGCGGACCAGCACGGGTTTCATGCCGGCGCGGGTGGACGGCAGCACGTCGTTGTCGACCCGGTCGCCGACGTAGCAGATCGCCGCCGGGGCGAGGTCGGCGACTTCGGCGACCTTGGTGAAGAAGCTCGGATGGGGCTTCTCGATGCCCCACTCGGCCGAGGTGTAGATCGCGTCCACCGGCAGGTCCATCCGCTCCAGCGCGGCCTTGGCCTGCGGCGGCTGGTTGCCCGCGATGATCACGGCAAGCCCGCGGCGGCGCAGCTCGGCGAAGGCCGGGCGCACGTCGGGGTAGAGGTCGACCTCGTCGAAGTTCTCGCGCAGCCCGTCCGGCTCGTCGGCGGCCCAGGCGGCCATCTCGGCGTCGACGTCGAGGCCGGGGCGCAGCAGCGCGAACGCGTCGCCGTGCGGGCGGTCCATCGCGGCCATGCCGCCGAGCAGCCCGAGCATCGCGAAGCGGGGCACGCCGAGGCGGTCGGCCCAGCGGCTCCAGATGCGGGTCTCGTCGATCAGCGTCTCGCCCACGTCGAACACCACGGCCTTGATCATCTGCCCAGGATATCGGGCGCGGGGGCGCATACCCCGCACGGGTGTGCCGCGGGTGCCGCTGGTCACCGCTGCAAAACCGGTGGCCCGGCCCGGTGGGCCGCGCGTAGCCTCCGCTGGGTGGAAGCGATGACAGAACCGCAGATCAGGCGGGCGATGGCGAACTGCTCACGCGGCGACGCATCCGCGATGACACTGCCGAAGGACTTCGCCGAGCTGGACTGGGCGGGACGCAGTTTCCTCGGCTGGCGCGACGGGAAGCTGGAGCAGCGCGGCTACCTGCTGCGCTGGCGGGACGGCAGACCGGTGGGCCTGCTGCTGCGGGCCGCCGACTCGGTGATGTCGCGGCGGCGGGCCGCGATGTGCCTGCTGTGCCAGTCGGTGCGCCCGTCCGACGAGGTCACCCTGTTCACCGCGCGCCGCAAGGGCGACGCGGGACGGCGCGGCGACACCGTCGGCACGTACATGTGCGCCGACCTGGCATGCGTGCCCGGTGACGCGGTCGACGCGCGGGTCGACGCGTTCCTCGCCGAGGTGCTGCACTCCTGAGCTGGTGCGCCGGCCCGGGGAGCCGAACCGCCTAAGCCGCCAGGTTCGGGCGGTCGGCGTCCCCGGGCCGGCGCGAGGTGTCCGCGGAGCCGGCCCTCCCCAGTGGCCCGGCTCCGCGGCGTCTCAGCGCCGCCCGGCCAGGGCGGTCAGGGAGCGGGCCGCCGTGGCGGCCGCGGTGTTCACGAGCGTGTCCAGCAGCTCCGGGTATGACATGCCGGCGGCCTGCCAGATGCGCGGGTACTGCGACGCCGCGGTGAACCCCGGGAACGTGTTGACCTCGTTGAGGACCGGCTCGCCGCCGTCGGCGGGCAGGAAGAAGTCCACGCGCAGCAGGCCGCGGCACTCCAGCGCGGCGAACGCCTGCAGGGCCCGGCACTGCAGCAGCGCGGTGACCCATGGGTCGAGCCTCGCCGGGATGTCGAACACCACCTCACCGGCGGTGTACTTGGCGTCGTAGTCGAAGAAGTCGTGCCCGCCGGTGACCCGGATCTCCAGCGGCGGCCCGGCCTGCAGCGACCCGTCCGGGTGCTCCAGCACGGCCACGTCGACCTCGCGCCCGACGACCCCGGCCTCGACGAGGACCTTGCCGTCGCAGGCGCGGGCGGCGGCCAGCGCCGCGGGCAGCTGCGCCCAGTCGTCGACGCGGGTGACGCCGATGCTGGACCCGGCGCGGGCCGGTTTGACGAAGACGGGCAGGCCCAGGCGCTCGCGGTCGGCGGGGGACACGTCGTCCTGGCCGGGGCGCAGCACGACGCCGTCGGCCACCCGCAGCCCGTCAGCGGCCAGGATCTTCTTGGTGAACTCCTTGTCCATGCCGGTGGCGCTGGCCAGCACGCCGCTGCCGACGTACGGCACACCGGCCAGCTCCAGCAGCGACTGCACCGTGCCGTCCTCGCCGTAGGGCCCGTGCAGCGCGGGGAAGACCACGTCGGCGCGGCCCAGCGTGCGCAGCGCGTCGCCCATGCTCACCGGGATGCCGTCGACGTGCCAGGCGCCGTCGCGGCCGATGACGACCTCGGTGATGTCGTACCGGGCGCGGTCCAGGTGGGCCAGGATGCTGCGGGCGCTCTTGCACGAGACGTCGTGCTCCCCACTGCGCCCCCCATAAATGACGGCCAGCTTCATGGTCGCTTCCTTCCGTGGTGCGGGAAAGGAAGGGCACCTTCTACACGGACGTCCGCTGTGAAGGTGCCCTTCCTTTCGTGGCGGCGGGGCACGCGGGTGCCGATGCCGGTGAGGATCTCGTGCGGGTTGGTGTCTGCCCAGGTGGCCCAGTCGGTGGCGGTGGGTTCGCCCGAGTCGCCGGGGCCGAGGACGGTGACCGGGTCGCCGATCCGTACGTCCAGATCGCCGGCGTCGACGACGCACTGGTCCATGGCGACGCGGCCGATGATCGGCAATCGCCGCCCCCCGAGCAGGACCTGTGCGCGGCCGTCGACGCCGCGCGGGATGCCGTCGGCGAAGCCGAGCGGGATCAGGGCGAGGGTGGTGGGCCGGGTCGTGACGTGGGTGTGCTGGTAGGAGACCCCGGTCCCGGCGGGCACCCGCTTGGCCATGATCACCTGCGTACGCAGGGTGAGCGCCGGACGCAGCCCGAAGGCGCGACCGGGCACGGGCTCGACCCCGTACACCGCGATGCCGGCACGGACCAGGTCGAAGTGAGTGTGCGGGGCGGTGAAGGCGGCGGCCGAGTTCGCCAGGTGGAGCAGTTCCGGGTCCAGCCCGGCGTCCCGGGCGTACGCCACCGCCTCGGCGAACGCGGCCGTCTGCGCGGTCACGCCGTACGGCGAGGAGTCGGCGGTGGCCAGGTGCGACCACAGGCCCCGTACGGCGAGCACGCCCTCGCGCTCGTACTTGCGGGCCCACGCGACCAGCTCCGGCCAGCCCTCGGCGGTGGCGCCGTGCCGCGACATGCCGGTGTCGATCTTGAGGTGGACCTGGGCGGTGCGGCCGGTGGCGCGGGCCGCGGCGGCGACCGCGTCGAGCAGCTCCGGGGCGGCCACCGACACGTCCACCTCGGCGGCGGCCAGTGCGGCGAAGTCGGTGCCGGGGCCGTGCAGCCAGCTCAGCACCGGCGCGGTGAGTCCGGCGGAGCGCAACTGCAGCGCCTCGGCGGCGCTGGTGACCCCGAGCCAGGTCGCGCCGCCGGCCAGCGCGGCCCGGGCCACCGGCACCGCGCCGTGGCCGAACCCGTCCGCCTTCACCACGGCCATCACCGCGGCGGTCGTGGCCCCGGCGATCCGTTCGACGTTGCCCGCGATCGCCGCGAGGTCGACTACCGCCTCAGCCAGCTCTCCAGTCACGTTCGGTAGCCAACAACAGGGGGTGTGAGGGTGCCGAGAGGGATTTCACTAACGCTGCGCTAACAACGCCCGTGCATACTTGCGGTCGGTCGGTCGAGGAGGTGGCAAGGGTGCGGGTCCTGGTCGTGGAGGACGAGGAACTGATGGCCGAGGCCATCGCCGAGGGGCTGCGGCAGGAGGCGATCGCCGTCGACGTCGCCTACGACGGGGCGGCGGCGCTGGAGAAGCTCGCGGTCAACGCGTACGACGTCATGGTCCTGGATCGTGACCTGCCGCGGGTGCACGGGGACGAGGTGTGCCGCCAGGTGGTGGCGCAGGGCCTGGACGTGCGGGTGCTGATGCTCACGGTGTCGGTGACGGTGGCCGAGCGGGTCGCCGGGCTCAGCCTCGGCGCCGACGACTACCTGCCCAAGCCGTTCGCGTTCGCGGAGCTGGTGGCGCGGGTGCGGGCGCTGGGCCGCCGGGCCCGCCCGGCGACGCCGCCGGTGCTGGAGCGGGCCGGCATCCGGCTCGACCCGCACCACCGTGAGACGTACCGCGACGGCCGCTACGTCAGCCTGTCCCGCCGCGAGTTCGCGGTGCTGGAGGAGCTGCTGCGGGCCGAGGGCGCGGTGGTGTCGGCGGAGACGCTGCTGGAGAAGGTCTGGGACGAGCACATGGACCCGTTCACCACGATCGTGCGGGTCACCATCAGCGGTCTGCGCCGCAAGCTGGGCGACCCGCAGCCCATCGAGACGGTCACCGCCGTCGGCTACCGGATCCGCTGATGGGCGAGTGGCGGGGCAATCTGCGGGTACGCCTGACCGTGGTGTTCAGCCTCGTGTTCGCCCTGGCGGGCGGGTCGGTGCTGGCCGGCGTGCTGATCATGGTGAACAACGCCATGGAGTACAGCATGGGCATCCTGCTGGCCGACAAGAGGTACGCGGGCGGCTACCAGAGCCCCGAGATGGTCAGCTCCATCGCGGCGTCCAAGCAGACGATCATGGACTCGATGCAGGCCAACCTGCTGTTCAAGGGCGGGCTGACGCTGCTGGCGATGTGGGTCGTGGCCACCGCCGCGGGCTGGTTCGTGGCCGGGCGGCTGCTGCGCCCGCTCAGCATGATCACCGCGACCGCGCACCGGATCGCCGGGCGCACCCTGCACAAGCGCATCGATCTGGACGCCCCGCCCGGCGAGGTGAAGAGCCTCGCGGACTCGTTCGACAGCATGCTCGACCGCCTCGACGAGGCCTTCGCCGGTCAGGGCCGGTTCATCGCCAACGCGGCCCACGAGCTGAAGACCCCGATCGCGCTGAACCGCACCCTGGTCGAGGTCGCGATGAGCCGCCCCGACAGCCCGCCGCAGGTGCACCAGCTCGGCCAGAACCTGCTCGCCGTCAACCAGCGCCATGAGCGGCTCATCGACGCCCTACTCACGCTCGCCCGCGCCGAGGACGCGGTGACCGAGCGCCGCCTGGTCGACATCGCGGAGCTGGCGAACATCGCCGCCGACACCACCGAGGGCCTGGCCCGGCGGCTGGGTGTGCAGATCGGCCGCGAGCTGACGCCCGCGCCGGTGACGGGCGACCCGATCCTGCTGGAGCAGATGATCCGCAACCTGATCGACAACGCGACCCGGTACAACGTCGAGGGCGGCTGGGTGCGCGTGCAGACCGTGGCCCGGCCCCGCCATGCCGAGATCGTGGTGAGCAACACCGGCGCGGTCATCTCGTCGTACGAGGTGCCCACGTTGTTCGAGCCGTTCCGGCGGCTCACCGACCGGGTCGGCTCGTCGCGCGGCAGCGGCCTCGGGCTGTCCATCGTGCGCGCGGTCGCCCAGGCCCACCGCGGCGACGCCGTCGCCGTGCCCCGCCCCGGCGGCGGCCTGGTCGTGCGGGTGATCCTGCCCCGCTCCGCGCACCCCCTGGCCGAACCAGTGATCATCGCCCCGGCCCACCCCGAGCACCACGAGCCCGCCCGCCCCTGACACCGCGCCGGGGGCCGGCGGCTGGCGCCTTCCGCGCTTCGACCCGGGGACGTTCCTCACCATGACCGTTCGACTTGCCGGGCACCTGTGCGTATCTTGAGGCGGCATTCGACCAGGTGCCTGGCAAGTCGGTGGATCATGAGCCGCGCCTGCCGCGGCGGCGGGGGTCAGCGGCCGCCGGAGACTTTGAGGGTCGCGCCGGTGGTGTACGACGCCTCGTCGCTCAGCAGCCAGACGATGGCGTTCGCGACCTCCTCGGGCTGCCCCGAGCGGCCCAATGGGGCGGCCGGACCGAGTCGGTCCGCGCGCCCGGGCTCGCCGCTGCCGGCGTGGAATCCGGTGTGGATGACGCCGGGGGAGACCGTGTTGACCCGGATCCCGGCGGGGCCGAGCTCCTTGGACAGGCCCACGGTCAGCGTCTCGACCGCCGCCTTCGACGCGGCGTAGTGCACGTACTCGCCGGGGCTGCCCAGGGTCGCGGCGACCGAGGAGACGTTGACGATCGCGCCGCCCGGACCCATCCGCCGGGCCGCCTGCTGGGCGCAGAGGAACGCGCCGACGACGTTGACCTCGACCACGCGGCGCAGGTCGGCTTCGGACAGCTCGGTGAACGGCCCGATGGCGCTGCTCACCGCGGCGTTGTTGACCAGTCCGGTGGGTGTGCCGAGTTCGGCCTGCGTGCGGTCGAACAGCTCGCGCACCTGCGTGCCGTCGGACACGTCGACCCGCACCGCGATCGCCCGCCGTCCGGACGCCTCGACCTTCGCGACGACCTCTGCCGCCGCGTCGGCGTCCCCCCGGTAGCCGACGGCGACGTCATGTCCCGCCATGGCGAGCTTCACGCAGGTGGCGGCACCTATGCCGCGGCTGCCGCCGGTCACGATGATGATCCCCATCGCCCCATTAGAGCAACCGTGGTGCGGCCGCGACAGACCGCGACACTGTCACCGCCGACACACCCGGTGCGCGAATCGGGTGGGTGCTGCGAAGATGTCCCCACTTTCCGCATGGTGTCAGTGCCGCTCTTGTCGGTGGCCTCTGATAGAACATGCGTATCAAACATGTGTTCGGCGAGGGTATCTGCGGTGGCGGTGCTGCCGCTGCTGGAGGGTGGGAGCGCGGTTATGGCACTGTCGACTCAGGAGTTGACGCAGATCCAGGAGACGCTTGCGACCGGCAAGCGGCCCCGGGTCATGTTCACCGAGGCGGCCGGCCAGATCGCGGGCCAGCTGGGACAGGTCGTGCAGCTCGACGACCCGGCCACCCACGATGAATGGATCATGGTCAAGTTCGGCAGCGACGTGCTGCCGTTCGCGCCCGGCGATCTCGTCATCGCGCCCAAGGGCGCCACGGGCCGCAAGCCCACGCCCGAGCCGGTTCCGGAGCCGGTCGCCCCGCCCGAGCCCGAGTTCATGATCATCCGTGAGAAGCCTGTCCGTCAGGAGCGACCCGTGTCCGTAAATCCCGAGGTGTCCGAACAGGAGACGCCCGCCGTGGCGCCCGCCCCGCGCAAGCCCGCCGCCGGCAAGGGCCCCAAGGTCAAGCCGCCGGCCGGGTTGACCGTGACGCTGGCCTACACCGAGGGCGAGTGGACGGTCGGCGCGGTCCAGGGCACCAAGGCGCTCGCCAAGCCCTACATCATCAAGGCGCAGGAGGCGCTGAAGATGGTGTCGATGCTGGACGTGCCGGGTGTGCAGGAGGCCGTGGAGCACATCCTGGCCGCCGAGCGGGCCGAGGCCGAGGCGCACGCGCTGAAGCTGCGCGCCGAGCTGGCCGAGCTTGAGGCCAAGCTCGCCGAGCTGGGCGCGGCAGGCGCCTGAGATTTCCCGGAAGCGGGGTGGCCGTCACGGCCACCCCGCTTCTTCGTGCGCGTGGTCAGCGCCGCTCGCGCTCGGCGGCGTCGCCGCGCGGCGGGTGCATCCCGACATGTGAACCAGTCCCGAGCTGCATACGCCCCGGCGAGGTCACAGTGCCGTGCAGGTCACCGTGGTGCCGGCCGGCGCGCCGTTGGCCTGGAAGCCGAAGTCGGTGTAACCGCCCGCGGCCAGCTTGCCGTTGTAGCCCAGGTTGCTCACCTGGACCGTGCCAGTCGTCCCCGTGAACTGCCCGTTCCAGCCGTTGACCAGGGTCGCCCCGGACGGCAGCGCCAGCGCGACGCGCCAGCCGTCGATCCCGCCGCTGCCCGCGGTGACCCGCACCGCGGCGACGAACCCGCCGGTCCAGGCGTTGCTCACGGTGAACGCCGCCGTGCAGCCGCCGGTCGGCGGAGGCGATCCGCTGGGCGACGGTGACGGTGACGCGCTCGGCGACGGCGACCGGGACGGTGAGGGCGACACCGACGGCGACGCGCTGGGTGACGGCGGGGTGGACGGGCTCGCCGACGGGCTGGCGGTGGTGTTCAGGCCGAAGAAGGCGACCGCCGCGCCGTACTGCACGGGCAGGTTGTGCGGGGTGTTGGCCATGCTGACGGCCTCGACCAGCACCTGCCCGGAGCTGTTGGCGTAGCGGGTGCGCGTCCAGCCCGACTGCGGGGTGTCGGTCGAGGTCGGCGTCTGGCTCAGGCCGTGCACGTCGGTCCACTGCTCGATCGCCTCGCCGAAGTTGACGTACGACAGGACCTCGTCGTTGACGCCGTGCCACAGTTGCATCCGCGGCCGTGCCCCGGTGTAGCCCGGGTAGGCGTTGCGGACCAGGTCACCCCACTGCTGCGGGGTCTTGACGACCTGGCCCTGAGCGCAGGCGCTGTTCCAGCTCTCCGTCCCGGCGAAGCAGCCGAACGGCACCCCGGCGAAGGCCGAGCCGGCCCGGTACACGTCCGGGTACGCGCCGAGCAGGACGTTGGTCATCATGCCGCCGGACGAGACGCCGGTGACGTAGGTGCGGGCCGGGTCGGCGTTGTGGGTCTGCTGCACGTACTTCGTCATCGAGACGATGCTGAGCGAGTCGCCGCCGCCGTTGTGCGTGAGCGTGGCGCTCGACGCGACGTCGAAGCACCCGTCGCTGCGGGTCACCGACGGGTAGACCACGATGAAGCCGTACTGGTCGGCGAGCCGGGCGTAGTCGGAGCCGTTGTACATCGCGGGGCCGTCGCCGTGGCACCAGTGCACCGCGACCAGCAGGGCGGGCCGGGGCGCGACGGTGTTCGGGACGTAGAGGAACATGCGCAGGCCGCCGGGGTTCGCGCCGAAGCCGGTGACCTCGGTCAGGGTCGCGGCGGCGGCGGGGGAGGCCACGGTGAGGACCACCGCGGCGATGAGGGGGACGACGGCGAGCCACAGGGCGTGCAGGGCTCTGCGTGGGGTCATGGAGCTTGCTCCTTGCCGAGGAGGAGACGCACGTCCGGCTGTGTGGCCGTAGGTGCGCGGATGCGCTGCCGCCACCCGGGCTCGGCCCGTGTGCGCCCTCGGCAGTCGGTGCGGGCCGTCCACCCGGGCGAACGGCCGCTGCTCCCGATCCGGCAGTCTAGTGGCGATGGTGAATGCCGTCGGTGCCCGCCCGGCCCCGCGTCGGCGAGCGGCGGTCTCCGTGCGCCGAACTGCTCGCCCGGGTCATGGACGCCCGGAGTGGGGAAGGGCACCTTCTACAACGCATGGCGATGGGAAGGTGGCCTTCCTTCGGCTCGCGGGGAGTTCAGGCGGGGCGGCCGCCGCCGGCGGGCACCGGGGCCGGTTCCTCGGGGATCTGGCTGGTGCCGATGCGCTTGCGGAACACCCAGTAGGTCCAGCCCTGGTAGAGCAGCACGATCGGGGTGAAGACCAGGGCCACCCAGGTCATGATCTTGAGGGTGTACGGCGTGGACGACGCGTTGGTCACGGTCAGGCTGTTGGCGAGCGGGTCGACGGTCGACGGCAGCACGAACGGGTAGAGGTCGGCGAACAGCGACGCCACGGCCAGCGCGATCGCCGCGGCGGTGCCCGTGAACGCCCAGCCCTCGCGCCGGCCCTGCGGGTCGGTGCGGGACGGCATCCGGTTCGCGATCAGGCCGCCGACCAGGCACAGGGCGGCGAGCACGGCCAGCACGACGGCGGCCGGGGTGGCCCGCCGCAGCAGGGTCACGCCGAGGAACAGCACCGCGGCGATCGCGGCGAACACGCCCAGGCGTTCGGCCAGCAGGTTGGCCCGGTGCCGGATGTCGCCGGTGGTCTTCAGCGCCACGAAGATCGCGCCGTGGGTCAGGAACAGCGCGACCATGGTCAGGCCGCCGAGCAGGGCGTACAGGTTGAGCAGGGTGAACAGGCTGCCGGTGTAGTTGTGCCCGGTGTCCAGCGGCACGCCGCGTACGATGTTGGCGAACGCGACGCCCCACAGGAACGCCGGCACCACGGAGCCGAACACGATGCACCAGTCCCAGCGGCGCTTCCACGACGCCGCGGGCCGCTTGCCGCGGTACTCGAACGCGACCCCGCGCAGGATCAGCGCGAGCAGGATCAGCAGCAGCGGCAGGTAGAAGCCGGAGAACAGGGACGCGTACCACTCGGGGAAGGCGGCGAACATCGCGCCGCCCGCGGTGATCAGCCAGACCTCGTTGCCGTCCCAGACCGGGCCGATGGTGTTGATCAGCACGCGGCGCTCGCGGTCGTCGCGGCCGAGCACCGGCAGCAGCATGCCGACGCCGAAGTCGAAGCCCTCCAGCACGAAGTAGCCGGTGAACAGCAGCGCGATGAGCAGGAACCACAGCGTCGACAGCGCCACGGCGATCTCCTAGTACGCGAACGCCAGCGGCCGGTCCTCGTCGGACTCGGCGGCCGGTGGCGGGGTGACGTCGGGCAGCCCGGCGCGGGCGTAGTGCAGCAGCAGGCCCACCTCGACGACGGCCAGCGCGCCGTAGAGCAGGGTGTACACGATCATCGAGGTGATCACGTCGCCGGAGGAGGCGGCGGGCGACGCCGCGATCGCGGTCTTCATCTGGCTGAACACGATCCAGGGCTGCCGGCCCATCTCGGTGAAGATCCAGCCGAAGGAGTTCGCGGCCAGTGGCAGCAGCGGCAGCGCGATCATGCCCCACATGAGCAGCCGGGTGGTGCGCCGGTGCGGCGCGGGGGAGCGGCCCTTGCGGATGGCCCACAGCGCCCACAGGGCCAGCAGCGCGGCCAGGATGCCCAGCCCGATCATGAGCCGGAACGACCAGTACGTCACCGGGATGTTGGGTGTGTAGTCGCCGGGGCCGAACCTGGCCGCGTACTCGGCCTGCAGGTCGTTGATGCCCTGCACCCGGCCGTCGAAGGTGCCGGTGGCCAGGAACGACAGCACCCGGGGCACGTCCAGCGACCAGACGGGCCGGCTGCCGTCGAGCGTGCCGATGGTGAACAGGGAGAACGGCGCGGGCTGCTCGGTGCTGTAGAGGGCCTCTGCGGCGGCCATCTTCATCGGCTGCACCTCGGTCATGATCTTGCCCTGGATGTCCCCGGTGATGAACAGCAGCGCCATCGCCACCAGCGACGTCCACGAGCCGAGCTTCACCGCGCTGCGGAACGCCGCCGTGTCGCGCCCGGGCCGGCGCACCAGGTGCCACATGGCCACCGCGGCCATCAGGGCGCCCGCGGTGAGGAACGCGCCCGTGATCGTGTGCGGGAGGGTGATCATGGCGACCTTGTTGGTGAGCACCGCCCCGAAGTCGGTCAGCTCGGCCCGGCCGCGCTCCGGGTTGATCCGGAAGCCGACCGGGTTCTGCATCCAGGAGTTCGCGGCCAGGATGAAGTACGCGCTGAGCACCGTGCCGACCGCGACGATCCAGATGCAGGCCAGGTGGATCTTCTTGGGCAGCTTGTCCCAGCCGAAGATCCACAGGCCGAGGAACGTCGACTCCAGGAAGAACGCGAGCAGGGCCTCCAGGGCCAGCGGCGCGCCGAAGATGTCGCCGACGAAGCGCGAGTACTCGCTCCAGTTCATGCCGAACTGGAACTCCTGCACCAGGCCCGTCACCACGCCCATCGCGAAGTTGATCAGCAGCAGCTTGCCGTAGAACTTCGTCAGTTTGAGCCACTTCTCGTCCCCGGTGCGCGACCAGGCCGTCTGCAGCCCCGCGACGAGGAACGACAGGCCGATCGTGATCGGGACGAACAGGAAGTGGTACACGGTGGTGATGCCGAACTGCCACCGGGCCAGTTCCGTCGCGTCCATGCCGTGGACTCCCCACTTGCCGGATCGATCCCTTTCGCCGACCATACGCACAGGTCGGCGGCCCGGTGGGCGACTTCGGGGACCCTGCGTCGAACAAGTGCCCGGGTCCGTGACGGCGCATGGCAGGATCGTGGACCGTGAGCCCCTCGACGAGCTGGTCCCCGCCCCCGCTGCTGCGTTTCGCGATGCTGCTGGCCGAAGGCGTGGTGCGGCTGCTGACCCGGATGGAGGTCACCGGGGACATCCCCGCCGGGCTGCGCGGCCGCCCGCTGATCCTCGCGGCCAACCACATCAGCCCCTTCGACCCGGTCGCGGTCGCGGCGGCCTTCCGCAGGCTCGGCGTGTACCCGCGGATCATGGCGAACGCGGGCCTGTTCCGCACCCCGGTGATCGGGCCGCTGATGCGCTGGCAGGGCCACATCCAGGTGGACCGCGGCGAGCCGACCGCCGGCAACGCCGTCACCGACAGCGTCACCGCGCTGAACGGCGGCGCGCCGTTGATGATCTATCCCGAGGGCCGGATCGGCCTGGACCCGGGCATGTGGCCCGAGCGCGGCCGCACCGGCGTCGGCCGGCTCGTGCTGGCCACCGGCGCGCCCGTCGTGCCGATCGCGATCTGGGGCAGCCACGAGGTCATCCCGTACGCCGCGCCCACCGGGATGTGGCCGATGGTCGGGAAGTCGCTGCGGCACCGGCCGCGGGTGCGGGTGCACGTCGGCCCGCCGGTCGACCTGTCCGGCATCGACGCGGCCCGGCCGGGCGCGGCGCAGCGCATCGCCGACCGCATCATCGACGCGATCACCGTCGAGTTGGCCCCGCTGCGCGCCGGCGAGCCCGACGTCCCGCGCTTCACCGACCCGTCCCGTCCCACCGAGACCCGGCGCGCCCGGCCGCGCAGCGCACGCTGACGGAGGTCGGGCCGGTGCCGGGCCGTCGCGGCTACCCCCGGCGGGAGCGGTAGGCGGCCACCAGTTCGCGGGTGGTGGCCAGGCCCAGTTCCTGGCGTAGGTCGGCGATACGGCGGTTGGCCGTGCGCAGCGACAGGTACTCCGCGGCGGCCGCCGCGGCTATCGTCGCGCCGTCAGCCAGCCGGTCCAGCAGCGCACGCTGAACCGGGGACAGCTGTCGCAGCCAGTCCACAGGGTCGTCGTCGGCCACCTGAGCACCCCTTCAGAGCATCCATTCCGCTAGTGGATCGTCCCGGCGATCGCCTGAACGGCGATTCGCCGTGGACTCCCCACCAGCGGCCCCGGAAAGATCGATTTGTTTCGACGCGGTGGTGCGGACATTCTCACCGATGTCGCCCGTTGTTGGCGAGCGGTCAGTACGCGGGCCATCCATCCGCACCCGGCAGTGGCAAGCTTTCCCAGATGGAGACGCCGCAGGGTCACCCCCATCCGTATCTCGCCGCGCCGCCGCTCGCCTTCGCCCATCGGGGTGGCGCGGCCGAGGGCGACGAGAACACCGCCGACGCGTTCGACCGGGCGGTGAAAGCGGGCTACCGCTATGTCGAGACCGATGTGCACGCCACCCGGGACGGGATCGCCGTGGTGCTGCACGACGCGAACCTGCGCCGCGTCGCCGGTGAACCGCAGGCGGTGGCGTCGATGACCTGGGCAGACCTGAAGACGGTGCGGGTCGGCGGGTCGGCCGCCGTGCCACGGCTCGACGAGGTGCTCGACGCCTGGCCGGAGATCCGGTTCAACATCGACATCAAGGCCGACGCGGCTGTCGCGCCGACCGTCACCGCGGTGCACGAGCGCGCCACCCCGGATCAGGTGCTGCTGGCATCGTTCTCCGACGCGCGGCTGCAGCGGGCGCGGGAGCTGGCCGGTCCCATGTACGCCACCTCGCTGGCGCAGCGGGAGACGGCCCGGCTGTGGCTGGCCTCGCGGCTGCGGCGGCGCATCGTGCTGCCCCCGACAGCGGTCGCGGCGCAGGTGCCGATCCGGTTCGGCGCGGTGCGGCTGGTCGACCGGCGGTTCGTGGACCACGCGCACGCCCTCGGGCTCCACGTGCATGTGTGGACGGTCGACGATCCTGCCGTGATGGAGGGGTTACTTGATCTCGGTGTGGATGGCATCATGACCGATCGCATCGCCGTGTTACGGGAAGTTTTCACGCACCGGGGCCTCTGGAAGGACCAGGAATGAGCGAGCAGAGCGAGCGAATCGGCGGGCTTGGCCGTGCCGCCGACGAGCGTAGCGAGGAGAAGGCATGACCGCTGATGTCAGCGCACCCCCCGCGCCTGCCGAAGGGTATGGCGAGAGCACCAAACGTGAGCGGGTCGGCTGGTACTTCTACGACTGGGCCAACTCGGCGTTCTCCACCACGGTCGTCACCGCGTTCCTCGGCCCCTACCTGACCGCCATCGCCGAGAACGGGGCCGACGCCGCGGGCGACGTGCACCTGCTCGGCATGTCGTTCAAGGCGGGCTCGCTGTTCGCGTACACCACCTCGCTGTCGGTGCTGTTGCAGGTGCTGCTGCTGCCGGTGGTCGGGGCGATCGCCGACCGGGCCGCCAGCAAGAAGATCTGGCTCGCGATCTTCGCCTACATCGGCGCCGGGGCGACCTGCGGCCTGGTGTTCCTGACCGGTGACCGCTACCAGCTCGGTGCGGGGCTGTTCCTCGTGGCGAACCTGGCGTTCGGCGCCAGCATCGTGGTCTACAACTCGTTCCTGCCGCAGATCGCCGACGAGAACGAGCGCGACGGGGTGTCCAGCCGCGGCTGGGCCTTCGGCTACCTCGGCGGCGGCCTGCTGCTGCTGCTCAACGTGATCGTGGTGCTGATCGGCGGCGAGGAGAACCAGGGCGAGATCGCCCGCTGGTCGCTGGTGTCGGCGGGCCTGTGGTGGGCGGGCTTCACCACGCTGCCGCTGCTGTGGCTGCGCGACCGGCCGTCGCCGGCGGGCACTGCCCGCGGCTCGGTGCTGATCGACGGGTTCAAGCAGCTCGGGCACACCCTCAAGGAGATGCGGGCGTTCCCGCTGACGCTGTTCTTCCTGGGCGCGTTCCTCATCTACAACGACGGCATCCAGACCGTCATCGCGATGGCGGGCACGTACGGGTCCAAGCAGCTCGGCTTCGACAACACGGTGCTCATGCCGACGATCCTCATGGTGCAGTTCCTGGCGTTCGCGGGCGCGATGCTGCTGGGCCGGCTGGCCAAGACGTTCGGCGCGTGGAAGACGGTCCTCGGCAGCCTGGTCGGCTGGACGGGCATCCTGGTCGCCGCGTTCTTCCTGCCGTACGGCCAGGCGGTGCCGTTCGTGATCCTCGGCGGGGCCATCGGCATCGTGCTCGGCGGCAGCCAGGCGCTGAGCCGCTCGCTGTTCAGCCAGCTGATCCCGCGTGGCAAGGAGGGCGAGTACTTCGGCCTCTACGAGATCTCCGACAAGGGCACCAGCTGGCTCGGGCCGCTGCTGTTCGGTCTCGCGTACGACCTGACGGGCTCGTACCGGGTCGCGATCATCTCGCTGATCGTGTTCTTCGTCGTCGGGTTCATCATGCTGATGATGGTGCCCATGGCGCGGGCCATCTCCGCCGTCGGCAACACCCCGCCCGAGAGGCTCTGACACGCCCGGCGGCCTGCGAATCGCCGTCATGGATTCCCGATAACGGAGGGGTAGCCACTAGGCTGCCCCTCCGTGACCGCTGCTGACGAACCCACCATCGCCCCGGCGCACTGCCAGTCCGCGGGGGACGGCCGACTGCGCCACGGGGCCGCCCTGAAGTTCTTCTGGGGCCCGATGGACTGCGGCAAGTCGACCCTTGCCCTGCAGATGGATCACAACCACGGCCGCCAGGGCCGCCGGGGGCTCGTGCTGACCCGCAACGACCGCTCGATGGGTCCGCAGGTCACCACCCGGATCGGGCTGGCCCACGCGGCCGTCGAGGTCACCGACGACATGGACCTCATCGCGTTGGTGCGCAAGGCGTGGGGCGACGGCGCCCGCATCGACTACCTGATCTGCGACGAGGCGTGCTTCTACACCGTCGAGCAGATCGAGCAGCTGGCCGACCTGGTCGACTCCTACGACGTCGACGTGTACGCCTTCGGCCTCGCCTCCGACTTCCGCTCCTTCCTGTTCCCGGCCGCGCAGCGGCTGTTCGAGCTGGCCGACGAGGTGAACCGGCTGCAGGTCGAGGTGCTGTGCTGGTGCGGCCGGGAGGGCCTGCTCAACGCGCGCATAGTCGACGGCGCGGTGGCCCGCGAGGGCGAGCAGGTCGTCATCGGCGACACCGCCGCCGCCGACCGCTCCGAGGTCCGCTACCAGGTGCTCTGCCGCCGCCACTACCGCTCGGGGGAACTCGGCCGGTAGCCGCCCCGCCGTGGGTCTGTGGTGACCCGTACGGCGGCCATGGCGCTGTTTCGGCCCGCAGCCCCACAGGTTCGGTCACTATGGTGACGAAACGGACTTTGTGAGGTGACGCGGATGTCCGAGCGCGAGCCGGCGGACGACGAGGCGACCGGCGACGCCCAGGCGGAGCAGCGCGGCCGCACCGAGCGCGACGCGTACCGGATGAAGGTGCAGGAACTGCGCGCGCTGCTGCGGGAGAAGGGCGTGCCGGGGACCTCGCAGATGCACAAGGACGAGCTGGTCCGCGAACTCGTCAAGACCATGCACTCCGACCAGCGGGCGCGCCCCATGGCCAAGGTCGCCACGGGCAAGAAGAGCGTGGTGCCGCCCGATGACCAGGCGCCCAGCTCGCGGGTGCCGAAGCCGCCGCGCCCGGCCAAGCGGGTGCCCGCCGGGGCCGCCCCCGCGCCGCCGCCCTTCGACCCCGGCGACGTGATCGACGTGCTGCTGGTCCAGCACCAGCAGCTCGGCGACCTGTTCGACGAGCTGGACGGCGCGCGTGGCGCGCGCCGCCGGGACCTGTTCGCCGAGCTGGTGCGCCTGCTGGCCGTCCACGAGAGCATCGAGCAGCTGCTGGTGCATCCGCTGGCGCGGGCGCGGCTGGCCGACGGCGACGCCGTGGTGGACGCCCGCATCGAGGAGGAGGACCAGGCCGAGCAAGACCTGCTGGAGCTGTATGAACTCGGGCTGGAGCACGACGATTTCGCGGAGAAGCTGGCCAACCTGCGTGACGCCGTGATCGAGCACGGCGAGCTGGAGGAGGAAGAGGAGTTCGACTCCCTGCGCGGGCAGGTGCCCGCCGAGGAGCTGCGGCGACTGGCCGCGATCGCGATGGCGGCGACCGAGGCGGTCACCTCCGCCGACGACACCGCCGCGCCGGACGAGATCTTCGCCCTCGCCCGCGAGTCCTTCCCCGAACCCTGACGCAGCCCCGCCCCCTGCGGCGCCCCGCCGGCTGGTCGCGCACGCAGAGTAATACATCGGTATCTATTGACTTCGGATCCGTCCACAGTAAAGTCTGTTTCTTGAGAGCGCTCTCACGCCCTGATCCGTCCTACCCCTGAAGGACTCGACGTGAGACTCACTGCGCTGACCAGCGCGGCGGTGCTCGCCGTGGCGCTGATCGCCCCCGCGCCCGCCTACGCCGCCCCCACCCCCGACCTCGGCATGCAGCAGGCGCTGCACCGCGACCTGGGCCTGACCGCGGACCAGGCCCGCGTCCGCCAGGCGCACGAGGCCGCCGCGCCCGTCGTCGAGCGCGCCGTGCGTGCCCGCCTCGGCAGCCGGTTCGCCGGCGCCTGGTACTCGCCCGAGGACAGCCGCCTCAAGGTCGGCGTCCTCGACGAGGCCGCCGCCGCCCAGGCCCGTGCCGCGGGCGCGCTGCCCGTCCGGGTCGACCGCAGCGAGCGGCAGCTCGACGCCGTCAAGGCGAAGCTCGACGGCAAGGCCGCCGCGGCCGGCCGCGACGTGCACGGCTGGTATGTCGACGTCGCCGCCAACACCGTCACCGTGAGCGCGGCGACGACCGCCGCCGCGGGCCGGTTCCTCGCCGCGAGCGGCCTGGCCGCCGCCGACGTGCGGGTCGTGACCGGCCAGGCCCCGCGCCCGCTGTACGACATCCGCGGCGGCGACCAGTACGTCATCAACGGCAACACGCTGTGCTCGATCGGCTTCTCCGTCAACAACGGCGGCTTCGTCACCGCCGGGCACTGCGGCGGCGCGGGCAGCCCGACCCTGGGCTACAACAACGTCGGCCAGGGCACCTTCGCCGGATCGTCGTTCCCTGGCAACGACTACGCCTGGGTGCGCACCAACGCCAACTGGACCCCGCGGCCGTGGGTGAACAACTACGCGGGCGGAAACGTCGCCGTCGCCGGGTCGCAGGAGGCCGCGATCGGCGCGTCCATCTGCCGATCCGGGCGCACCACCGGCTGGCGCTGCGGCGTGATCCAGGCCAAGAACGTCACCGTCAACTACTCCGACGGCCGGACCGTCTACGGTCTCACCCAGACCACGGCCTGTGCCGAGGGCGGCGACTCCGGCGGCGCGTGGATGAGCGGCAACCAGGCCCAGGGCGTCACCTCCGGCGGCTCGGGCAACTGCTCCACCGGCGGCACCACCTTCTACCAGCCCGTCAACGAGATCCTCGGCGCGTACGGGCTCACCCTCACCACGACCGGGGGCGGCGGTTCGACCAGCCGCATCATCGGTTGGCAGGACAAGTGCATCGACGTGCCGAACTCCAACTTCGTCGACGGCCAGCGCCTGCAACTGTGGGACTGCAACGGCACCAACGCGCAGAACTGGAACTTCCCCGGCGACGGCACCATCCGCACCGTCAACGGTCTGTGCATGGACGTCGCCTGGGGGTCCACCGCGAACGGCGCGGCGATACAGATCGTCGGCTGCAGCGGCAACCCGGCCCAGCAGTTCGTGCTCACCGGCGCGGGCGACCTGGTGAACCCGCAAGCCAACAAGTGTGTCGACGTCACCGGCTGGGGCGGCACCGGCACCCCGCTGTCGACCTGGGAGTGCACCGGCGGCGCCAACCAGAAGTGGCGGCGCGGCTGACCCCGCCGCGTGGCAGCGCGTCCCGGGGCACGTCCGCGCCCCCGGGACGCGCATCACGGCCCGGACCTCGCCTGGCGCGGTGTCGCCGGGATGCGGGCTGCGTCCAGCAGCCCGTGCAGCGTGGCGGCGTCGAGTGCGGGATTCGCGGCGGCGTGACGAGCCCGCTCGGTGCCGAGCAGGTCCCGCAGCCGGTCGGTGGGCAGCCGCGGGTGGCGGGCCGCCGCCGTCCACACGGGGCGGGCCGGGTCGGCGAGCAACCCGTCGACCACCGCCGCGGGCACCTCGGGGTCGAGCAGAGCCAGCAGCCGCAGCGCCGGGTCCGGGTCGCCGGCGAACCGGGCGAGACCGGCGACCGGAAAACCGGGCCGGGTCGTCAGGTGCAGCCGGTCAGGCCCGTCGTACTCCAGGTAGCTGCGCAGCAGCAGAGCAGGGGGCGGTGCCGGGTGGCACAGCGCGAGCCGCACGCGTACGCCCGCATCCGGGTCCTCGGCGAGGCGGTCGGCGACGGCCTGCGGCAGCCGGGGGTCGCTCGCGGCCCGGCGGCGCAGCAGCGGATTCACCGAGTACGCGTGGGCGATGCCGACGGTGAGTTCCGGTGGCAGTCCCGGCCGGTGGCGGTTGAAGTGCTCGTCCGGCCAGTGGCCCACCACGATGGCCGCACGCTGGGACTCGCTGAGGCCGGGGTGCACCGACACGGCGATCCGCACCGCTTCCTCCACATCGGCGGCGAGGCGGAGCAGCTGGTCGGGTGCCAGATCGGCACGTCCGGCGGTGGCGCCTCGGACCGACGCGTCGGGATCGGACAGCAGCTGTTCCACCACGTCCGGTGGCAGGTAGGGGTTGCGGGCCAGGAACCTGAGGTCGACCGGATCCGTCCCGGTCACCAGCTGATCCAGCACCGTACGGGACAGCCGCCGGCACTGCAGCACCAGCCAGTGGTCGCGGCCGCCACGTGGCGGCATGCCGGCGGGTTCGATCGCGGGTGCGTCGTCACGGGCGTTCGCCGCCTCGGCTGCCGCGCGCACCTGCGGGTCGGGATCGCGTTGCAGGGCGAGCCACCGCTCGTCCGACACGGCACCGCGGTAGCCGCACGCGAGGGCGCGGATCCCGGGCAGCGGATGGGTCGCGGCGATCTCGCACGTCTGCCGCCCGAAATGCGTGAACGCGAGCTCGGAAAGCAGTTCCGCCGCGCTGAGCAGCGGGAACGAGGTGGCGAGCAGCCGCCGGACGACGTCGTCGGGCAGCGGTCGCGGGACCGTCCCCGTGGGCCATTGCCCGGGCTCGTATATCAGGGTGGCCGGGGTCATCGGGTCCGGGTCGTCGATGAGGCGGGCCCGCTGCGCAGGCGCGAGGTGGTGATTGCGCGAGATCCGCCGGCGTACGGCGCGGTCCGGGTGGGACAGGACGGCGTCGACGACCTCCACCGGCAGGTCGCGTTCGATGCACAGCACATCCCAGCAGGCCTGCGCCTCGACGGCCAGCAGGCGCAGCAGGACGTCGACGGGTGCCCCGGGGTTGGCCGCCACCCCGGACAGGATCTCTTCGCGCACGTGGCCCCTTCCCGCCGAGCTGAGTCGGCAAGTGTCGCATCCGGGCGCCGTCGACGCTGTCCTCGGCGCGGACGGGTCGGGTAAAGGCCGCGCGGGGTGTCGTGCGTAGTCCATGCGAGAGTTCCCTTTCCCGGCCACAGGTGGTGTCGATGGACGATTTCGGCGAGTTCTACGCGGCGCGCAAGGACGCCGTCTACCGGGCGCTGCTGGTCGCCACCCGCGGGCAGCCCGGGGCCGAGGACGCCGTCGCAGAGGCTTTCACCAGGGCGTACGCCCGCTGGGAGGCGGTGGGGGCACATCCCAACCCGACGGCGTGGGTGCTGCGCACCGCGCTGAACGAGCAGCGGACCTGGTGGCGACGGCTGCGCCGGGAGCTGCTCGGCGATCCGCCCGACGTCGGCGGCGTCGCCGACCGCGACCCGGGCGGGCTCGACGCCCGGCTGCGCGCGCTGGTCATGGCGCTGCCCACCCGGCAGCGCCAGGTGGTCGCGCTGCGGCTGCTGGCGGACCTGTCGGCGGAGGAGACGGGGCGGACGTTGCGCATCGGCGCGGCCACCGTGCACGTCCACCTGCACCGCGCGCTCGCGACCCTGCGCGCCCAACTCGCCGTCGCGGTCGGCGACGGCTCGCTCGTCGGGGAGGAGCGGTGATGACGGACTTGGACGACGAGCGTCTCGCAAACCTGGTCCGGGCGGCGCACCGGGACACGCATCTCGCCGTGCCGCTGGCCCGGATCATCGGGGCCCGTCCGCGGCCGCGGCCGGTCGCGGTGCTGGCGCTGGCCATGGGGGTGCTGGTCGGGGTGGTCCTGCTCGGCGCCGCCTTCCTGCTGCTGGCCGCGCCGCGGTCGTCCGAGGAACCCGCGGTGCCGCCGCCTTCGGCGTCGGCGCAGGGCAAGCCGCCCCGGCCCACCAGCAGTGCGACCACGGCGCAGGGGCGGTGCACGGACTACGCCGCCGGGGAGCTGGCCCAGGCGGGGCTGACGGAGCTGCCGCCGCTGCGCTTCGAGGTCGAGCCGGTGCCGGGACGGCTGCGGCTGCTGATGTACGCCGACGACCGCGGCAGCACGGCGTGCTGGCTGGGCGCGGAGCAGCACGCGGTGCAGGTCGGCGTCTCCGATCTGACCACGGCGATGCGGCCGTCGCACCCGCCGGGCCGGTTGAGCAACGCCTCGTCGGCGTTCGGGTCCGAGCCCGCGGCGGCGTACACCTTCGGGCGCGTCCCGGCGGGTGCCGCCCGGGTGGAGGTCCACTTTCCCGGCGGGGTGGTGCGCGAGGCAGAGCTCGACGGCGAGTGGTATCTGCTGACGGGCGCGGGCCAGCAGTCCTATGACTTCTCCGAGATCACGAAGATCGTCGCGGTCATGCCGGACGGTCCGCGGGAGCTGCCGATCCAGCACGGCTGACGTCGCAACGGGGCAGGTGGGGCGTGGTCACGACCGCGCCCCACCGGTCTGCCGAAGTGAGCGGGCCATCGGCTGCGCGTCCGGTCCGGTGCCGCCGTGACACACTGTCGCCTCGCGGACAGTTCATGTTTCGCGTTCACCCCTGGACGAAGGACATCCCCTCGTGGACCTGGCCACTTTGCAGGCACAGCAGACGCTGTTCATCAAGCAGCGTTTCACCATGATGATCAACCGGTACGAGGTCACGTCGGTGCAGCCCGACGGCACCCCCGGCACGCAGCTGGCGTTCGTCGAGCAGAAGCGCATGGCCTTCAAGGAGCAGGTCACGCTGTACCGCGACGACAGCAAGACCGGCGTGTTCGCCGCTTTCAAGGCCCGCAGCGTGATCGACCTCGGCGCGACCTACGACGTCACCGACGAGAACGGCGCGCCGATCGGTCTGTTCAAGAAGGACTTCGCGAAGTCGCTGCTGCGCTCGACCTGGCACGTGGAGCCCGCCGCCGGCGCGCGCATCACCGGCCAGGAGCGCAGCCTGCCCATCGCGCTGCTACGCCGCTTCGCCGACCTGACCTTCTGGCCGTACCACTTCGACTTCGTGCGCGACGGTGTGCCGGTGTTCTCCGTGATGAAGAAGTTCGCGCTGGTGCGCGACAAGTACACCGTCGAGATCCACGACCCGGCCATCGACCGCCGCCTGGTCGTGGCGATGGCGGTGGCGCTGGACGCGCTCCAGGCACGCTGACCCCGTGCCAACCGCGTGGGGGCGTCGGCTGCGGCCGGCGTCCCCACGTCCGTGTGCAGCATGTTTCGGCGGTGGCCGAATAGCCTCGACCGCGCGGGCCGAGTCGAGCATCATCGCCTGCGGGGAACCGGCGCATGGTCGGGCGCCGCCGGGTCCCGCCGCGGCGCTCGACCCTCGCGGGCTTGGCCGCAACGGGGGAGGCCAATCCCGCGCGCCGGGTCACGCCGACGGCAGCGGTGACCTCGGCTTGGCGGTGCGCGCCCGCCCGAGCGCCGGGAGGACACGACCATGCTGCGGATCCATTTCACCGCGCGGGACCTCTCCCGGGTCCGGGTGGTCCGGCTGGGGCCGCTGGCACTGGCGCAACTGGCCGCGCCCGCGATGGCGGCCCGCGACGACGACCACCTGTATGGGCGGTGGCGTGCCGAGGCGAGGGCACGGCTGACCCCGCGGGCGGTGGACACCGCGTCCTGGCTGTTCCCGTACCGGGAGATGCAGGTCGACCTGATCACGCTCGCCGGCGCCGAGGCGACCGACGAGGAGGCGGCCGAGAACCTGCTCGCCCTCCCGCAGCCGCAGCTGAACGCCGAGCTGGGGCTCGCCCGGTTGCGCGGGCGACGGCCGCCGCCGTGGCTGCGGCAGCTGGCCGCAGGCGACCACGAGGCCCGTCGCGACCTCGTCCTGGCACTGCGGGAGCTGCGGCACGCCGCGCTGGCGGGCGCCGACGGCCGGATCGGCGGGCTCGTCGACGTCGAGCAGGCCGAGTTCGGGCGGGTGCTGCTGGCCGAGGGTGTGGGGGCGGCGCTGGGCCGGCTGCACCCGCTGGTGCGCTGGGACCCACCGGTGCTGGAGATCCCCTCGCACGGCGACGGCGACGTCACGTTGGCGGGCGGCGACCTGCTGCTGGCGCCGTCGGCCTTCTGCTGGCCCGCGCCGCACCTGTACGTGTCGTTGGATCAGCGGACCAGGGTGCTGGTCTACCCGGCGGTGCGCGACCTGCGGCAGGCGGCGCAGCTCTGGGGCGACCCGTCGGGCCCGCCGCGCGCGGCGCTCGCGGCGCTGCTGGGCCGGACTCGCGCCGCGGTGCTCGAAGCGGTCGCGGCGGGACCGGTGAGCACCACCGTGCTGGCCCGGCGGGCGAACGTGTCCGCGCCGAGCGCGAGCCAGCACGCCACGGCGCTGCGCGCCGCGAACCTGATCATGTCGCAGCGGTCCGGGACGTCGATGCTGCACTCGGTCACGCCGCTCGGCAGATCGATGCTCGACGGCGTCACTGTGGGTCACGACCTGCCGCTACTGCGGTGAGGGCCCGCCGTCGGGTCAAGGTTCGGTAACGCGGTCGGACGTATCGGACATCTCGGGCGGCGACCTGTTGAGTTGCCGCGCCCGGCGACCTACTTTTGATCGCCAACGACCCGTTGAGCTGCGCCCCGAGCGGCTCGTCATGCGGCGTTGTCGATACGAGGGGTCCGCATGCTCAACGATGAGGCGCTCGTCGAGCGCTGGCTCGTGCCCGGCGGGCCGGAGTTGCAGTCCGAGGTCATCCGCCGGCTGCGGGCGGGGGAGCGCCTCGACGGCCTGGCCCTGGACCGCATCGACGGCCGCTGGGACCTGCGCGGGCTGGGCGCACCCGAGCCCCGCGCCGCCGAACCGGACAGCGCGACCCGGCAGGCCGGCGGGATGACCTTCACCTTCGAGTTCTCCGACGTCGCGGCGACGCTGGAGTTCCAGCGCGCCCGCCTGGTCGACCTCGACCTGCGCGGCGCGCACCTGCCGCGGTTGCGGCTGTTCGGCTGCGTCATCGACAACAGCCTGTTCGACGGCGCGCACTGCGTCGGCCTGCGGATGTGGGCCACCGACGTCAGCGACACCTCGTTCCTCGCCGCGGACCTCGCCCGCTCCTCGGTCGGCGGCTGGTATGCCGGGCGCGGCAACCGGCTGCGCGACGTCGACTTCCGGCACGCCGACCTGTCCCGGCTGGGCTGCGGCGTCGCCTCGTTCACCGACGTCGACTTCGCCCACGCCCAGCTCGAATGCACCAACTTCTGGCAGGCCAGCCTGGTCCGCTGCCGCTTCGCCGGGGTGCTGCGCGAGGTCGTGTTCGACGGCCGGGTGCTCGAGCCCGAGCGCGACCTGGCCCCCAACCCGATGCAGGACGTCGACATGCGCGGGGTGACCGCGTTCGACGACGTCGACTTCCGCGGCGTGAACTTCGACCGTGTCGACCTGCCCGACCACCCGGCCCTGGTTGTGGTCCGCGGCGTGGCGCGCGTCGAGGCGGGCCTGCAACGGCTGGCCGACCGCGACGACCACGCCGCCCAGGAGGCCCGCGGCCGCCTGCAGCACCTGCGCAAGTTCATGGGCGTCGCCGGCGGCGCCGACCAGGCCCTCATCGACATGCGCACCCTCATCGACCCCGAAGCCGCCCTCCTCCTCCGCGTCCTGCTCACCTGACCCCACCCCCTCTTGCCGCAACTCTTAAGAACGCGCGGCCTCCGGGGAGCCCGGAGACCGCGACGGTTTCAGAGTTGCGACAGGGAACAGGTCAGCCGTCGAGGCGGCGGATCATGTTCATGACGGTCTCCAGTTGGAGGCCGCCTTTGATGGGGTAGTTGGTGTAGCCGAGGTAGCCCCACCAGTCCCAGCAGCCGTACGGGTTCACGCCGGAGGCGGTGGCCTGGGGATACAGCACGACGGTCTTGTTGGTGTCGGCGTACTGGTTGAGGTTGGCGCGGTCCACGAACGCCGTGCCGACCGCGTCGTAGCCCTGGGCGCAGCCGTGCAGGGCGACCAGCAGCCGGCAGCTCTGGCCCGCCGCGCAGCTGCTCGGCACGTACGCGAAGCCGCTGCTGCCCATGCTCAGCCCGTTCGCGAAGCCGTTGACCGCGAACGTGTTCTGATCGAAGCGGATCAGGGAGCCGGTGAGCGGGCCGGTGTTGCGGGCGCTGACCGAGCCGTAGAGCTTGGCGAACATGGCGTTCTGCGGGTCGGTGCCGCAGTCGTTGAGAAACGGCGAGGCGGTGGCCGTGCAGCCGCCCGTGCCGTACGGCGTGACCCAGGCGTGCCCGGCGGAACTGCCCGAGTTGTAGGACACGCTCGCGCCGAAGTGCTGGTAGTAGCTCACCAGGTCGTCGGTGACGGACTTCTTGACGGTGCTGTCGTTGTTGCCGTGGAAGACGTACACCGGGTCGCCGGACAGCTGTGCCGGCGGGTCGATCCAGCCGTAGCCCGACCACAGCGAGGTGTACGACTCCAGGCTGCTCAGCTGCGTCGACCAGAGGTTGTCGCCGCAGGCGTAGAGCGCCCGGCTCGCGTTGTACTGAGCGCAGTAGTAGGGCCCGGCGGCGAACACGGCCGCGCCCTTGATCCGGCCCGAGTAGGCCACGTGCAGCTGCGTTGCCATGTACCCGCCGGAGGAGACGCCGGCGACGTACACGCTGGAGATGTTGTAGGTCTGCAGGGTGCCGGCGACGGACGGCACCGTGTACGGCGTCGCGGCGGCGGCAGGTGCGGCGGATCCGAGAACGACCAGCAGCGCGGCGATGGCCGCGAGCCCGGCGCGGGCACGTCGTGACATGACCGACTCCTTCCGGTGACAGGGGTGGCGTCACCGTAGGCGCTGGTCACGCCCTCCTCCAGCCGCGCCGCGCACACATTTCGAGGGATCCACATGGCGCGCACCACCTGACAACCTCGGCAACCTGCACCAGAGCATTTCGCTCAGGACGCCTTCTGGCTGCGTATGTCGGCAAGTAGGTCGGCGAGCCTCGGCCACAGCTCCGGTTGGCCCGAGACCACTTCCTGCATGACCGGGCTTCGCGCAAGCAGGTCGCGGGGATAGTTGACCCATGCCACGGCACCCTTGATCTGCTGCCCGGCCATCAGCCCGTACTCGAGCGCATCAGCATGCAGTTCTGCGAGCGTCACGACCTTCGCCCGCTGGGGGTTCTTGGGGCTGCACTCCCTGCCGTCGTAGAAGTACGCCCGAAGGCTGGGATCCGATAGAAAGGTGCCGTGGACGACCTGCACGAGGCTGGCGGACTGATAGAAGGTCGAGGTGATCCCTATCGAGTTGTTGATTTCGGCCTGTCTGGCTGCTGCGCGGGTTTGAACCGCGAGGAACAGAAGTGACACCACGACGGCCAGGGTCCCGACGAAGGTGAGGATGTCCTCCAGCATCTGCGGTGAACCTCTCTATTGATCGTAAGTTTTCGATCTCTAGTGTGAGGTGAATGCGCAAGGCACGTCGCTGCTCGGGAAACTCCAGGGTTGTCACCTGTAGCCGCCCTGTCGCCGAGGTAAGGAAATCCCATGGCCTGCGTCCGGTGCGGACGTGCATCCTATGGCCCATGGGAGTGCTCGACAGCGTCGCGACGCGGGTGGTCGCCGGGGCGACGGTGCGGTTCCGGCCCACTGGCAACTCGATGGTGCCGCTGATCCGCAGCCGGGACCTGGTGGCAGTCGCGCCGGTGGACCCGGCGGCGGTCCAGGTCGGCGACATCGTGCTGGCTCGCGTCGCGGGCTCGGTCTATCTGCACGTGGTGTCCGCGGTGGACACCGCAGGCGGTCGGGTGCAGATCAGCAACAACCGCGGCCGGGTCAACGGCTGGACCAGCCACGCCCGCGTGTTCGGCATCTGCACCGAGGTGGACGGAACGGCGCGGCCGCGGCTCGACGGCAAACTCAGGTAGCCGCCGGGCTCAGCGAATCCGTCTCGGACCCGCGGCGGCCTCGACATCCATTGAGAAATGTAAATCTGGCATTGACCGCGCAGTCCCGGTGGGCCCAGTATTAGGAAAGTTTCCTAATAACAGGAGGGCACATGCGCAAGATCCGCTCCCTTGCCGTCATCCTCGCCATGACCGTCACCGGTGCGACGCTGACGCTGCCCGGCGTCGCGGCCGCCGCACCGGCCGGACTCACCGCCACCTTCTCCAGCGCGAACAACGGTTCCTGGTTCATGGACAAGTTCGTCGTCGCGAACCCCACGGGTGCCGCGATCACCGGCTGGACCCTGGAGTTCGACCTGCCCGCGGGCGTGACCATGAGCAACTTCTACAACGGCACGGCCAGTCAGTCCGGCAGCCGCGTCACCGTCGTCAACGCCCACTACAACGGCACGGTCGCGGCCGGTGCCAGCACCGAGCCCTACAGCCCCTGGTTCATCGCGTACGGCTCCGGCGCGGCCCCGCTGAACTGCCGCATCAACGGCAACAAGTGCGACGGCAGCCCCGACCGCGCCCCGGGCACGCCCACCGGCGTGACCGTCACCGGCCGCACCACCCGCACCGTCTCGCTGGCCTGGACCGCCGCCGCGGTCACGGACTTCCCGATCGCGGGATACGACGTGCTGTCCGGCAGCACGGTCGTGGCCACGAGCACCACCACCGGCGCGACGGTCACCGGCCTGACCCCGAACACCGGTTACACGTTCACCGTGCGGGCCCGCGACACCCGCGGCAACCTGTCCGCGGTCAGCGCGCCGGTCAGCGCCACCACGCTGAACCCGGCGAACGACACCACCCCGCCGACCGTGCCCGGCAACCTGCGCTCGACCGCGAAGACCGCCACCTCGGTCACCCTCGCCTGGAACGCCGCGGCCGACGCCAACGGGATCGCCGGCTACGACGTCTACACCGGCACGACCCTGCGGGCCAGCGTCACCGGCACGACCGCGGTGGTCGGCGGGCTGTCGCCGATGACCGCGTACACGTTCACGGTCAAGGCCCGCGACACCTACGACAACGCCTCCGCCGCGTCCAATGCCGTCACCGTCACCACCGACGACGTCGTCGGCACAGGCAGCTACGCGAAGGTCGGCTACTTCGTGCAGTGGGGCATCTACGGCCGGCAGTACTTCGTCCGCAACCTCGACACCAGCGGCGCGGCCGCCAAGCTCACCCACCTCAACTACGCCTTCGCCAACATCGACCCGGTCAATCTGACCTGCCTGCAGGGTGTCACCCGGGGCACCACCACCAACCCGCAGGACCCGGACCAGGGCACCGGCGCCGGGGACGCCGACGCCGACTACGGCCGACCGATGGCCGCGTCGCAGTCCGTCGACGGCGTCGCCGACACCGGCTGGGAGCCGCTGCGCGGCAACTTCAACCAGCTGCGCAAGCTCAAGGCCAAGCACCCGCACCTCAAGGTGCTCATCTCGATCGGCGGCTGGACCTACTCCAAGTACTTCTCCGACGTCGCGGCCACGCCCGCGGCCCGCGAGAAGTTCGTCCGATCCTGCATCGACATCTACATCAAGGGCAATCTGCCGGTGTACAACGGCGCGGGCGGCCCGGGCAGCGCGGCGAACATCTTCGACGGCATCGACCTCGACTGGGAGTGGCCGGGAGCGGAAGGCCACCCGGGCAACCACGTCAGCCCGGCGGACAAGGCCAACAACACGGCGCTGACCGCCGAGTTCCGCCGCCAGCTCGACGCGCTTACCGCGACCACCGGCAAGCGTTACCTGATCACCGCGTTCACTCCGGCGGACCCGGCGAAGATCGCGGCGGGCTGGGACATCGGGCCGAACGGGGTGTTCAACTACATGGACTTCGCCAACGTGCAGGGCTACGACTTCCACGGCTCCGGCTCGGACAACTCGTGGGAGCCGAACCGCACCGGCCACCAGGCCAACCTGTACCGCGACACGCAGGACCCGTACGCGTTCGAGTTCAGCGTGGACAAGGCGATCCAGACCTATCTGGACGCCGGGGTCAGCCCGCGGCGGCTCACCATCGGGGTGGCCTTCTACGGGCGCGGTTGGCAGGGCGTCGCCGCGGGCGGCGTCAACGGCGAGTGGCAGACCGCGACCGGGGCCGCCCCGGGCCAGTTCGCCGAGGAGGCGGGCACCCGCGGCTACGCCAACCTGCTGTCGAGCGTGCCGGGCTGCACGGTGTACCACGACGTGCAGTCGGTCTCCAGCTACTGCTACACCGGCGCGGGCGGGCAGTGGTGGAGCTTCGACGACCCCTGGTCGATCGGCCAGAAGACCGCCTGGATCAAGCAGAAGGGACTGCTCGGCGGCATGATCTGGGAGATGTCCGGAGACACGGCGTCGGGCACGCTGATGTCGGCGGTGCACTCGGGTCTGTGACGGACCGCCGCGCGGCGCGCCCCCGCCCGGATGCGCGCCGCGCGGCCTCCAGCCGCCACGAAGATCGCTGTTTGGTGCCAAGATCTGCGGTCCATCCACGGATCTTGACACCAAACAGCGATCATTAGCCGACCGTCCCGGCGGCGGACCGGGGCAGCCGGTGGGGTCAGCGGCCGGCGCGGCGGCGCATGCCCTCGGCCAGCGGGGCCTGGTCCAGGTCGCCTGCTGCCAGGCGCTTGGCGATGGTGCGGCGCACGATCGCGCCGGTCACCGACGGCAGGTGCCGGGCCAGCAGCAGTTCGAACCGGCCGCGTCCGGTGGTGGCCACGTCGCGCGGGGCTTTGCGGGCCGTCGCCGCCCGCAGGATCGCGGCGACGACCCCCTCCACCGGCTCGTACCGGGACACCCCCTGCAGGGACAGGCCCGCCTGCGCGGAGGCGTCGTGGATGGGGGACGCGACCATGCTCGGGTAGACGACGCTGACGCCGATGTGGGTGCCGACCTCCAGCCGCAGCGCGTCGGCGTAGGCGACCAGGGCGCGCTTGCTGACGCCGTACGCGGCGGCCAGCGGCAGTGGCAGCAGCGCCATGCGGCTGGACACGAACACCACCCGGCCCCGGCTGCGCTCCAGGGCGGGCACGGCCGCGGCGGTGGTGTGCCACGCGGCCATCAGGTTGACGTCGAGCTGCCGCCGGGCGGCGTCGCCGGGTGGCAGCTCCGCCGGGGCGGGCCCGCCGACACCCGCGTTGTTGATCAGCAGGTCGAGGCCGCCGAGCGTCTCGACCGCCTGCGCGACCGCGCCCGGCACCGCGGTGCCGTCGGTCAGGTCGCAGGCGATCACGGGCGACGTGCCGACCGTGTCGGCGCGCAGGTCGAGGCCGACGACCCGGGCCCCGGCCAGCTCCAGCCGCGCGACCAGCAGCCGGCCGAAGGTGCCGTTCGCGCCGGTGACGACGACGCGCCGGCCGTTGAGGGTCCTCATCGGGTGTGCTCCTTGCTGTTCCAGGTGACGCCCTGGCCGCGGCGGGCCCGGGCCGCGCCGTCGGTCAGCTCCTTCGCGGCGAGCGCGAGGTAGGCGTCGAAGTCGATGCGCATGGCGGGGCGGCGCTCGCCCCAGCGGTCACGGGCGGCGCGGTGCTCGGCGGCGATGTCGGCGGCCTGCCCGGCGGCGTCGGGCAGGGCGTACTGCCCGGCCAGGTGGGCGGCGGCGAGCCGGGCCTGGGCCTCGACCACGGGCAGCGCGGAGCCGGTGGACTGCATCAGGCCGACGAACATCAGCCCCGGGGCCTGCTGGTGGAACACGTGCCGGTAGAGCGGTAGCCGGTCCGCGCCGTCGCCGAGCAGGGCCGGGTCGAGGAACGGCAGGTCGATGTCGTAGCCGGTGCACCAGACGACCAGGTCGATCTCGTCGGCCAGGCCGTCGGCGAAGTGGACCCGGTCTCCGTCGAAGCGGGCGATCGCCGGCCGGACGGTGATCTCGCCGTGGGTGATGCGCGACAGCAGCGAGTCCGACAGGGTCGGGTGGTCCTGCAGGAAGCCGTGCTCCGGAGCGGGCAGACCGTAGGACGCGGGCTTGCCGACGGCGAAGCGCAGCATGGTCTGGCTGATGCGCTGGCGCAGCCGCCAGGGCAGGCGCTTGGCCAGCGCCCCGTTGAGGGTGTCCGACGGCTTGCCGAGCAGGTGCTTGGGCACGATCCAGACGCCGCGGCGCAGCGACAGCAGGGTGCGCGGCGCGACGTGGGAGGCGTCGACGGCGATGTCCATGGCCGAGTTGCCGCCGCCGACGACCAGCACCCGCCGCCCGGCGAGCTGCTCGGGGCCGCGGTAGTCGTGACTGTGCAGCTGCTCGACGCCCAGCTCGCCCGGGTAGGTGGGGGAGGGCAGCCGGGGGCGGCTGTTGTGCCCGTTGGCCACCACGACGGCTTCGACGTGCACGGTGGTCGTGCCGTCCGGGCCGAGCGCGGTGACGCGCCAGCCCGCGCCGTCGCGGACCATCTCGGTGACCGTGTGCCGCAGCCGCACCGCGTCGAGCAGTCCGAACCGCGTCGCGTAGTCGTGCAGGTAGCCGGCGATGCGGCCGTGGTCGGGGTAGTCGGGCCAGTCCGCGGGCATGGGCAGGTCGGCGAACTCGGTGCGGGTGCGCGAGGTGTTCAGGTGCAGGGTGCGGTATGCCGAGGAGTGCGGTGCGCCGTACACCCACAGGCCGCCGACCTGCGCCGCCGTGTCGAAGGCGACGGCGGGCACGCCCCGGTCGGCCAGTGCCTTGAGCGTGGCCAGCCCGGCCGGCCCGGCGCCGATCACGGCGACACGTGGCGTCATGCGTACCCTCCCCAAAATCCAACGTCCGTTGGATATTGCGTCGACGGGGGCCCCCGCGTCAAGCGCCCGTCGCCCATGATCGCTCGACTTGCCTGGCAGATGTGCGAATCATCGGGGGTCTTTCGCCCACTTGCCGGGCAAGTCGAGCGATCAAGAAGGGGGCGGGGGAGGGTACATGCGGTCGAGCCAGCGGTGGGCGAAGGTGCGGAACTCGCGGCGCTGGCGGGCTCCGTTGGCGCCCGAGAGCAGGCCGACGACGTGGGCGTGCACGGACCAGACCAGGCTGCGTACGGCCAGGTGCGGCTGCGGCTCGCTGAGCATCCCGGCCGCGTCGGCCTCGGCCAGCACCTGCTCGACCGCCTGGTAGAGCGGCTCGCTGTAGCGGGCGTCCAGTTCGGCGTGCCGGTCGGGCTCCAGCCAGCGGCGCAGCCACAGCCCGGTGACCTCGGGGCGGTCCTCCAGGAAGTCGATGAACACGTCGACCAGCTCGTGCAGCCCGGCCATGGCCGGCCCGGGTCCCGCGGACAGGCCTTCCCGGGCGGTGGCGACAGCCCTGGTCAGCGCCTCGCTCTCGGCCGCGAACACCCGCGCGAAGCAGCACTCGTACAGCGCGGCCTTGGTGCCGACGTGGTGGTGCACGGTGGCGACGTCCACGCCGCACGCGGCCGCGACCTCGCGCATGCCGACCGCGTCGAAGCCGCGCCGCGCGAACAGCCCGGCCGCCGCCTCGATGATCACTTCGGGCGTGGCGCGCTGGTCGTCGCGCCGGGGTCGGCCCGGTCCCCGTCGGGGTGTAGTCATGCGCTCCATCGTGCCCTACTATCCAGCAAACGTTGGATTACACCCGCGGACGGGCGAGGAGAAGGTATGGACGAGGCGGCGCGGCTTCCCCGTGGCGGCATGCTGGCCTTCGCGAGCGGGTCACTGGGCATGGGCACCTGGGTCACCGTACCGGGCCTGCTGCTGCTCTACTTCCTCACCGACGTGCTCGCCGTCGCGCCCCTGGTCGCCGGGTTCGTGCTGCTACTGCCCAAGATCGCCGACGTGCTGCTGCACCCGTGGGTCGGCCACCTCTCCGACGCCGACCTCGCCCGCCGCGGCCACCGCCGTCACCTGATGATGCTTGGCTGCGGCCTGCCGCTGGCATTCGCCGCCCTGTTCCTGGTGCCCGGCGGCCTGATCGGCAATTCCGCCGCCGGCTGGGTCGCCGTCGCGTTCATCGCTGGCAACCTGCTGTTCGCGGCGTACCAGGTGCCCTACCTGTCCACGCCCGCCGACCTGTCCATCGGCTACCACGAGCGCACCCGCCTGATGGGCTTCCGGATGGTCGTGCTCACCGTCGGCATCCTGCTCAGCGGAGTGCTCGCACCGATGCTCGCGGGCAAGGAGGACCCGACCCGGTCCGGATACGCCCTCATGGGTCTGGTGCTCGGCGCGTCGATGCTGATCACCATGCTGATCGGGATCGGCGGCGTGCGGCGGCTGACCGCGTTCGCGCCGAGCGCGGCGGCCACCGCACACGGCAAGCCGGGGCTGCGCACCCTGCTGGTCGCCCTGCGCGACCCGCAGTTCCGCTGGCTCGTCGGCTCCTACCTGGCCATGTCGACCACCAGCCACCTGGTGCTGGCCGCCGTGCCCTACTTCGCCGAGTACGAGCTCGGCCGCCCCGGCCTGACCACGGTGCTGGTCGCCGCGTTCGTCGCCCCGGCGCTGATCGCCACCCCGGTCTGGGTCGTCGTCGCCCGCCGCATCGGCAAGCAGCCCGGCCTGCTCATCGCCCAGGGCGCGTTCGTCGCGGGCTCGATCGTGCTCGCCTTCGGCAGCGCCGCGGGCCTGCCCGTGCTGATCGCCGCCGTCGCGGTGCTGGGCATCGCGTTCGCCGCGATGCAGCTGCTGCCGTTCTCGATGATGCCCGACGTGATCCGGGCGAGCGGCGCCGACGGCACCACCCGCGCGGGCACCTACACCGGTGTGTGGACCGCGGCCGAGGCCACCGGCGGCGCGCTCGGCCCGTACGTGTACGCGGCCTGCCTGGCCGTCGGTGGCTTCGCCGCCAGCAGCGCGGGCACCGAGGTCGTGCAGTCCGAGTCAGCGCACACGATGATCCGGCTCGGCTTCGGCGTCGTCCCGGCGGTGCTGATGGTCGTCGCGATGCTGCTGCAGCGCCGCTACACCCTGGACCGCACGCTCCGCTGAACCCCGATAGCCTGTGCGTATGCGGACGGGAGGGCAGAGGAGTGGCTGACGCGGACGACGTGCGCCGCCTGGCGCTCGGCCTGCCCGAGGTGACCGAGATCGACAGCGAGGGCTTCGACTTCCGGGTCGCGAACAAGGGCTTCGTCTGGTCCTACCCCGAGCGCCGGCCCGGAAAGCCGCGGGTCATCCGCACCGACGTGGCCGTGCTGTACGTCGGCGACGAGGCGGAGAAGCAGGCCCTGCTGCTCGGCGAGCCCGACCTGTTCTTCACCACGCCCGGCTACGACGGCTTCCCGCTGGTGATGCTGCGACTGCCCCGGGTGGACGTCGCCCGGCTCACCGAACTCGTCACCGACGCCTGGCGCATGCGCGCCCCGGACGAGCTCGCCGCCCTGCTCGACGAGGCCGATCAGTCCCGTCCAGCCGCGGGCTGAGCGCCGGAGCGGACCCAGCCGGTGGCCGACCGACGTGGCGGCGGGCTACCGAGGCAGAGACGTGTCGACCGCCGCGGCTCCCGCGACACGGTGCACCGCGACCACGGCGCTGCGCGGCAGCGGCCCGTACACGTGCGGGAAGACGCCCCGGTCGCGCGACTCCTCCCAGCGCAGCGTCTCGCCGACCGCCTCGGTGTCGACGGCGACGACGACCAGTTCCGGCTCGTCGCCGAACACCCGCAGCGCGGTGGCGGCGACCTGCTCGCGGGACGACAGGTGGACGAATCCGGACTCGTGGTCGAACGGCGAGCCGTCGAACCGCCCGGCCTGCTCGAACGCGGCCCACTCCGACGGCAGCAGGATTTTGTAGATCAGCACCGCATCACCATGCCAGACGAGCGACCTACGCGCTGCTCGTCCATCCCCTGAGACGAAGTCGGGTGCCGCTTCGCGGCCCGCCGCCCTGGTCCGCGCCGCCGTAGCATGAACGGCGGCCTGCATCGGGGGAGTGGTCGGCATGGGATCAGCGGTGGAGCTGCGGACGGCGTCGGCCGTCGACGCGGAGGTCGTCGCGACACTGCACGCGGACAGCTGGCGCCGTCACTACCGGGGCGCGTTCGCGGACTCGTTCCTGGACGGCGATGTCGTGGCCGATCGGCTGACGGTCTGGTCGCAACGCCTGCGGTCGCCGAAGCCGGGTCAGGTCACGATCGTCGCCGACGTCGACGGCGAGCCCGTCGGGTTCGTGCACGTGATCCTCGACGACGACGCCCACTGGGGCTCGTTCGTCGACAACCTGCACGTCACGAATGCGCTGCGGCGCGGTGGGATCGGCTCCTGCCTCATCACACGGGCGGCGCAGGTCGTGGTCGAGCGTGGCGAGACCGGTGGGCTGTATCTATGGGTCCTGGAGCAGAACACCGCCGCCCAGGCGTTCTATGTGGCGCACGGCGGCAGCCCGGTCGAGCGGGCGTACGCCGGCGAACCGGGCGGTGTGCCCGGTCGGCTGAACGGCCGCCCCGCGAAGCTGCGCATGGCCTGGCCGCACGCCCGCGACCTGGGCCGGCGCTGACCGGAGCGGACCTCTCCGGTAGACCTCGGCCGCGCTGATGCCGCCACGGTTCTGCCGGGCCGCGCGGTCACGCGCCGGGGAACCAGCTGCGGTGCAGGGCCAGGGCCAGCCGTCGTTTCCAGGCCTCGCCGTCGCCCGTGACGGACGGGTACTCGTCGGTGAAGTTCGCCCAGTCCACGTCCCACTCCAGCACGGACTGCGCGGTGAAGGCGTCCGCCTCCTCGCGCAGCTCGGGCCGCAAGAGGTCGCGGACCAGCGACAGGTCCACCGCGGTGTGCTCGGCGAGCAGGACCGCGTCGTAGAGGTCCTTGCCCTGCGGATACCGGTCGGTGGCCAGCCACATCAGCTTCCAGGCCAGCGACAGCGCAGGCGACGCGGCCCGCATCGCGACGCCGACGCCGTCCAGCAGCACCGCGACCGGCGCGATCGGCAGGTACTCGTTGAACACGAAGTCGACCTGCACGGAACCGTCCGGCACGCCCGGCGCCGTGAACGGGATGACCAGCCGTCGACCGTCCGCCCGCTCGTAGGTCCAGATCTCCTCGACCTTGACCTGGTCCGGGTCCAGCCCCGCGCCGGGCCGGGCACGCAGTTCGGCCACGATGCCGTCGAGCATCGCGGCGGCCTCCGCGCTCCTGCTGCCCATGGCGAAAGGTTCGACCACGAAGTCCACGTCGCCGGGCTCGCGTGCGTCGCCGCCGAACCAGGCGGACATGGTCACGCTGCCGCGCAGCACGAGCTGCCCGGCCCACGGCGTGCGCAGCACGGCGTTGAGCAGGTGCGCCATCGCGGTCCGCCGGGCCCGCGTCCACTGCCGCCACGCGCCGCGCTCCGCGAACTCCGGCTCGCCGGCCCGGTAGGCGTTCGAGTGCTGCTTGACCGCGGGGTCGAACGCCGCACGCTGGGACATGCCTGGGGTGTCGGGCAGCGGGCGGTAGGTGGCGGGGTATCCCGCCGCGCCGGCCGGGGCGGCCCGCCGCTGTGCCTCCCAGCGCCGCCGGTGCTCCGGAACCGGGTCCTCCACCAGCCAGTCCGCGTCGAGGGACAGCCGGTCGTCGTACACGACGTACTCCTGCTCGACCGAGGCGATCTCCCACCCGGCGTCGCGCAGCGCCGTGACGAGCCGGTCGAGCCGGAACCGCGCGGACTCGCGGCCGACCCGGTGGCAGCGCTGGGTCAGGAAACGCTCCTGCCGGCCGTCGTCGCGGATCCGGCGCGCGTTGCGCGACAGCCGGGCGTCGTGCTGCTCGCCGACGGCGGCGACGGCCAGCAGGCAGGCCACGTCCTCGGCGGGCAGCAGCAGTTTGACGTGGTGCTCGAAGTAGCGCCCCGCCGGTTCGGCCTCGACTTCGGCATCCGTGCCGGGTACACCGGCGCACCACGGCGCGGCCTCGATCTTCGTCCGCGCCGGGCGCAGCCCGACCGCGCTCAGTTGCCCGGCCCAGTGCCCGGCGAGCGCATGCTGGTCGGCCAGGGAACCGGACCCGGCCAGCGTCAGCATGGGCTGGGAGCGGGTGATCCCGCGGTCCAGCACCACGTGCACGTACTTGAGCCCATGCCGGTCGGCGAACTCGGCCAGGCGGTTCGTCGCGTGGTCGTGCACGGTCAGGTGGATCTCGAAGTCGCCGGTGATCTCGGGGGAGGCCTGCTCGGACATGGCGCACACGATACAAGCGGAGATCTTGTCGGCACGGCCGATTTTCGGACCGTCCGTCGATTTCGTACGTCGCCGGAACGCCGTGCACGGAACCCGCTGGGTGTTCCGTCGGAGGGCACCGGCATGATCCACGCGGTGGACGCGGCCGGCGTGTTCACGGCTCAGGGAGGCACGACATGACCGGATCCGCCGCAACGGCACCCGAGACCGCGTTCGAGGAGCTGAAGGAGTTCCTGCTGCTGCCGGAGGAGGACGCGCATCCGGTGCACGAGGTGCGCGGGTGCGTGTGCCGGCAGTGCGGCGGCCGGTCGTTCGAGGTCGCCGTCATGGCCGAGGACGAGGGCTCGGTGCGCCGCACCTGCGTGGCGTGCGGAACGCACGGCTTCATCGCCGACAGCGCCGAGTTCTGGGACGACGACGAGGAGATCGAGGTCTGCGCCTGCAACTGCGGGCACGAGGCGTTCACCGCGGCGGCGGGCTTCTCGCTGTACGAGGACGGCGAGTCCGACGACGTCCGCTGGGTGTACGTCGCGCTGCGCTGCGAGGCCTGCCAGGAGATCGGCGTCTACGAGGACTGGAAGATCGGCTACGGCCCGAGCGGCCTGCTGCTCGACCAGGTCTGAGCATGCGCCGGCCGGCGTCGGGGCCTGCCGCGGCGATCGAGCCGCGGCGGGCCCCGACGTTCGATTCCGGTCAGACCCGGCCGAAGAACCAGTTGCCGGGGGCGGTCTCGTCGGCTCCGATGTAGAACTGGCGTACGCCGAGCATGAGTTCCTCGATGGTGAGGTAGCCGTCCTCGTCGGCGTCGAGCTTGTCGAAGGCGAGGTTGATCTCGCCGACCGGCGTGCCGAAGGCGCGTTGCATGGTGGCGAACTCGTCCCGGCTGACCCGCCCGTCGTCGTCGGTGTCGGCCAGGTGCAGCACCGCCAGCGCGCCGGGGCGGAAGCTGCGGTCGAAGGCGTCGCCGTGCACGAACGCCTCGGTCATGCCCTGTCGCCACTCCTGCGGGCTGAGCCGCTGGTCGTGGTCGACGTCGAGCGCTTTGGCCAGCTCCTGCCAGAATGTGGAGAAGTCCTCGGCGATCCGCTGCGCTTTCGGGGCGTCGTGCGCGGTGCCGAACTCCGCCAGCAGGCGCAGGCCGAGGTTGTTGAGATCCTGCTGCTCGACGAATCCGCTGCGGTCGTTGTCGAGGTGGCCGAAGGCCTTGTCCAATTTGCGGAGCTGCATCTCAGTAGCCATGCCCGAAATCTATGTTGTACACCCTCATAAAGTCGATATCGGGCAAACGGTCTTCATTCGGAAGTGGCACATCTTGCCGGGGCTCAGCGGCCTGTCATGCGCTCCATGTGCTCGGGGTAACGCGCCCCGGCGACCTCGATCTGCGCGATGGCCTGCTCGATCTCGGCGAGGTCGGCGGAGGTCAGCCTGATTTCGGCCGCGCCCAGGTTCTCGGTCAGCCGCTCGACCCGGCGGGTGCCGGGGATCGGCACGATCCAGGGCTGCTGGGCCAGCAGCCAGGCCAGCGCGATCTGCGCGGCGGTCGCGCCCTTGCCGGCGGCGACCGTCGCGAGCAGATCGACCAGGGCCTGGTTGGCCTTGCGGTTCTCCGCCGAGAAACGGGGAATGCCGGCGCGGATGTCCGAACTGGTGAACTCCGTGCTCTGGTCGATCGTGCCGGTGAGGAAGCCCTTGCCGAGCGGGCTGAACGGCACGAACCCGATACCCAGTTCCGCCAGCGTGGGCAGGATCTCGGCCTCCGGGCCGCGGGTCCACAGCGAGTACTCGCTCTGCAGCGCGGTGACCGGCTGGACGGCGTGGGCGCGGCGGATCGTCCGCGCGCCCGCCTCGGACAGGCCGAAGTGCTTGACCTTGCCCGCCTGGATCAGCTCCGCGACCGCCCCGGCGACCTCCTCGATCGGCACGTCCGGGTTGACGCGGTGCTGGTAGAACAGGTCGATCGCGTCGACCCGCAGCCGCCGCAGCGACGCGTCGGCGACCTGCTTGATGTGCTCGGGCCGGCTGGACAGCCCGGTCTGGCGGCCCTCGGCGTCGAACGCGAAGCCGAACTTGGTGGCGATGACGACCTCGCCGCGGAACGGGGCCAGGGCTTCGCCGACCAGTTCCTCGTTGACGAACGGGCCGTACACCTCGGCGGTGTCGAAGAAGGTGACCCCGCGCTCGACCGCGGTTCGGATCAGCGCGATCATCTCCCGCCGGTCGCCGGGGTTCGGGCCGTAACTCTGGCTCATCCCCATGCAGCCGAGGCCGACGGCCGAGACCTCCAGGCCGCCGGTGCCGAGAGTGCGCTTGTCCATCGCGGTGACCCCTGTTCCGAGTGGAGAGGTCCCATCCTAGGGGTCGATTTCTCCGACATCTGTTGGCGAAGTGCCGTTGACCTGGTTACGCTGGCCTGGTGGGGACAGAGATCAGGGCCGGGTCGGGGGACACGCACAGTCGTGACCCGCGGGCCGTACGCACCCGGGCCAGGCTCGCCGAGGCGTTCACCGCGGTCGCGGGCCGCCACCCGGGAGCTCCGGTGTCGGTCAGCGCGATCGTGGCGGAGGCGGGCCTGAACCGGTCGTCCTTCTATGCCCACTTCGACACGACCGGCAGCCTGGCCGTGTACGTCCTGGAGCAGGCCCTGCGGGCCATCTCCGAGCAGGACGTGCAGGTCCGGCTGGTCGGCGCGGCCACCGGCCGGGACGCCTCCCGGATCGTCCTCGGGCACATCCTCGACCAGGTCGAAGGCCAGCGCAGCGAGCTGCTGGCCGTCTTCGGCTCGGCCGAGGGCGGGGCCGCGACGGCACGGTTCGGGCGGCAGCTCGCCGACAACATCGCGTACTACTTCCGGCGGCTGCGTTTCGCGCCGACGCGGCCCGGCGGCGAGCTGGCGACGACCGCCGTGTTCCTCGGCCACGGCCTGGCGGCCGCGATCGTGGACTGGCTCACCGCCGCCGAACCGTGCCCGCGCGACGAGCTGATCGACATCCTGGTCGGCCTGGTGCCGGTCTGGGTGGACGCGGCCCCGCGCTGACCGCGGCACCCGTCTCGACGAGATCAACAGGGGGACTCTCATGGCGAACAACTGGCTCATCACCGGAACCTCCAGCGGGTTGGGATACGAGCTGACCCGGGCCGTGCTGGAACACGGCGACAACGTCGTGGCCACCGCCCGGCGGCCCGAAACCCTCGACGACCTGGTGCGCAAGTACGGCGACCAGATCCGGGCGGTGCCGCTCGACGTCACCGACCCCGTCGCGTGCCGGGCCGCGGTGCAGGCCGCGGTCGACGCGTTCGGCACTCTCGACGTCGTCGTCAACAACGCGGGCTACGCGGTGTCCGGGTCGCTGGAGGAGACGCCCGACGCCGACTTCCGGGCCCAGATCGAGACCAACCTCTTCGGCGTCGTGAACGTCACCAAGGCCGCGCTACCGGTGCTGCGCCGGCAGCGGCACGGGCACATCGTCCAGTACTCGTCCATCGGCGGGCGGGTCGGCGGCACCCCCGGACTCGGGGCGTACCAGACCGCGAAGTTCGCCGTGGAGGGCTACTCCGAGGTGCTGGCCAACGAGGTCAGGCCGTTCGGGGTGAAGGTCACCATCGTGGAGCCCGGCGGGTTCCGCACCAACTGGAGCGGCGGCGCGGCGCAGCTGGCGGCCCCGGTCGGCCCGGACTACGAGGCGTCCGTCGGCGCGATGATCAAGTTTCGGGAGCAGTACGTCGAACCGGGCGACCCGGTCCGCGCCGCGAAGGCGGTCGTCGACATCGCCGGGTCCGACGACCCGCCGCTGCGGCTGCTGCTCGGCTCCGACGCGCTGAAGCGGGCCCGCGAATCCTCGGCCGCCCGCGCCGCCGAGACGGAGAAGTGGGCCGACGTCACCGTTTCCACCGACTACCCGGCACAGGCCTGACCGGCCGGTGGGGTTGCGCCGTCCCGGCGTGGCCCCACCGCCGCCGGTGCGGCAGGGCCGGATGCGGCGGTGGCGTGGATCAGCTCGCCCGTGCCACGGCCGCCGCGAGCTGCTCGGCCGTGATCAGCTCCTCGTGGGTGCCCGCCGCGCCGCACGCGAACGCACCCGACACCGACCCCGCCAGCACGCACTCCTCGATCGGCCGCCCGGTCAGCCAGCGGCTCATGAACGCGGTGCTGAAGCCGTCGCCCGCGCCGTTGCTGTCGATCACGGGCCGCTCGGGGGTGACCGCCGGGAACCGGCGGACCTCGGGGTCGTCCCGGGTGGCGACGCGGCAGCCGGCCGCGCCCTCGGTGGCCACGACCACCTGCGCCCGACCGCTGCCGAGCACGGCGAGCATGATGTCGTCGATGCGCTCGGGCGCCGCCTCGGCGCTGAGGAACACCAGGTCGGCGGCGCGGGCCAGCGGCCACACCCAGTCGAGCTCGCCGTCCCACGCGTGCAGGTCGGTGGAGGTGGTGACGCCGAGCCGGTGGGCGTCGGCGAACGCGCCCGCGGCCCGTGGCGCGGCGATGTGGGCGTGCCGGGCGCGTCGCAGGTACGGCAGGTAGAAGTCGGGCGGCAGCACGAGGTCGTGGGGGTGGCGGCCGTCGAAGAACGAGAACCGGCGGCCCGCCTTGTCGACCAGGTTCACCGCTCGCGGGGTGCCGTTCGGGGCGATGACGTGGCTGAAGTCCAGGCCCAGTTCGGCGTATCGGGCCAGCACCAGCGCGCCGAGCATGTCGTCGCCGAGGAAGTCGACCAGTTTGGTGCGCAGGCCGAGCGCGTGGAAGCCCAGCGCGACGCCGTTGCCGGAGTGCGCGACGTAGTCGCGGATCGGTGGCACCGGGAAGAAGTCGCCCGGCGGCACCGCCAGTTCCGGCACCTGCACGATGGTGTCCACGCCGACACCGCCGAGCACCAGGACGTCGTATTCGGACATGACAGACCGCCTCCCCCGATGTGTGTGGCCGAGCGCACCCGGAGCGGCGGGCCCGCCCACCCTAACCGCACCTGGATCTTCCCGCAGTCCCTGAGCGCGAGGTGCGTGTGTCGCGGCCGCGGGCGGCGCGGTGACGCTTTTGCGAACGTCGTTCGCGGTTAGAGTGGTGGGGTGACGGTTGGTCAGCAGGGGCGCGGCCCGTCGATCTGGGCCAGGCCGCAGCGGGGCGCGCGCGGTCCCTCGCCGGAATACCGCCTGGCCGACATCGCCGCGGCGGCGATCCGGCTGGCGTCGGCGGGCGGGCTCGCGGCCGTCTCCATGCGCGCCGTCGCGGGTGAGCTGAACACCACGGCCAGCACGCTGTACCGCTACGTCACCTCTCGCGACGAGCTGCTTGACCTCATGGTCGACACGGCCATGGCCGGCTTCGCCCACACCCGTGATTCCGATGAGGACTGGCTCGGCGAGCTGGTCCGGATCGCCGAGGCCACCCGCTCGCTCTACGTGGCCCAGCCGTGGCTGCTCGACGCGGTGCCCACCAGCTCCGCGCCGGGTCCGCACACGTTGCGCTGGTTCGAGCACTGCCTGCAGGCGATGGCCGCGCTCGACCGGACGACGCGGCAGAAGATGGAAGCCGTCGGCGTGCTCAACGGCGTGATCATGCTGTTCGCCCGCAGCGCCGCCGCACCCACGGCCCTCGACTTCGGCGCCGTCGACCCGGCTCGCCATCCGCTGCTGGCTGCGGTGCTGACGGGCAGCGCCCCCGGCTCGCCCACCGCCGACCTGTTCGAACGCACCATCCGCGCGCTGCTCGGCGGCCTGCTCGCCGGCTAGCCCCCGTCTGAAGTGGTGATCACGGTGGCGTGGGGCCGGCCGGGCTGCCACCTCGTTACCTGCAGAATTTCCGCATGCTGCTCAGCTCGGACGGCGTCCCCACGCCGAGATCAGCGGCGCGAGGGTGAGGTCGAGCTCGCCGGCATCGACGGCGGCCAGGTGCGCGTCGATCTCGACGTCGTCGGTCAGCCCTGCGGCCAGCAACTCGGCGCGGACCAGACGCACCGTCGAGGTCTCCAGCCGGTCGCAGGCCACCCCGCCGACCGGGAAGCAGCCGGACGCCCCGACATCGACCAGGCCCGCCGCTCGCAGCGTCCGCGGCAGCGTGCGGCCGTAGCGCAGGTCGGCGCCGCGGCGGGTCATCAGCTCCCGGACAGCCCGCCGCAGCCGGTTGGCGCGCCGCTGCGCCGGGCCGACCTCGTCGAGGCAGGCCAGCGGCTGCAGCTCGGTGTCGGCGTCCTCCACCAGCAGCCAACCGCCGGGCCGCAGCGCCGACACCATCGTCGCCAGCGCCCGGGCACGGTCGGGCACGTGAACGAGCACGAGCCGCGCGTGTACCAGGTCGAACGTTCCCGGCTGCGGCGGCGGGTCCGCGACGACGTCGTGCCGGCGTACCTCGTACCCGGCGTGCGGGTCCAACCAGGCCGGATTGATGTCCGTGGCCAGCACGTGACCGGTCGGTCCGACGGCCGTGGCGAGTGCCTCGGGAATGCTGGGGCCGCCGGCGCCGACCTCCCAGCAGCGCCAGCCGGCCGTGACGCCGAGCCGGTCGAAGTGCCCACGCGTGACACCGTCGAACAGCTCGGCCAGCCAGGTGAACCGCTCGCCCGCCTGCACCCGGGCGTTGTCGAGCAGGTATCGGTGATCCGGGGAAGACTCGGACCCGGGGTCGACGACCGGCTGCGATGAGCTCATGCCCACATCCTCACGCCTTGGCGCGTGCGTGTCAGCGCGACGCGGGATGAAACCAGACACAGACCGGCTCCAGCCGAGCCCACACCCGCGACACGATCGCACCTCCTGCCGGCGGTGTCCGAACCGGTCGGCAGCTGCCGCACGACCGTGCAATATGGACCGGGTGTGCTCGGGATCCGGGCAACCATCGGTGCGGCAGGTCGCGTCCTGGTGTGCATGGCAGCCTCAACCGTGACCCACCCGGCCGGAGAGTTCGACTCCTTCGTCCGGGCCCGTACGGCGGCGCTGCTGCGGGCCGCGTACTTCCTCACCGGTGACCAGCACCTCGCCGAGGACCTGGTCCAGTCCGCGCTGGCCCGCACCCACCGGGCCTGGTCGAACCTGCATGCGACGGGCGCGGCCGACGCGTACACCCGCAAGACCATGTATCACCTGCAGGTGTCCTGGTGGCGCAGGCGGCGGGTGGCGGAGACCCTCACCGAGGATCTCCCGACGCGCGCCACCACCGGGACGGACCTGGCGGATACGACCGCGCTGCAGGTCACGCTCCGGGCGGTGCTGCTGCGACTGCCACCCCGGCAGCGCGCCGTGCTGGTGTTGCGGTTCTTCGACGACCTCACCGAGGCGCAGACCGCCGAGGTCCTGGGCGTCAACATCGGCACCGTGAAGAGCCAGACCGCCAAGGCGCTCGCCAAACTGCGGGTGCTCGCCCCGGAGTTGAAGGAGTTCTACGGCGGCGCGGTCGGCGAGGTCAGGCCGGTCGACCTGCGCGACCGGGCGCTCGCGTCGTCGCGGCAACTGGCCAGACGCCGGTCGGCGGCGGTGTCCGCGGCCGCCGCCGTGGCGGCCGCGGTGGCGGTGGTCCTGACGCTGTTCGGCCCCTGGCGCGGCCAGACCGTCCTGCCGGCCGAGCCGACTCCTTCACCGAGCCGGTCCGCCGCGTCGGGTCCGGCGCCGACGCCGGTGCGCAAGTATCTGGCGGACGGCCCACCTGACCTGGGACCCTTCCGCAACGTCACCATCGGCGTGCCGGCCTGGGCAGGCGCCAGGGGAGCGCTGTGCCCGTCGGGGCAGGTGCGGCTCGACGCCGCCGGCAGCGCGGCCGGGGGCAGCCTGCCGGTGTGGGTCGACAGCTTCACCGAAACCGATGTGGACGGCGACGGCGACGGCGACCTCGTCGCGATCCTGCGCTGCGGCGAAGGGCCGGAGTCGCCGGGCAGCGAAGTGATCGCCTTCCGGCGGGTGAACGGGCGGCCGGTCACCATGGGCCGCATCGTCGGCACCCGCGACGGGTTCGGTGGCATCCACCAGGTCGCGTCGACCGGCGTCGGCGTCGAGGTGGAGCTGAGCGAGCACTACTCCGACGGCGGCAAGCAGGCCGTGCCGTTCCAGACCCGCACCTACCGGCTCGACGGGACGAAGGTGCGCCAGGTCGCGGGGCCGACGAGGTTCGAGGCGCAGCCGCGATACGCCAACCTGCGGGTCGACGCCACCGACCTGACGCTGCGCCGTACGGCGGACGGCCGCCACACCGGGCACCTGACCGTGACGGTGGCCAACCGCGGCGACGCGGACGTGCGCGACCTGGAACTGCACCTGCACCTGCGCGGCGTATGGCTCGAACCCGCCGGTCCGGGCTGGGCGACGTGCACCCGCGAGGACATCACCGCCCCGACGTCGGTCCACGTGCGGTGCCTCGGCCCCGGCGTGCCGGCGGGTGCGAAGGAGGTCTTCGAGTTCGACTTCGTCGCCGACGCCCTGCCGTCCGACCTCAATCCGACGCCCGACCCCGCGTGGGACGTGCCGTACTCGGTCGAGGCCGCGCAGTGGCTGCCGAACACGTTCGAGCAGTCGGAACAGCCGACGGTTCCGTTCGCCGTCGTCCTCGCGTAGACCGGTCGGCTCAGGCATGGCGGGCATCGGCATAGGATCGGCGCGGCAGCACGGGCACCGAGGGGGCGATGTGGACACCGTACGGATGGTCATGCTGGTCGCGGCGACGGTGACGATGGGGATCATGGCAGGCGTGTTCGGCCTGTACTCCCACACCGTGATGCCCGGCCTGCGCCGCACCGACGACCGGACCTTCGTCGCCGCGTTCCAGGCGCTCGACCGGGCGATCATCAACCCCTGGTTCATGCTCGGCGGCTTCGTCGGCGCGCTGGTGTTCACGGTCGCGTCCGCGGCGCTGCTGTTCGGACCCGGTAGCCCGGCGCTGAGCTGGACCGTCGCCGCGCTCGTGCTGTACCTGGTGGTCTTCGTCATCACGGTCGCCGTCAACGTGCCGATGAACAACGCGCTCAAGGCCGCCGGCGATCCGGACGAGATCACGGACCTGGCGGGCGTGCGGGCCCGGTTCGACGAGGCCAAGTGGTCGCGCTGGAACCACCTCCGCACCGTGGCGACCACCGCCGCGCTGATCTGCCTCGCCGTCGCGCTCCTGCACTACGGTCGCTGAGTCAGCCGAGCAGCTCCAGGGCGGCTTCCGGCCGGGCCAGGGTGCGGTCGGCGGGCTCCTCGGCGTCGTACAGGTGGCCCCAGGCGGCCGCCGCGCCGACACTGCCCGCTGCCGCGGCCGCGCGAAGGTCCAGCGGAGAGTCCCCGATGTAGGCGATCCCGCCCGGCGCGACCCCTAGCCGCTCGGCGGCCAGCAGCACTCCGTCCCCGGCCGGCTTGGGCCGCCGTATGTGGTCCCCGCCGATCAGCATGTCGACCTCCAGCCCGGCTGCGTCCAGCAGCATGCGAGCGCCCCGCGTGCTGGCCCCGGTGAACACCGCCACTGCCCGGCCACGTGCCCGCAGTGCGGCGAGCGCCTCGACGATCCCGGGATAGGGGGCGACTTGCCCGTCCTGCAACTCCTGGTAGTAGAAGTCGGTCTCGTGCGGGCCGAGCGGCCGCCCGACCAGGTGCGCAAGGATCACCTCGGGGGTGCCCAGCGGATACGCGGCGACGGCCTGCGCAGGGCTCACCGGCTGCCCGCCGAGCCGTGCCACCGCCCGGACGAACGCGGCCGGCACGACGACCGTGGAGTCGAGCAGCGTGCCGTCCATGTCCCAGACCAGTTCCGCAACCGTCATGCTGCCATCCTCCGGCGGGGGTTCCATAAGATCAAATATGTGCCGGTGGGTGTCCGGTGAGAGGCCGGGACGGTGATGGGCCACCATGGTGACCATGGCACGTGTACGCAGGAAGCCTGACCCGCGGCCCGCCACCTGCCCCTGCGGGACCGGGCAGCCCTATGCCGAGTGCTGCGGGCGCTGGCATCGCGGCGGCGAGGCGCCGACCGCGGAGCAGCTGATGCGGTCGCGGTACAGCGCGTTCGCGCTGGGCGACACGGCATACCTGCTGCGCACCTGGCACTCCAGCACCCGGCCGCGGGACCTGGAGCTGACCGGCGGCCCGCGTTACACCGGGCTGGAGGTGCTCGCCACCGACCGGGGGAGCATGTTCGACACCGAGGGGACCGTGCTGTTCCGGGCCCACTACCGCGACGGCGGCCGGCCGGGCGTGCTGGAGGAGCACAGCCGGTTCCTGCGCGAGGGCGGTCACTGGCGGTACGTGAATCCCCTCTGAGCGATAGTTCCTGCGATCCGCAGCCTGTTCGGCCGGTCCGTAATAAAATCAAGCACGCTTGACTTTTTTGTGACCCGGGGGAAGGGTGGAGCCGACTGGAGGGAGCACCCCTGATGGCCGAACTCGAGGCGCTGCTGGCTGATCTCGACGCCGAGAGCGCCGACGCCGACCGGCTCGTAGCCGACCTGCCTGCGGGCCAGTGGACGACGCCCACTCCGGCCGCCGGCTGGACCGTGGCGCACCAGATCGCCCATCTGCTGTGGACCGATGAGCGCTCGCTGCTCGCCGCCACCGATCCCGACGGCTTCGGTGACGCGCTGCAGGAGATCGCGACCTCACCCGACCCGCTGCGCTTCGTCGACGCCGGAGCCGCACAGCTCGCCGTGCTGCCGCCCGCTCAACTGCTCGACCGCTGGCGGGAGACCCGGGCCAGGCTGCGGTTCGCGCTCGCGGCCGTCCCGCCCGGCACCCGGCTGCCCTGGTACGGCCCGCCGATGAGCGCCGCCTCCATGGCCACCGCCCGCATCATGGAGACCTGGGCGCACGGCCAGGACCTGGCCGACACCTTCGGCGTCACCCGGCCGCCGACCGGGCGGCTGCGCCACGTCGCCCACCTCGGCGTACGGGCCCGCGACTTCGCCTACGCCGCGCACGGCCTCGACGCGCCGCCGGAGCCGTTCCACGTCCGGCTCACCGGCCCGGACGCGGACGTGTGGACCTGGGGACCCGACGACGCCGCGCAACGCGTCACCGGCCCGGCGCTCGACTTCTGCCTCCTGGTCACCCAGCGGCGGCACCGCGCCGACCTCGCCCTGCACGCCGAGGGGCCGGACGCCGACCGCTGGCTCGACGTGGCCCAGGCCTTCGCCGGCCCGCCCGGCGCCGGCCGCGCCCCCGGCCAGTTCGCCGCGGAGGGTGTCGCGTGAGCGAGCGGACCACGCCGTCGCAGGCCGCCACCGGGGAGCGCGCGGGCACCCCGCTGCGGATCGCGAACGTCTCCGGGTTCTACGGCGACCGGGCGTCGGCGATGCGGGAGATGCTCGAAGGCGGCCCGGTCGACGTGCTCACCGGCGACTACCTCGCCGAGCTGACCATGCTCATCCTGGCCCGCGACCGGATGAAGGACCCGGCCACCGGATACGCCAAGACGTTCCTGCGGCAGCTGGAGCAGTGCCTCGGCACCGTGCTCGACCGGGGCGTCACCGTCGTCACGAACGCGGGCGGGCTCAACCCGGCCGGGCTCGCCCAGGCGCTCGGCGCGCTCGCGGGGCGGCTCGGGCTGAGCCCGCGCATCGCCCAGGTCACCGGCGACGACCTGCTCGGCCGGGCCGACGAGCTGGGGCTCGGCGCGCCGCTGGCCGCGAATGCCTACCTCGGCGCGTGGGGCATCGCGCACGCCCTGCGGCAGGGGGCCGACATCGTGGTCACCGGCCGGGTCACCGACGCGTCGCTGATCGTCGGCCCGGCCGCGGCCCACTTCGGTTGGGCGCGCGACGACTTCGACGCGCTCGCCGGGGCCGTCGCCGCCGGGCACGTGATCGAGTGCGGCGCGCAGGCCACCGGCGGCAACTACGCGTTCTTCGCCGAGCACGACATCGGCCTGCCCGGGTTCCCGATCGCCGAGATGCACGCCGACGGCAGCAGCGTCATCACCAAACACCCCGGCAGCGGTGGCGCCGTCACCACCGGCACGGTCACCGCGCAGCTGCTGTACGAAGTGGACGGCCCGCGCTACCTCGGCCCCGACGTGACCACCCGCCTCGACACCGTCGTGCTGACCGACGACGGTCCCGACCGGGTGCGGATCACCGGCGTGCGCGGCGAGGCGCCGCCGCCGACGCTGAAAGTGGGCCTGAACTCGCTCGGCGGATTCCGCAACGACGTGACGTTCCTGATCACCGGCCTCGACGTCGAGGCGAAGGCCGCGCTGGCCCGTACTCAGCTCGAAGCGTCGCTCAAGCGCCGCCCGCCCGCGGAGCTGGTGTGGCGGCTCGCCCGCACGGACCACCCCGACGCGGACGGGCAGGAGGAGGCCAGCGCGCTGCTGCACGCCACCGTCAAGGACACCGACCCGGCCGTGGCCGGTCGCGCCTTCAGCGGGGCGGCCGTCGAGCTGGCGCTGTCCAGCTATCCCGGCTTCACGCTGCTCGCCCCGCCCGGCGACGCCACCCCGTTCGGCGTGTTCACCTCGGCGGCCGTCCCGGCCGGACTGGTCCCGCACCTGGTCGTGCTGCCTGACGGCACCGAGCACACGATCGAGCCGCTGAACGGGGACCTGGCGGATGCCGCGTGCGGCACCACCGGCGGGTCGCTCGGATCGAACGATCCCTGTGGTGCGGCGAGCGACGCGGCGGTCCCGTCGTGGACGGGGCGCGGGCCGACGCGGCGCGCTCCGCTCGGGCTGGTCGCCGGGGCGCGCAGCGGGGACAAGGGCGGCACTGCCAACATCGGGGTCTGGGCGCGCAGCGACGCGGCGTACGCGTGGCTGGCGGCGACGCTGACCGCGGACGTGCTGGTGGAGCTGCTGCCCGAGGCGGCCGGGCGGCCGGTCGCCCGGCATGTGCTGCCGAACCTGCGGGCGCTGAACTTCGTCGTGGACGGGCTGCTCGGTGACGGCGTCTCGGCGGGCACCCGGTTCGACCCGCAGGGCAAGGGACTGGGCGAGTGGCTGCGCTCGCGGCACGTCGACATCCCGGAGGAACTGCTGTGATCCTGCGATCCACCCTGGACACCGGCGCGGCCGCGTACGCGGGCAACCGCGGCGCGCTGCTCGAGAAGCTGACCGCGCTCGACGCCGAGCACGCCAAGGCGCTGGGCGGGGGCGGGCCGAAGTATGTCAAGCGGCACCACGACCGGGGCAAGCTGCTGCCGCGCGAGCGCATCGAGCTGCTGGTGGACCGGGACTCGCCGCTGCTGGAGCTGTCGGCGCTGGCCGCTTACGGCACCGACTACCCGGTCGGGGCGAGCGTGGTCACCGCGATCGGCGTCGTCGAGAACACCGAATGCATGATCATCGCGAATGATCCTACGGTGCGCGGGGGCGCGTCCAATCCGTACACCCTGCGCAAGACCCTGCGCGCGATGGACATCGCGCGGGAGAACCGGCTGCCGCTGGTGAACCTGGTCGAGTCCGGCGGCGCGGACCTGCAGAGCCAGAAGGACATCTTCATCCCCGGCGGGCGGCTGTTCCGCGACCTGACGAGACTCTCCGCGGCGGGCGTCCCGACGGTGACGCTGGTCTTCGGCAACTCCACCGCGGGCGGGGCGTACGTGCCGGGCATGAGCGACCACGTCGTGATGATCAAGGAGCGCTCGCAGGTGTTCCTGGCCGGGCCGCCGCTGGTCAAGATGGCCACCGGCGAGGACGCCGACGAGGAGTCGCTGGGCGGCGCGGCCATGCACGCCCGCGTCTCCGGCCTGGCCGACTACCTGGCCGACGACGAGGTGCAGGCCATCGGCATGGGCCGGCGCATCGTCGCGTCGCTGCGCTGGCGCAAGCTCGGCGCGGCCCCGTCGCCGCACGCCGACGAGCCGGTGTTCGACGCCGAGGAGCTGCTCGGCATCGTGCCGCCGGACCTGCGTGCCCCGTTCGACCCGCGGGAGGTGATCGCCCGGGTCGTCGACGGCTCCCGCTTCGAGGAGTTCAAGCCCGAGTACGGCGCGAGCCTGGCCACCGGCTGGGCGAGCGTGCACGGGTTCCCGGTCGGCATCCTGGCCAACGCGCGCGGCGTGCTGTTCAGCGCGGAGTCGCAGAAGGCGGCGCAGTTCATCCAGCTCGCCAACCAGACCAGGACCCCGCTGCTGTTCCTGCACAACACGACCGGCTACATGGTCGGCAAGGACTACGAGCAGGGCGGCATCATCAAGCACGGCGCGATGATGATCAACGCGGTGTCGAACAGCACGGTCCCGCACATCTCCGTGCTGATCGGCGCGTCCTACGGCGCGGGGCACTACGGCATGTGCGGGCGGGCCTACGACCCGCGCTTCCTGTTCGCGTGGCCGAGCGCGAAGTCGGCCGTGATGGGCGGCGCGCAGCTCGCGGGCGTCCTGTCGATCGTCGCGCGGCAGTCCGCGGCCGCCGCGGGCCGGCCCTACGACTCCGACGCCGACCAGGTCGTACGCACCATGGTCGAGAACCAGATCGAAGCAGAGTCGCTGCCGATGGTCCTGTCCGGGCTCGGCTACGACGACGGCGTCATCGACCCCCGCGACACCCGCACCGTGCTCGGCATGTGCCTGTCCGCGGTCCAGTCGGCACCCGACCCGGGCCCGGGTCCCTACGGCATCTTCCGGATGTGACGAGATGATCTCCCGACTGCTGGTCGCCAACCGGGGCGAGATCGCCCGCCGGGTGTTCCGCACCTGCCGCGAACGCGGCATCACCACCGTCGCCGTCTACTCCGACGCCGACGCCCGAGCCCTGCACACCACGGACGCCGACATCGCGGTACGCCTGCCCGGCGTCACCGCCGCCGACACCTACCTGCGCGCCGGCCTCATCGTCGAGGCCGCGCTCGCGGCCGGCGCGGACGCGGTGCACCCCGGCTACGGTTTCCTGTCCGAGAACGCCGCGTTCGCCCAGGCGGTCATCGACGCCGGGCTGACCTGGGTCGGGCCGTCGCCGGACGCCATCGACGCGATGGGTTCGAAGATCGCGTCGAAGAAGCTGATGGCCGCCGCGGGTGTGCCCGTGCTGCCCGAACTCGACCCGGCCACGGTCACCGAGGCCGACCTGCCGGTGCTGGTCAAGGCGTCCGCCGGTGGTGGCGGCCGGGGCATGCGCGTCGTGCACACCCTGGCCGACCTGCCCGATCAGGTCGAAGCCGCCCGCGCCGAGGCCGCCGCCGCGTTCGGCGACCCGACCGTCTTCTGCGAGCCGTACCTGGCCACCGGACGGCACATCGAGGTCCAGGTCATGGCCGACGCCTACGGCACCATCTGGGCGCTGGGCGAGCGCGAGTGCTCCCTCCAGCGCCGCCACCAGAAGGTCGTCGAGGAGGCCCCGTCGCCGATGGTCGACCCGGCGATGCGCGACCGCCTGCACGCCGCGGCCACCGCGGCAGCGGCGGCGATCGCCTACCGGGGCGCGGGCACCGTCGAGTTCCTGGCCGCCGACGACGGCTCGTTCCACTTCCTGGAGATGAACACCCGCCTGCAGGTCGAACACCCCGTCACCGAACTCGTCACCGGCCTCGACCTGGTCGCCCTCCAACTCGACATCGCCGAAGGCGCACCACTCCCACCGACCCCGCCCGCCACCCACGGACACGCCATCGAGGTCCGCCTCTACGCCGAGGACCCCGCCCACACCTGGCGCCCGCAGACCGGCCCCCTCCACACCTTCACCCTCCCCACCGCGACCACCGAGTTCGGCACACCCGCGCCGGCCGGCAGTTTCGGGGAAAGTGCAGGAATCGAGGGGGGCATTCGTGCACTTTCCCCGAAACTGCAGGGCCACAGTGCGGTCGTGGTGCGGGTGGACAGCGGGTTTGCGGGGGGTGACACGGTTACGGCGCATTACGACCCGATGCTGGCGAAGGTGATCGTGTGGGCGCCGACGCGGGCGCAGGCGGCGCGGGCGCTGGCGGCGGCGCTGGCGCAGGCGCGCATCCACGGGCTGGTGACCAACCGGGACCTGCTCGTCAACGTGCTGCGGCACCCGGCGTTCCTCGCTGGGCGGATCAACACGGCGTTCTTCGCGCAGCACGGGCTGGACATGCTCGCCCGGCCGCTGGCCGACGAGGACGCGCAGCGGCTGTCGGCGTACGCCGCCGCGCTGGCCGCGTCGGCAGCCGAGCGGGCGGGCGCGACCGTCGTGACCGGACTGCCGGGCGGTTGGCGCAATGTCGCCACCGCGCCGCAGACACGCGCCTACCAGGCCCCTGCCGGGCGGATCGACGTCGGCTACCGGCGCACCCGCGACGGCGTGCAGATCGAGGGGGAGCCCGAGCTCGTCGTCGGTGAGGTCACCGCGACCCGGGTGGAGCTGGCCCGCGGCATCGTGCGGCACGCGTTCACCGTCGCGGCGTACCCCGATGTGGTCTGTGTCGACTCGGTGCTCGGGCCGGTGAGCCTGCGGCCGGTCGAGCGCTTCCCGGAGGCGGAGGTCCAGGTCGCCAGCGGGTCGCTGCTCGCGCCGCTGCCCGGAGCCGTCATCCGCGTCGCCGTCGCCGAAGGCGACCAGGTCAGCGCCGGACAGCCCTTGCTGTGGCTGGAGGCCATGAAGATGCAGCACGAGATCACCGCCCCGACCGACGGCACCGTGACCCACCTGCCCGTGGCCGTCGGCCACCAGGTCGAGGTCGGCGCGGTGCTGGCGGTCGTCACCCCCGCCGACCCGGAGGCCCAACCGTGATCCTTGAGAGCGACGAGCGCCAGGCCCTGCGCCGCGCCGTGTCCGACCTGGCCGGCAAGTACGGCCACGACTACTACCTGCGCTGCACCCGCGCCGGGGAGAAGACCACCGAGCTGTGGCAGGAGGCCGGCCGGCTCGGCTACCTGGGCGTACACGTGCCCGAGGAGTACGGCGGGGGCGGCGGCGGCATCGGCGACCTGGCCGCGGTGTGCGAGGAGCTGGGCGCGGCCGGCTGCCCGCTGCTGATGATGGTCGTCTCCCCGGCCATCTGCGCCACGGTGATCTCCCGCTTCGGCACCCCCGAGCAGAAGCGGCGCTGGCTGCCGGGCCTGGCCGACGGGACGAAGATCTTCGCGTTCGCGATCACCGAGCCCGACGCGGGCTCGAACTCGCACAAGCTCACCACCACCGCGACCCGCGACGGCGACGGCTGGCTGCTGTCCGGCCGCAAGACGTACATCTCCGGCATCGACGAGGCCGAAGCGGTGCTGGTGGTGGGCCGCACCGCCGACGAGCGGACCGGGCGGCTCAAGCCGGTGCTGTTCGTGGTGCCGACCGACGCGCCCGGGTTCACTGCCCAGCAGATCCCGACGGAGCTGGTCGCGCCGGAGAAGCAGTACAACCTGTTCCTCGACGAGGTGCGGCTGCCGGACGACGCCCTGGTCGGCAGCGCCGACGCGGGCCTGCTGCAGCTGTTCGCCGGGCTGAACCCCGAGCGCATCATGGCCTCGGCGTTCGCGCTCGGCATGGCCCGCTACGCGCTGTCGCGGGCGGTCGAGTACGCCAAGACCCGCGCCGTGTGGGGGCCGCCGATCGGCGCGCACCAGGCCATCAGCCACCCGCTGGCCGCCTGCCACATCGAGGTCGAGCTGGCCCGGCTGATGACCCGCGAGGCGGCGTACCTCTACGACAGCGGCGACGACCAGGCCGCGGGCGAGGCGGCGAACATGGCCAAGTACGCGGCGGGGGAGGCCACCGTGAAGACGGTCGACCAGGCCATCCAGACCCACGGCGGCAACGGGCTGGCCACCGAGTACGGCCTGGCCACGCTGCTGGTCGCGTCCCGGCTCGGGCGGATCGCGCCGGTCAGCCGGGAGATGATCCTCAACTTCGTCGCCCAGCACAGCCTGGGCCTGCCCCGGTCCTACTGAGCCCAGGTAGCGTGAGCGCCGTGCCGACCACCCCCCTTCGTGAACCGCAGCAGGACCGCAGCCGGGCGACCCGGCGGCGGCTGCTGGAGGCCTCGGTGCAGGCCATGGCGGAACTGGGGTGGTCCGGCACGACGGTCGCCGTCGTCGCCGAGCGCGCCGGGGTCTCCCGCGGCGCGGCCCAGCACCACTTCCCGACCCGGGAAGACCTGGTCACAGGCCTGATCGAGTACATGACCGAGGTGCGCGCCGCCGAGATCGAGACGGCTGCCGCCGGGCTGCGCAGCGGACCGCGCCGCACCGAGCAGGTGCTGGTCGTGCTGGTGGGGCTGTATCGCGGGCCGCTGTTCCGGGCCGCGCTGCACGTGTGGACCGCGGCGGCGGTCGACGAGTCGCTGCGTGCCCAGGTGCGCCCGCTGGAGGCGGCGCTCGGGCGCACCGCGCACGGCATGGCGGTCGAGCTGCTGCGCGTCGACGAGCAGACCCCGGGCGCGCGCGAGACCGTGCAGGCGACCCTGGACCTGGCGCGCGGCCTGGGCCTGGGCGAGCTGCTGCACGACGACACGGCCCGCCGGGCCCGAGTGCTGCGCCAGTGGGCCGCCACCCTCGACACCGTGTTGCCGCCGTCATCCTGAGCAGATTGGCCGCCCCGAGATCTGTTTCTGTGGACGCCGGCAGTTGTCATGACGACATCCAGCGTCCACAAGAACGGATCACGCACCTGGAGCGCAGCGCGGCGACCGGGCCACACCCGACCACCATCTGGTGATCAGCCAGAACGCGGTGCCGGTGCCCAGGCCGTAGACCAGGTGTCCGGTCAGGTCCGTGGCCAGGGTCTTCGCGTCGTACTCCCAGATCGGCTTGTACAGGCCGGCCAGCGGCAGAGCGGCGTAGTCGCTGCTCCAGACGGCAGCGCCGAACGGCAGCCCGTACAGCGGACGCGGGTCGTGCAGGGAACCGGCCACGATGCCGTAGAGCGCGCCCCAGCCGGAGCCGTAGCCCCAGTGCGCGGCGGTGCTGGCCGGGAACGCCCAGCGGTCGGGCAGTTCACGCTGGGTGAAGCCCTCGACGACGCGTTTGGCGACCAGACCCGGATCGGGCGCCTGCGCCCAGCTCTCGACCGGTGCGAACTCCCAGGCCAGGGGGCTGTCCTTGCCACCGGTGCGGTGGTAGGCGAGGTATCGGAACGTGTCCATGCAGACGGTGCCCACGACCCCGGCGAGCAGCCCCGCCACCACCGCGGCGACGGGGGTGAGCGAGCGTTCTCGGATCCGCATACCCGGCTCCTGTCGACCTGGACGGCGACCCCGGGCCCGTGTGCGCGCCCGACCTCCCCTTCGGTCGAGTATCCCGCCTGGCGGTGACGTCCAGCACCGGAACTGTCAGATCATCGGGCCCGCGGTCAGACCCCGACCTGCGCGCCGGTCGGCGCGCCGGTCTCGGCGGCCGTTTCGGGGGCCGGGGTGCGGCGGGACCCGACCCGGCGGGCGGTCCACAGCCCGGCCGCGAAGATCGCGGCGAGGATGAACACCCCGGCGTACTCCGCCGCGGGCACCCGGGGCAGCGTGGCCAGCTTCGCCGTGCCGAGCTGGGAGACCACCAGGCCGACCGAGCCGACGTAGGCGAGGCCGATCAGCCACCTGGCCCGGCGGGACAGGCCCAGCCCGTGCATCTGGGTGACGACGAAGATCGTGGCGAAGCCCCAGCCGAACTGGAACCACAGCTGCTTCGGGCTGTTCAGGGCGACGACCGCGCCGTGGAACAGCACCATGACCTCCAGCGTGACCGTCCACCAGCGGTTCACGTGCGCGCGGGTCAGGAACAGGCTGCCCTGCACGAGGATCAGGAACATGTAGAGGAAGCCGACGAGGTGCCCGGTCGTGGTCTCCATCGGGTGGTACCAGAACGTGTAGACCGCGGCCCAGGCGAAGTAGTAGCCGTGGTACCTGCGGGCCCACGCGCGCACGCCGGCGCCACCGGGTGTGGGGACCTTCTTCCCGAAGACCAGCCCGCGCCTGTCGTTCTCCATCAGCAGCACCCAGACCAGCAGGATGATGACGGAGAACTGCGACGACCAGATCGACACGTCCTGGGCGAGGCCGTCGTACCAGAGCTGGGTCTGCGCGAAGTGCAGCAGCACGAACGCGGCGTTGAACGCCAGGGCGGCCACGTTGACCAGGTGCAGGCGGCCGGTGTACTTGCCGACGCGCTGCTGGCCGTACCAGATCAGGGCCCAGAAACCGACCTGGTGCAGGGCGTACAGGGCCCAGACCCCGGCCATGATCAGTGTGGAGCGTTCGGGGCGCTGCCAGACGTACCACGAGGGGCCGGCGTCGGGCAGCAGGTCCGGCCGGGCGAGCCACGTGGTGCTCACCGCGATGAGAGCCGTCATGAGCAGCCCGGCGATGATCGCGCCGAGCAGCGCCCGGCTCGCCCGCAGTTCGGTAACCTTCATCGCCGACGCCCTCCGTGCCCGAGCCCATCGTCTGGGTTCAGACAGCGTCTTACCCCGGAGCCTCGTGCGCAACCGTTTCGGTGGGGGAAACTCTGTTCACCGTCCACATCGGGCAGAAATCACCGGGAGCCGGTCGCGGTGTCCGTTCAGAAGGTCACGGCGATGCCGACGACCGGCTTCTTCGGCAGGTGCAGGACCCGCGCCGCCCAGTTGCCCACCCGCGACATCAGGTACTTGCGCGCGATCAGGCGGCGGACCTGCTGCGTACCGGTGTCGTCGAGGACCCGGGCGGTGGCGTCCACGCGTACCGCGTCGGGCGCGACCCGGCCCCGGACGTCGCACACGGCCAGCGACACCCGGCTCGTCTTCCGGATGCGCTTGACCTTCCACGCGTCGGCGTCGGAGACGATGAACAGCTGGTCGCCGTCGACCGCCAGCCACACCGGCGTGGCGACGGGCGTGCCGTCCTTGCGGTAGGTCGTCAGGCTGACGTACTTGGCGCGGGCGAACCGCTCGGCGGTGGTCACGCCGGTCAGCATAGACACCGGCCACATCCGGGCGCGGCGGGGAACCTGCCCGGCGAGCAGGCCGGTGCCACGGAACGGGGGTCGAACGCGTCCCGGCGTTCGACCCCCGTCCATCCGGCTGCCGTCAGCAGGCGCCCTGGTCGGACCAGACCGCCCAGGAGCCGGGCGCGCCGGGCTCCGCGCCGGTCGACCACCAGGTCGCCTTCCACCGGCGTCCGTTGTGCGCGACCACGTCATCCGGCACATACGGGCTCGCCGCGCTCCAGGCCGGAAGTCCGCCGCAGCCGCCGCCGCCACCGGTCACCGTCAGGGTGAACCCGGCCGTGTGCGTCGCTGACGTGCCCGCCGCGGTCACCGTCAGCGGGTACGTGCCCGCCGGGGTGCCCGCCGCGACCGCGACCGACAGCGTCGCGCCGCCGCCCGAGGTCACCGACGCCGGGCTGACCGACGCCGTGACCCCGGTCGGCGCACCGGACACCGACAGGCTCACCGGCTGCGCGCTGCCCGCGGTCGTCGCGGTGGACACGGTGGCGCTGGTGCTGCCACCGGCCGCGACCGTCGCGGCGGCGGGCGACAGCGAGACGCTGAAGTCGTTGCCGCTCGGCACGCTGGTGACCGTCACCGTGTACGTCGCGCTGTGGGTCACGCCGCCGGTGCCGGTCACGGTGACCGACGCCGCCCCGGTCGCCGCGCTCGCGTTCGCGGTCAGGGTCAGCGTGCTGGAGCCGCCGGAGGTGACCGACGCCGGGCTGAAGCTCGCCGTCACGCCCGCGGGCAGGCCGCTCGCGGTGAGGTTCACCGTCTGCGCGCTGCCCGAGGTGATGGCCGTGACCACGGTCGTGGTGACGGTCGAGCCGCGCTGTACGGTGCCGCTGCTCGGGGACAGCGACAGCGAGAAGTCGTTGCCGGGCGCGGTCGTGCACTGCGCCTCGCCGGACTGCGCGGGCACGCTGACGGCGTCCCAGGCCGCCTTGACGGTGCGGCACTCGGCCGACGAGGCGCCGAACAGGTTGACCGCCGCGCGCAGCGTCGCCGTACGCACGTTGGCGTAGCGCCAGGCCGAGGTCTTCAGGTTCAGCGCGGCCAGGTAGATCTGGCCCGCCTTCTGCAGGCCGATGCCGGTGACCGTGGAGCCGTTGCAGGTCGGGCTGGCCGGGTTGCCGCCACCGCCCGCCGAGCCGACGGCGGTCAGGTAGAACCAGTGGTTGTTCGGCCCGGCCGCGGCGTGCACCTCGGTGCTCGGGATCGCCGAGGAGTAGCAGTTCGGGTCGCCCAGCGCCGACGGGTGGTACATGTTGCGGATCGGGCCCGACCCGGTGAGGTCGACCTCCTCGCCGACGAGGTAGTCCGGCGGGTCGTTGGGGTTGTTCGCGTACGCCTCGGTGAGCGCCCCGAAGATGTCGCCGGTGGACTCGTTGAGGCCGCCGTTCTCGTTGCCGGACCCGGCCCCGCCGGGCGTGGTCTGGAAGATGGCGTGGCCGTACTCGTGCGCCACCACGTCGATCGGCGTCGCCTGGCCGGTGCCGGCCTGGTTGCGGCCGAAGTTGGTGTAGCTGCCGTTCCAGTAGGCGTTGACCTCGGCCAGGCCGACCCGCGCCGGGAAGCCGCCGCCGGTGCCGTTGATGCCGTTGCGGCCAAGCCAGGAGCTGAGCATGTCCCACTCGCGCTGCACCGCGTAGAGGGCGTCGACGCAGGCGGTCTCCAGGTTGGTGCCGGAGCCGTTGCCCCAGGCGTCGTCGGTCCCGGTGTACGCGGCGCCGCCCTGGCCGCCGCAGCGGATGCCGGGGCGGCTGGTGTCGGTCATGGACCAGGAGCCGCCGGAGCCGCTGGTGGTGATGGCGACCTGGCCGTTGTAGTAGCCGCTGCCGGTGCCCATGCGCACGTCGTCGCGCACGTCGAGGACCGCGGCGGTGACCGCGTCGACGACGACGTGCAGGCGGCTCGGTGCGTTCGCGCGCACGCCTTCGAGCACGACCTCGTACGCGAGCCGGTCGCGGGCCGGGGTGGCGAACACGGCCAGCCGCGGCGGCGTCGCCTGGCCGACCTGGTCGAGCTGCCGCCGGGCGACGGCCGCCGCCTGCGCGGGGGCCACCGTCGGCGTGACCGAGGCCAGGCGCACGCCCCGGCCGAGGGCGGACGCGGTGCCGCGCACGCTTCCGGCGGCATCGGTGACGACGACGGCGTCGCCGCCGAGCACGGGCAGCCCGCGGTGACTGCGCTCGTAGGAGACGTACTGGAATCCGCCGGACCCGGCGACGACGTCGCGGCGTACGAAGGATTCGTCGGGGCCCTTGGCCAGCGCGTCGTAGCCGCTGTCGGCGGCCCCGTCGGCGGCGGTGGCGGCGAGCACGGCCGGGTCGGCGGCGCGCGCCGGGGCGGCGTCGGGTCTGGCTCCTGCACCGGACACTCCTGGGATCACCAGGGCGAGGCCCACGGCCGCGGCGGTGGCCGCGAGCGTGATCCGGATGCCTGTGGACTTCACGGGAGGTACTCCTTCTTCGGAGGGTGGGGGTGGTGGCCTGGGCGTTTCTCCGGAACGCCCAGGCCACCGAGGGGAGGGTCGTGCGTCAGCAGGAGCCGCGGTCGGCCCAGACGGCCCACGAACCGGGCGCGTCGGGCACCGCACCGGTGGACCACCAGGTCGACTCGTAGCGGCGGGCGTTGTAGGCGACGGTCGCGCCGGGGGCGTACGCCGTGGTGGCGCTCCAGCCCGGCAGCCCGCCGCAGCCCGGCGGCGGACCGGTCGGCCCGGCGGTCGGGCTCGGCGGGGTGGTCGGCGGCGTGCCGCCGCCGACGGTCAGGGTCAGGCCGTAGGCCTGCAGGATCTCGTTGACCGGCTGGAAGTACGTGGTGCCGCCGGAGCTGCAGTTGCCCGATCCGCCCGAGGTCACGCCCTGTGCCTGGTCGCCGGCGATGAGCGAGCCGCCCGAGTCGCCGGGCTCGGCGCACACGTTGGTGCGGATCAGCCCGGTGACGGTGCCCTGCGGGTACGTCACCGAGCTGTTGAGGGCGTTGACGGTGCCGCAGTGCCAGCCGGTCGTGGAACCCGACCGGCACACCGAGGCGCCGACCCCGGCGGCCTGCGAACCGGCGACCGGCACGGTGCCCGGGTATCGGTTGACCTGCGCCCGCGGGGTGTTCCCGGCGGCGGCCCGCACCCAGGCGTAGTCGTTGCCGGGGAAACTCGACCCGGCGAATGTGCCGCTGGGCTGCGTCGTGGACGCGCCGGTGCTGCCGCAGTGCCCGGCGGTGACGAACCCGCCGGTCACCGCGAACCCGACCGAGCAGCGGGTGCCGCTGCCGATGTAGTACGCGTTGCCGCCGACGATGTCGATCAGCGGGCGCGGCTGCTCCGCGCTGGCCTCGAACCGGACCACGGCGGCGTCGAGGCCGCTGCTCGCGGCCCACGCGCGGGCGCTGTCCAGCGCGCCGTCGCGGAAGAGCACGACGATGCGGTTGGTGCGCACGTCCGGATACCAGCCGGGCACCTGCTTCGGTGCGGTGGCGGCGCGGCGGTCGAGGCGGGCCGCGCCGTCGACGAGCCGGGCCTCGCTGTGCGCGACGGTGACCGGGACGGCCCCGGCGGCGCGGACCCGCGAGCTGTCGGCGGCGCTGGTCACCGCCACGGTCAGGGCGGCAGCGTCGCCGTCGAGGTAGGCCCCGCCGAAACCGTCGCCGAGGGCACGGCGCAGGTCCTGCTCGACACGGGCGAAGGCCGCCTCCCGGCCCAGCCGGGCGAGTGCCTGATCAGGACTGATGCGCAGGGTGCGGGCGAGTTCGGTGACCATGCCGCGGTCCGCGGCGACGGGCAGCGGGGCGGGGATGGGGGAAGCCGAGCCGGCGGTGGCGGCCGACGTGACCACCATGGCGGAGGAGAGCGCCGCCACAGCGATCAATGCAGTGAGGATCTTGGATTTGGTGACCACACGGCGAATCTAGGAAGACCACTGGAAACCTTGTAGTTCCAAACAGGTCATATTCTTTACGATAGGTAAACCTGGCATCAGGGCGTGATAGGACCGGGCTGACATCTGCCGCCCCGTGGATCGAGGCCGCAGGCTCGGGGGATGTCCCTGCCACTGCACCGGCTCACGGTGCCGCAGCCGCTGCCGGTGCCGTTCGCGATCGACACGTTCGACGCGCTCGGCCCCATGTCGCACGCCCCGTTCCCGCACCGGCACACCTTCTACGAGGTCGTGCTCGTGCGCGGCGGCGTGGGCGCGCACGTCGTCGACCTCGCCGCATACCCGCTGGAGCCGCCGCAGCTGGCGGTGGTGCTGCCGGGCCGTGCCCACCACTGGCAGGACCTGGCGGACCTGGACGGCTGGCTGATCCTGTTCGGCGAGGAGTTCCTCGCGGGTTGTCCCCGGGTCCGCGAACTGCTGCACCTGCTTGCGCACCAGCCGTGCCGCAGGCTCGCACCCGACGTCGCCGAGGAGGCCTTCGCGCTGGTCGGGCGCATGCGGCGGGAGTACGGCGAACCCGCCGCGGATTCGCTCGGGGTGGTGCAGGCATACCTGCGCGTCCTGCTGACCAAGGCCGCCCGCGCCACCGGCACGCCCGCCGCGCCGGTCGCGACCGGGCAGCGGGCCGACCTCGCGGCCCGGTTCCTCGACCTGCTCATGGGGCCCGGCGGCGGGCGGCACTCGGTCCGTGAGTGCGCGGCGGCGCTGGGCGTCTCCCAGGGCTACCTGGGCGAGGCGGTCCGCGACGTCACCGGGCGTTCGCCTGGCGAGCTGATCCGCCACGCGCGCACCGTGGAGGCGATGCGGTTGCTGGCGGGCACCCGGCTCGGCATCGCGCAGATAGCCCGCGAGCTGGGCTTCGCCGACCAGGCGTACTTCTGCCGCTTCTTCCGCCGGGAGACCGGGTCGAGTGCGGGGGAGTTCCGGCGGGCGGCCTCGTGGACGTGGGGCACCCCCGAAAACACCACGAACACCCGCTCGCGTCCATCGAATGGTGGCTATGCGCCGCTCTAGGGTTCCCGTCGACGCCCCACGAAGGAGAACCCATGAACGACGACGAGGCCCGCACCCCGGGCATCTCGCGCAAGACCCTGCTGCGCGCCGCGCTGGTCGTGCCCGCCGCTCCGCTGCTGCTCGGCGCGGTGCCCGCGCGGGCGAGCACCCCGTCCGGGCAGCCGGTGCAGGTCACGCCCGAGTCCTGCGACGACGACGAACTCACCCCGCCGCAGATGGAGGGGCCGTACTTCAAGCCCGGCTCGCCGCTGCGCACCGCGATGGTCGACGGCGCGGGCACCCGGCTGACCCTGACCGGCTACGTCGTCGGCCTGGCCTGCCAACCCATCGCCGGTGCGCTGCTGGACTTCTGGCAGGCCGACAACGCCGGCGGGTACGACAACGTCGGCAGCCGCTTCCGCGGCCACCAGTTCACCGACGCGGCGGGACGCTTCACCCTGTCCACCATCGTGCCGGGCCTGTACCCGGGCCGTACCCGCCACATCCACGTCAAGGTGCAGGCGCCGGGCCGCCCGGTCCTGACCACCCAGCTGTACTTCCCGAACGAGCCCCGCAACAGCACCGACTCCCTGTTCGACCCGGCCCTGCTGATGAACGTGCAGCAGGTCGGCTCGACCCGGCAGGCCACGTTCGACTTCGTGCTGAACGTGCCCGGCACCCCGCCCTCCCCCTCTCCGACGGCGACGCCCTCCCCGAGCCCGACCCCGCCCGGCGGTGGCGGCACCTGGCAGCCCTACCAGCCGTATGCCGTCGGCGCGCAGGTCACCCACGCCGGCCCGGCCTACGCCTGCCAGATCGCCCACACCTCCCTACCCGGCTGGGAACCGCCGAACACCCCCGCCCTCTGGCGCCGTCTCTGACCGGTCCTGCTGTTTCGGGGAAACTGCACGAAAGAGTCATCCAAATGCTGCAGTTTCCCCGAAACAGCAGACCGGTGCCGGGGTCCGTGGGCGTCCGGCAGGTTGGTTCCCGGTGGGGCGCGGGGCAGTGGCGGGGCGGGTCGTGGCCTAGGCTTCGGTCATGATCGTTAGTGGTGAGGTCGTGCGGGACCTGGCTTCGACCGGAGTGCTGCGGGCGTCCATCAATCTCGGCAACCCGGTGCTGGCGCAGGGCACACCGGACGCGCCGAGCGGGGTGACCGTGGACATCGCGCGCGAGGTCGGGGCGCGGCTGGGCGTGCCCGTCGAGTTCGTGTGTTTCGACGCCGCCCGCAAGTCCTTCGAGGCGCTGACCTCCGGCCAGGCCGACATCTGCTTCCTGGCGGTCGAACCGGCCCGCGAGTCCGAGGTCGCGTTCACCGCCCCGTACGCCGTCATCGAAGCCGTCTATGTCGTCCCGGTGGACTCGCCGATCGGCTCACCCGGCGACGTGGACCGGCCCGGTGTGCGCGTCGGCGTGAAGCGGGGGTCGGCGTACGACCTGTTCCTGTCGCGCACGCTGGAGCACGCCGAGATCGTCCGCGGCGACGAGGGTGTCGAGGTGTTCCGCACCGACGGCCTGGAGGTGGGGGCGGGCATCCGGCAGCCGATGACCGCGTATGCGGCCGCCGATCCGGGCGTCCGGGTGATCGGCGAGGCTTTCATGCAGATCAAGCAGGCCGTGGGCACGTCCCGGCAGCGGCGGCCGGAGACGGTCCGGTTCCTGTGCGACCTCGTCGAGGAGCTGAAGGCCTCCGGGTTCGTGGCCGACTCGCTGCGGCGTTCGGGCCGCCTGGACGCCACGGTCGCCCCGGCGGCCTGAGCCGGGCGGGCCGGGTGCGGCCGGTGGTGACGGCGTGGGAAGCGCCGCCACCACCCGGTTCGCTATTGCTTCAGGAACTGCTGGGCGGGGCTGCCGTTGCAGTCCCACAGCCGCAGGCGGGCGCCGTTGGCGGTGGAGCCGTTGGGCGAGTCGAGGCAGCGGCCGGACTGCGGGTTGCGCAGCGAGCCGTTGGCCTGCGGGATCCACTGCTGTGATCCGCCGGCGTTGCAGTCCCACAGCTGGATGAGGGTGCCGTTGGCGGTGCCGTTGCCGGTGGCGTCCATGCAGCGGCCCAGGGTGCGCAGCGTGGTGGTGTCCCAGGCCCACTTCTGGTCCACGGCGAAGGACTGGCAGTCCCACAGCTGGACGGCCGCCCCGTTGCCCCCGGTGTCGTCGGCGGCGACGTCGACGCACTTGCCGCCGGGGCCGATGATGTTGCTCGCTGCGGTGGAGCCGCCGCCGACCCGGAACACCTGCGCCGCGCTGCTGTTGCAGTCGTACAGCTGCAGCCGCGCGCCGTTGGCGGTGGAGCCGCTGGGCGAGTCGAGGCAGCGGCCGGACTGCGGGTTGCGCAGCGAGCCGTTGGCCTGCTGCACCCACTGCTGCGCGCCGCCGCCGTTGCAGTCCCACAGCTGGATCAGCGTGCCGTTGGCGGTGCCGTTGCCGGTGGCGTCCATGCAGCGACCCAGGGTGCGCAGGGAGCTGCCGTCCCAGGTCCAGCGCTGGTCACCGGAGGCCGCCTGGCAGTCCCACAGCTGGACGGCCGCCCCGTTGCCCCCGGTGTCGTCGGCCGCGACGTCGACACACTTGCCGCCGGGGCCGATGATGCGCTGGCCGGGCGGCGGGCCGGTGTTGAGCGCCTTGGACGCGGCGATGATGCCCTGGTTGGCGGCCCGCACCCGGGCCGCGTCGAACTTGAGCACCTGCCGGTCGTACGTCCAGAAGCCGTTGACCTCGCCCTCGACGTCGAACGGCTGCGTGTAGACCAGGCCGGACAGGCCCCGGGTGTACATCAGGTTGGTGGACGAGTTGATCAGGCCCACGAACCGGTCGGTGATGGACTGGGTGCTGGTGTGCATCTCGTACGCCCCGAAGTTGCCGTTGGGGCTGTACTCGTGGCCTGGCGAGCGCAGGCCCATGCCGCCGTACTCGCCGAGCATCGCGACGCGGGTCGACGTCGGGGTGGGCGAGTCGGGGCCGACGTACATGTGCCAGTCCATGATGTCGCCGTTGCCGGGGTCGCCCTTGGACGCGCAGCAGTTGTAGCCGCTGTGCGGGTTGACCAGCCGGCTCGGGTCCTGGTTCTTGACGTTCTGCGCGACCCGGGACGTGTCGGCGAGGTTCCACTCGCCCCAGCCCTCGTTGAACGGCACGTACACCACGACGGCGGGGGAGGAGCGGTGCTCGTCGACGACCTCGCGCAGCTCCGTCTCCCACTGCGCCTGCTGCGCCGCGGTGCCGGGGTCGCCCTTGCTCGGCATGTCCTGCCAGACCAGCAGGCCGAGACGGTCGGCGTGGTAGAACCAGCGCTGCGGTTCGACCTTGATGTGTTTGCGGACCATGTTGAAGCCGAGGTCCTTGATCTTCTGCAGGTCGCCGGCCAGGGCCGCGTCGGTCGGCGCGGTGTACAGGCCGTCGGGCCAGAAGCCCTGGTCGAGGGTGCCGTTGTGCATGACGAACTGGCCGTTGAGGGTCGGCATCAGCTTGCCGTTGAGCATGGCCTTGCCGACCTCGCGCATGCCGAAGTAGTGCATGGTCTGGTCGACCGTCGTGCCGGCGCTGTTGCGCAGCGACAGCCGCAGGTTGTAGAGGAACGGGTCGTCGGGCGACCAGCGGCGGGCGCTGGGCACCGGCACGGTGAACTCGGTGAAGCCGCCGGTGGCGGTGCCGACCACGGTGCTGCCGTTGAGCGCCTCGGCGTACACCGAGTGCCCGGTGACGTCGCCGCGGGTGAACACCCGGATCCGCAGGGTGTTGTTGGCCAGGTTGGCGTAGAGGTCGGCGCTGTAGATGGACGAGGTGGGCGTCGGCTCCATCCAGACCGTCTGCCAGATGCCCGAGGTGGGGATGTAGAAGATGCCGCCGGGGTTGCGGACCTGCTTGCCACGGGCCGGATTGCTGCCCTCGGCGCCGGAGTCGGTCGGGTCGAACACCCGCACGACCAGCTCGTTGGTGCCCCCGTTGAGCTGCGCCGTGACGTCGAACTCGAACCGGTCGTAACCGCCGGTGTGGGTGCCGACCTGCACGCCGTTGACCCATACCGTGGTGCGCCAGTCGACCGCGCCGAAGTGCAGCTGCACGCGGCGGCCGGCCCAGCCGGCCGGGACCGTGAAGGTGCGGCGGTAGGTCAGGTAGTAGCGGTTGTCGTTGGCGGCGCGCTTGATGCCCGACAGCGCCGATTCGACCGGGAACGGCACGTTGACCCGCTCGGGCAGGTTCTGGCCGAACACGGGCGCGCCGTTGGTGGTGGACTGGCCCAGCTGCCACTCGCCGTTGAGGTTCAGCCAGTCGGGGCGGGTCATCTGCGGGCGCGGATACTCCGGCAGGGGGGTGCCGTTGAGCGCCTGGCTGGTCCACGGGGTGGTCAGCGGGGACGGCTGGGCGGGGGCGGCCGTGGCCGGAGCGGCGGCGGCGGTGAGGCCGCCGAGGACGGTGAGGATGCCGAGGGCGCCGTGGAGGACGGCGGTCCGCAGGCGGCGTCGATGACGTGCTGGGTGCATGGGGTCTCCCAGGGTCGTTACCGGGCCAGACGAGGCGTCGCCGAAAGCCCCGTCGCGGTCGGGAAGGCAGACGTCGACGCTCCGTGGTGGATCGTCGACGCCCCTGAGCACATCGGCTCTATAACGTTATTTTCAGCTAATTGATACTCGTATAGATATACGACTGTCAAGGTCTGGACATCGCGCTGACACATACCGGCGGGCGGCTCGCGGCTGCGATCAGGCGCGGCGCGAGGACAGCACGCAGAACTCGTTGCCCTCCGGGTCGGCCAGCACGACCCAGTACGGCTCGCCCTGCCCGATGTCGACGCGCGTCGCGCCGAGCGCGATCAGCCGGCCGACCTCGGCGTCCCGGTCGTCGGGGCGCAGGTCGAGGTGGACCCGGTTCTTGCCGGTCTTGGCGTCGGACACCGGCACGAAGATGAGACCGGGCCGCCGGTCGAGGGCGGGGCGGATCTCGTACCAGCGGGGGTCGTCGTCGACGACCACCCAGTCGAGCGCCTCCCGCCACCAGCGGCCCAGCGCCGCCGGGTCGTGCGCGTCGATGACGGTCTGCTCCCACTCCAGGCTCACCGCTGCAGCCTAGGCGTGCCCGGTCGGCGTGGTTTTCAGCGGCTGCCCAGCGTGGCTGGCTACCGTGGGCGCATGGACGAGAACCGTGCTCGGCGAGTGGTGGACCGCCTGCGTGACCGCGGAGTCCCCGCGCACCTGTCCCTCGGGGGAGGGCACCGCAAGGTCGGTGTCCGGATCGCGCTGCCCGACGGCCGGGAGGCGCTCTGGGACACGGACGGCACCGCGGGCCTGGAGGCGCAGGTGCTGCGCGACGGCATGCTGGTGGGGTTCGTCCCGCACATCCCCGGCTCCGAGGACTTCACCGAGGAGCAGGTCATCGACGCCATCGCGCGCACCGACTACGACCAGCCGATCGCCCGCCAGCGCGCGGTGGCCCCGCCGCCCGCAGCCCCGCTGCCCATGGAGGGTGGCTTCTTCCGGCGGCTGCGCGACGGCTTCCGCTGACACCGGGCTCCGGCGGTGGGCCGGTTCGGGCCGGGCGGGCTCCGGGCCGGTCGGGAGTGTGAGGGATCTTCACGGAACGCGGCGTAGAGTTGTCCGGGATCGTCGTTGTCGGCTCCCTCCCCCGATGGACCGGCATACACCCCTCGTGACCTGGTGAGGAATGCATGCCCTCCTTCCCCCGCCTCGACCTCGGCCCGCTGACGCGCCGGTCTGCCCTCGCCGCCCTGGGCCTGACGGGCACCGCGATCGGCCTGGCCGCCTGCACGGGCAGCAAGTCGCCGTCCGGGACGGCCTCGCCCGGCCAGAGTCCGGAGGGTCCGCCGCCCAAGGCCCACGTCACGATCACCGAGCCGGCCGCGGCCGCGACGGACGTCCCCGCCTCGGCCGAGATCGTGTTCGCCGCGACCGACGCGGTCTCCACGCAGGTCGTGCTCAAGGACGCGGCGGGCGCCGAGGTGACGGGGGAGCTGCACCCTGACGGCAAGGGCTGGCTGCCGGCCAAGTCCCTGGCGTACGGGACGGCCTACACCGTCACGGTCACCGCGACCGGTGACGACGGCAAGCCCGCCACGGCGACGTCGACCTTCACGACCATGGCCCAGCCGGACAAGGTCGTCAGCGTCGTCAGCTTCCTGCCCGACGACGCCGTGGTGGGTGTCGGCATGCCGCTGATCTTCCGGCTCAGCCGCAAGATCCCTGAGGCGCAGCGGGCGGCGCTGCAGCGGCGGCTGCTGGTGCAGACGACGCCGGCGCAGGAGGGCATCTGGACCTGGTACACCCCCGACGAGCTGCACTGGCGGCCGCGGGAGTTCTGGCAGGCCGGCACGAAGGTCTTCGTCGACGTGCGCGCGGGTGGGCTGCCCCTGGGCGACGGTTACTTCGGCAAACGCAACTCGACGCTGACCTGTGCCATCGGCCGGTCGCTGGTCATGACGATCGACGACAAGGCCAAGCCGAAGGTGATGAAGGTCGTCAAGGACGGCGCCACCGTGCGCACCATCCGGGTCAGCCTCGGCCGGCCGAGCATGCCCTCGTCCAGCGGCACCACCGTCATCATCGAGCGCCTGGCCAAGACGGTGTTCGACACGACGAACGACCCGAATCCGGCAAACCGGTACCGGACCAACATCGAGTACGCCCAGCGGCTGACCTGGGGTGGCGAGTTCATCCACGCGGCCCCGTGGTCGGTGAAGGACCAGGGCGTGCGCAACGTCTCGCACGGCTGCGTCAACATGTCCCTGGCGGACGCCAAGTGGCTGTTCGAGCAGACGATGATCGGCGACCCGGTCGTCACCAAGGGCACGCCGCGCAGGCTGCAGTACGGCAACGGCTGGACCGACTTTGACAAGCCCTGGGACGAGTACGTCAAGGGCAGCGCGATCCCGTACGCGCCGTCGGCCGACCCGTCGCCCGAACCGACTGCCTCGCCGGCGGCCTGACCAGCCCGCCGTCCCTCCCCTCTGCCCTTCCGCCCGCAGATCCGCCTGACGGTCTGCGGGCGTCAGCTTGCCCGAACAGAACCGTCCGATCAGGACGGTTCTGTTGGAGCGGGCGGGGGTGCCGCTCTCACCGCATGAAGTGCCACCCCCGCCCGCCGTCGAGCTGCCGACGCCGGCCGGGCGCACGGCATGTCCGCGGACTCGATCCGGTCGAACGCCGGACTCGGTTGCAGCGATAGTGTTAACGCACACATCGGTTCACGTCAAGGGATGCCCGATGACGGGCTGCGCATTCCACATGCCGCCTGCGTGAAGTGTTGCGCAAATTCTTGGGTCGTTCTGCACCAGCCGCCGTTACGCATCTGTTGCGTTGGCGTGTCTTGACGCACCTTGATGTGAGCGCTAACACTGTGTGCCAGCAACCGAGCGGAGGAAGACATGAGCGACCGGTACGTCGTCGGCGTCGACTACGGCACGCTGTCCGGCCGGGCCCTGGTGGTCCGGGTCAGCGACGGCGCCGAGGTCGGCACGGCGGTGCACGAGTACCGCCACGGCGTCATGGACGGCGTGCTCGCCGCCTCCGCTGCGCCGCTGCCGCCGGACTGGGCGCTGCAGGACCCCGACGACTACCGCGACGTGCTGCGTTACGCGGTCCCGGCAGCGCTGGCCGCGGCGGGCGTCGACCCGGCCGACGTGATCGGCATCGGCACCGACTTCACCGCGTGCACGGTGCTGCCGGCGCTGGCCGACGGCACGCCGCTGTGCGAGCTGCCGGAGCTGCGCCACCGCCCGCACGCGTGGGTGAAGCTGTGGAAGCACCACGCCGCGCAGCCGCACGCCGACCGCATCAACGCCCTGGCCCACGAGCGCGGCGAGCCGTGGATCGGCCGATACGGCGGCAAGATCTCCGCGGAGTGGCAGTACGCCAAGGGGCTGCAGCTGCTGGAGGAGGACCCGGAGGTCTACGACCGGGCCGAGCGCTGGATCGAAGCCGCTGACTGGATCATCTGGCAGCTCTGCGGGGTCGAGACCCGCAACGTCTGCACCGCCGGCTACAAGGGCATCTTCCAGGACGGCAGCTACCCCTCCAAGGACTACCTGGCCGCGCTGAACCCCGGCTTCGCGGGCTTCGTGGCCAAGCTGGACGGTCCGCTGCTGCCGCTGGGCGGCCGGGCGGGTTCGCTGACGGCCGAGGCCGCGGCGTGGACCGGGCTGCCGGAAGGCATCGCGGTCGCGGTCGGCAACGTCGACGCGCACGTCACCGCCGCCGCCGCGCAGGCCCTCGACCCGGGCCGGCTCGTCGCCATCATGGGCACCTCGACCTGCCACGTCGTCAACGGCACGGTCCCGGCCGAGGTGGCCGGCATGTGCGGCGTCGTCGACGGCGGCATCAGCCCGGGCGCCTGGGGATACGAGGCCGGGCAGAGCGGCGTCGGCGACATCTTCGGCTGGTATGTCGACCACGCCGCCCCGGCGGGCTTCGATTCGCACGAGCGCCTGTCGGAGCTGGCCGCCGCGCAGCCGGTCGGCGGCCACGGCCTGATCGCGCTGGACTGGTGGAACGGCAACCGCTCGCTGCTGGTCAACCACGACCTGTCCGGCCTGCTCGTCGGGCTGACCCTGGCCACCCGGCCGGCCGACGTCTACCGGGCGCTGCTGGAGTCGACCGCGTACGGCACCCGCATGATCATCGAGGCGTTCGCGGCGGCGGGCGTGCCGGTCACCGAGCTGGTCGTGGCGGGTGGCCTGACCACGAACCGGCTGCTGATGCAGATCTACGCCGACGTGACCGACCGGCCGCTGAGCATCATCGGCTCGGCGCAGGGCCCGGCACTCGGCTCGGCGATCCACGCCGCGGTCGCCGCCGGGGCCTACGTCGACGTGCACGAGGCGTCGGAGGCGATGGGGCGGGTCGAGCGGGGCGTCTACCAGCCCGACCCGGACCGGGCCCGCGCCTACGACGCGCTCTACGCCGAGTACCGCACCCTGCACGACCACTTCGGACGCGGTGCGAACGACGTGATGTCCCGCCTGCGCGCCATCCGCAACGCCGCCCAGCAGCGCTCGGCCGACGAGCCGACGGTGGCGCTGGGGGTGGCGGCATGAGCGAGGTCATCGCGGCGTTGCGGCAGACCGTCTCGTCGCTGCACGGGGAGCTGACGCGATACGGGCTGGTGGCCTGGACCTCAGGCAACGTGTCGGCCCGGGTGCCGGGCCAGGAGCTGCTGGTCATCAAGCCCAGCGGGGTGTCCTACGACGACCTCGCCCCGGCCAACATGATCGTCTGCGATCTGGACGGCGTGGTCGTCGAGGGCGACCTGTCGCCGTCGAGCGACACCGCCGCGCACGCCTACGTCTACCGGGCCATGCCCGAGGTGGGCGGGGTGGTGCACACGCACAGCACGTACGCCACGGCGTGGGCGGCGCGGGGCGAGGCCATCCCGTGCCACCTGACGGCGCAGGCCGACGAGTTCGGCGGGGAGATCCCGATCGGGCCCTTCGCGCTGATCGGCGGCGACGACATCGGCAAGGGCATCGTGGCCACCCTGTCCGGGCACCGCTCGCCGGCGGTGCTGATGCGCAACCACGGCGTCTTCACCATCGGCAAGGACGCCCGGGCCGCGGTCAAGGCGGCGGTGATGTGCGAGGACGTCGCCCGCACCGCGCACCTGGCCAGGGCGCTGGGGCAGCCGCTGCCGATGGCGCAGGCGGATGTGGACTCCCTCTACGACCGCTACCAGAACGTGTACGGCCAGTCCGGCCGCTAGATGTCCGCCGGTTCGGCGCCGGCGGTGGCACCACCCCGACTCTCTCACCGCAGCATCACCGCTCCACCAGCACCACAGCGCAGGCCGCGCGCCGACGTCCCACACGGCGCGCGGGGGTAGGCCCATCCTCATCCAAGGAGATCGCATGCTCACCATGGGCAAGGCCATCACGCGACGCCGCGCCGTCGCGGTGTTGACCGCAACTCTGCTCGCGACCGGCATGGCCGCGTGCGGCAACAGCGACACCGGCGACACGCCGGCCGACGACGGCAAGCTGACGCTCGGCTTCTCGCAGGTCGGCGCCGAGAGCGGCTGGCGCACCGCGAACACCAACTCGATCAAGGAATCCGCCAAGGAGGCCAACATCGAGCTGAAGTTCGACGACGCGCAGGGCAAGCAGGAGAACCAGATCACCGCGATCCGCAACTACATCCAGCAGAAGGTCGACGTCATCGCCTTCTCGCCGGTGGTGGAGTCGGGTTGGGACACCGTGCTCAAGGAGGCCAAGGACGCCGGCATCCCGGTGATCCTGACCGACCGCTCGGTGGACTCGGCGGACAAGTCGCTGTACAAGACGTTCATCGGCTCGGACTTCGTCAAGGAGGGCAAGCTCTCCGGTGAGTGGCTGGTCAACGAGACCAAGACGGCCACCGGCCCGGTGAACATCGTGGAGCTGCAGGGCACCACGGGTTCGGCCCCGGCCAACGACCGCAAGAAAGGCTTCGGCGAGGCCATCGCGGCCAACCCGAACCTGAAGATCATCGCGTCGCAGACCGGTGAGTTCACCCGCGCCGGCGGCAAGGCCGTCATGGAGCAGTTCCTGAAGGCCAACCCGAAGATCGACGTGCTGTTCGCGCACAACGACGACATGGGTCTGGGCGCGCTCGAGGCGATCACCGCCGCGGGCAAGGTGCCGGGCAAGGACATCAAGATCATTACGATCGACGCGGTCAAGGACGGCATGCAGGCCCTGGCCGACGGCAAGTTCAACTTCATCGCGGAGTGCAGCCCGCTGCTCGGGCCCCAGCTGATGGACCTGGTCAAGAAGGTCAAGGCCGGGGAGACCATCCCCCAGCGCATCGAGACCCAGGAGACCACCTTCACGCCGGAGCAGGCCAAGGCCGCGCTGCCGACCCGCAAGTACTGATCGCACCCCGGGGCCGCCGCACGCCGTGCGGCGGCCCCGTCCTCACCTCACCGCAGACGGAGCCGGATCCGCGGGGCACACCGCGACCGGCCGACGTCCTCGCCGCCGAGCCGACCCAGTCCGCTGCCGGACGGCCGCGGCGACCCTTGCCCACGTACTCAGCGAAAGGTCGGATGGGATGTCGGGTAGGCAACCGGTCCTGACGATGACCGCCATCAGCAAGTCCTTCCCGGGGGTGCGCGCGCTCGACGGCGTCGACTTCCGGCTGTTCCCCGGCGAGGTGCACGCCCTCATGGGCGAGAACGGCGCCGGCAAGTCAACCCTGATCAAGGTGCTGACCGGCGTGTACTCCCACGACGCGGGGACCGTCGAGCTGGCCGGGCAGCAGGTGTCGTTCAGCGGCCCCATGCAGGCCGCCGCCTCCGGAGTGAGCACCGTCTACCAGGAGGTCAACCTCTGCGCCAACCTGTCGGTGGCGGAGAACATCTTCATCGGGCGCGAGCCGCGCACCCTGGGCGCGATCCGCTGGGGCGAGATGCGCCGCCGCGCCCGTGACCTGCTGGCCCGTCTCGACCTGCACATCGACGTGACGCAGCTGCTGGGCACGTACTCCCTCGCCGTGCAGCAGATGGTCGCCATCGCCCGCGCCATCGACATCCAGGCCCGGGTGCTCATCCTCGACGAGCCCACCTCCAGCCTCGACGCGACCGAGGTGGAGCAGCTGTTCCGCATCATGCGCCAGCTGCGCGACGAGGGCATCGCGATCATCTTCGTGACCCACTTCCTCGACCAGGTCTACGGCATCGCCGACCGGATCACCGTGCTGCGCAACGGCCGCCTGGTGGGGGAGTACCCGATCGCGGAGCTGCCCCAGCTCGCCCTGGTCGAGAAGATGATCGGCAAGGAACTCGACGTGCTGGAGAGCCTGGACGAGCAGTCCAAGCGGGATGTGCGCGCGATCGAGGCGGGCACGCCGTTCCTGCAGGCCGAAGAGCTGGGCCGCAAGGGTTCGGTGACGCCGTTCAGCCTCACCATCCACGCCGGGGAGGTCGTCGGCCTGGCCGGGCTGCTCGGCTCCGGCCGCACCGAGGTGGCCCGCCTGCTGTTCGGCGCGGACCGCGCCGACCACGGCAAGGTCGCCATCGACGGCAAGTCCGCGCCGCTGCGCAGCCCGATCGCCGCGATCGGCCACGACATCGCGTTCTGCTCCGAGAACCGGCGCACCGAGGGCCTGGTCGGCGAGCTGAGCGTGCGCGAGAACATCATCCTCGCCATGCAGGCCGCCCGGGGCTGGCTGCGGCCCATCCCGCGCCGCCGGCAGGACGAGCTGGTCGACAAGTACGTCAAGGCGCTGAGCATCCGCCCGGCCGATCCCGAGATCCCGGTGCGCAACCTGTCCGGCGGCAACCAGCAGAAGGTCCTGCTGGCCCGCTGGCTGATCACCGAGCCGCGGCTGCTGATCCTCGACGAGCCCACCCGCGGCATCGACGTCGGCGCCAAGGCCGAGATCCAGAAGCTGGTCGTGCAGCTGTCCGACGGCGGCATGGCGGTGCTGTTCATCTCCGCCGAGCTGGAGGAGGTGCTGCGGCTCAGCCACAAGATCGCGGTCATGCGCGACCGGCAGCTGGTCACCGAACTGGCCAACGACCACACGGTGGACGCCGACCTCGTCATGCAGACCATCGCCAGCGGCACGCACCACGAAGGGGCCCGAGCATGAGTGAGCGCAGCGAGCGAATCAGCAGGCTCATGCCACATGTCGTCGGCGAGCGAAGCGAGGAGAAGGCATGAGCACCGCCAAGGCACGGTGGGCCGCCGTCTCCGGCCACTCGCTGTTCTGGCCCGTCGTCGCGCTGGTGGCGCTGCTGGTCGCCAACACGATCTACCGGCCCGGATTCCTGACGGTCGAGATGAAGGACGGCCACCTCTACGGCAGCCTCGTCGACATCCTGCGGCTGGCCGCCCCGCTGATCCTGGTCGGGCTCGGCATGACGCTGGTCATCGCCACCGGCGGCATCGACCTGTCGGTCGGCTCGATGTGCGCGATCAGCGGCGCGATCGCCTGCCTGCACATCAGCCGGCAGCCGGACCAGAACGCCCTCGGCGGCGTGCTGGTGGCGCTGGCCCTGGGCATCGGGCTCTCGCTGGTGCTGGGCGCCTGGAACGGGGCGCTCGTCTCGATCATCGGCATCCAGCCGATCATCGCCACGCTGATCCTGATGGTGGCCGGCCGCGGCCTCGCCCAGCTGATCACCGAGGGCCAGATCATCACCATCAACTCCGAGCCGTACAAGTCGGTCGGGGTCGGCTACCTGCTCACCCTGCCGCTGGCCATCTTCATCGCGGCCGGGGTGGCCCTGCTGGTCGCCGCGGTCACCCGGCGTACCGCGCTCGGCATGATCATCGAGTCGGTGGGCGGCAACGCCGAGGCCAGCCGGCTGGCCGGCATCCGCTCGGCCCGCATCACCTTCCTGGTGTACGTCATCAGCGCGGTGTGCGCCGGCATCGCCGGGTTCATGGTCACCGCGAACGTGTCCAGCGCCGACGGCAACGCGGCCGGCCTGTGGATCGAGCTCGACGCGATCCTCGCCGTCGTGATCGGCGGCACGTCGCTGGCCGGCGGGCGGTTCTCGCTCAGCGGCACCATCCTCGGCGCGCTGCTCATCCAGACCCTGACCACCACCGTGTACGCGATGAACATCTCGCCGCAGACCTCGCTGCTGTTCAAGGCAGTGGTCGTGATCATCGTCTGCCTCGTCCAGGCCCCCGCGTTCCGGGCCAAGTTCGCGCGCCGGCGACCCGTCGCGCCCGTCGCGCCGACGGCGGTCGACCAGAGCAAGGAGCAGGTGCCGGCATGACCACGACCCCACTCACCGCCACCCGCGACTGGTGGCGCATCCCGCAGCGGTACGTGCCGGTGCTGGCCACGCTCACCCTGCTGCTGGTCATGTACGGCGTCGGCGTCTCGCAGTACCGCGCCTTCTCCAACGTGCAGGTCGTGTTCAACGTCTTCATCGACAACGGATTCCTGCTCGTCGTCGCGGTCGGCATGACCTTCGTCATCCTCACCGGCGGCATCGACCTGTCCGTGGGCTCGGTCGTGGCGATGACCGCGATGATGTCGGCATCGCTGCTGCAGGGCGGCATGCCCCCCGCGGCGGTGCTGGTGATCGCGCTGCTCGTCGGCCCGACGCTGGGCTTCCTGATGGGCTGCGTGATCCACTTCTTCGAGATCCAGCCGTTCATCGTGACGCTGGCCGGCATGTTCTTCGCCCGCGGCATGTGCACGTTCATCAGCAAGTCGTCGATCCCGATCACCGATCCGTTCTGGACCAGCATGGCCCAGGAACGCATCGGCAACCCGAGCGGCAACTTCGTGTCGATCAGCGTGCTGGTCGCGTTCGCGGTCGTGCTCGTCGGCGCGTTCGTGCTCGCGTACACCCGCTTGGGCCGCAACGTCTACGCGCTCGGCGGCAACCAGCAGTCGGCGCTGCTCATGGGCCTGCCCGTGGGCCAGACGAAGATCGCGGTGTACGTCATCAGCGGCCTGTGCTCGGCGATCGGCGGCATCCTGCTGTCGTTCTACACCCTGTCCGGCGCCCCGCTGATCGCGGTCGGCATGGAACTCGACGTCATCGCCGCGGTCGTCATCGGCGGCACGGTGCTCACCGGCGGCTCCGGGTACGTGTTCGGCACGGTGCTCGGGGTGCTCGTGCTCGGCGTGATCCGGACCCTCATCACCTTCGACGGCAGCCTCAACTCGTGGTGGACCAAGATCGTGATCGGCGGGTTGCTGTTCGCGTTCATCCTGCTCCAACGCCTCATCGGCATCCGCAAGAAGTAACCCCGAACCCGTATCGCGGAAGGCAAGCACATGACAACGCATCCCCAGCCCGAGGTCTGGTTCCTCACCGGCAGCCAGGGCATGTACGGCGAAGAGACCCTGCGCCAGGTCGCCGGCCAGTCCCGGGAGATCGCCCGGATCCTCGACGAGTCGCCGGACATCCCGGCGCGGGTGGTCTGGAAGCCCGTCCTCACCTCCAGCGGCGAGATCCTGCAGGTGTGCCGCGAGGCCGCCGCGCAGGGCGCCGTCGGGGTGATCGCCTGGATGCACACCTTCTCCCCGGCGAAGATGTGGATCTCCGGGCTGGATGCGTTGACGACGCCGCTGCTGCACCTGCACACCCAGGCGAACGTGCTGCTGCCCTGGGACGAGATCGACATGGACTTCATGAATCTCAACCAGGCCGCGCACGGCGACCGCGAGTTCGGGTACATCCAGACCCGGCTCGGCGTCGCCCGCAAGACCGTCGCGGGCCACGTGTCCGACCCGCGGGTGGTCGCCCGGGTCGGCGCGTGGACCCGGGCGTCGATCGGCTGGGCGGCGATGCGCTCGCTGCGGCTGGCCCGGTTCGGCGACAACATGCGCGACGTCGCGGTGACCGAGGGCGACAAGGTCGAGGCGGAGCTGCGCTTCGGCGTCTCGGTCAACACCTACGGCGTCAACGACCTGGTCGACGCCGTGGAGGCGGTGCCCGCCACGCAGATCGACGAGCTGGTCAAGGTGTACGAGGACAGCTACCGGGTCACCGCCGAGCTGCGGGCCGGCGGCGAGCGCCACGAGTCGCTGCGCTACGCCGCCCGCATCGAGGCCGGCCTGCGCAACTTCCTGGAGGCGGGCGGCTTCCGCGCCTTCACCACCAACTTCGAGGACCTGGGCGGCCTGCGGCAGCTGCCCGGCATCGCGGTGCAGCGGCTGATGGCCGACGGCTACGGCTTCGGCGGCGAGGGCGACTGGAAGACCTCGGTGCTGGTGCGCACGCTGAAGGCGATGTCGGTCGGCACCACCGGCGGCACCTCGTTCATGGAGGACTACACCTACGACCTCACCCCGGGCCAGGAGCTGGTGCTCGGCGCGCACATGCTGGAGGTCTGCCCGACCATCGCCGCGGACACACCGAACGTGGAGATCCACCCGCTGAGCATCGGCGGCCGGGAGGACCCGGTCCGCCTGGTGTTCGACGCCCAGCCCGGCCCTGCCGTGGTGATGGGTCTGGCCGACATGGGCGAGCGGTTCCGGCTGGTGGCCAACGAGGTCGACGTCGTCGCCCCGCCGCAGCCGCTGCCGAAGCTGCCGGTCGCCCGCGCGGTGTGGCGTCCCCGGCCGTCGCTGGCCGGCTCCGCCGAGGCGTGGATCACCGCCGGGGCTCCGCACCACACCGTGCTGTCGCAGGCCGTGGGTGTCGAGGAGCTGCACGACCTGGCCGAGATGGCACGCACCGAACTGGTCGTGATCGACGCCGACACCACCACCCGACGGTTCGCCGACGAGATCCGCTGGAACCAGGCGTACTACCGGCTGGCCCGCGGATTCTGACCCCTACTTCACCGATGACGACGGATGCGTGTGCCCGAGTGGGCCGGGGCGCACGCATCCGTCGTCCTGTCGGCCGTCCGCGACGAAAGATGATCAACATGCGATACGATGTGCCGTCAGGGGAGTCACGATGAGTCAGCAGCCGGCCGCCCGAGCGGCGGTGATGAACGATGTCGCCCGCCTCGCCGGGGTGTCGCACCAGACCGTGTCCCGGGTGCTCAACAACCACCCGAGCGTGCGCGACGAGACCCGTGAGCGGGTGCTGGTGGCCGTCAAGCAGCTCAACTACCGGCCCAACGCGCTGGCTCGCGGCCTGGCCGGGCGGCGCTCGCGCGTCATCGGCGTGGTCAGTTTCGACACCATCCTCTACGGCCCCGCCGCCACCCTGCTCGGCGTCGAGCGGGCCGCCCGCCACGCGGGCTACGGCATCAGCATCGTCGCCCTGGAGAAGCTCGACCGCGCCGGTGTCACCGAGGCCGTCAACCGGCTCACCGAGCAGTCCGTGGCCGGTGTCGTCATCATCGCGCCGCTGCTGACCGCCGCCGCCGCGGCGCACAGCCTGCCGACCGGCGTGCCCGCCGTGGTGGTCGAGTCCGACATCGCCGGGGACCTGCCGACCATCTCCGTGGACCAGGTCGCCGGGGCCCGCCTGGCGGTGGAGCACCTGCTCGAACTCGGCCACGAGACCGTGTGGCACCTGACCGGGCCCAAGGACTGGCTGGAGGCCCGCGACCGGGTCGACGGCTGGCGGCAGGCCCTGGAAGCCGCGGGCCGCCGCGTTCCGGCGGTGATCGTCGGCGACTGGAGCCCGCGCTCGGGTTACGAGGCGGGCCACCGGATCGGTTCCGACGTCACCGCCGTGTTCTGCGCCAACGACCAGCAGGCCCTGGGCATGCTGCGGGCGCTGCACGAACGCGGCATCCGGGTGCCCGAGGACGTCAGCATCGTCGGCTTCGACGACATCCCCGAGGCGGAATACCTGTCCCCGCCGCTGACCACCGTCCGCCAGGACTTCGACGAGGTCGGCCGCCGCTGCCTCGCCGCCCTCCTGGACCTGCTCGACGCGGACCTGCCCGACGCCCCGCCCCACCCGCGCGTCGCCCCGACCCTCATGGTCCGCGCCAGCAGCGGCCCACCCGCCTGACCCACCCATCCGGTACGCCGCCCACGAGGCGGCCGCCCTTGCCTTGATCGTCTGACTTGCCTGGCACCTGTGCGTATCTTGCCGGGCTGTTCACCCATGTGCCAGGCAGGTCGAACGATCAAGGGAGGGCCGACCCGGTGGTGTGCGCCGGGTCGGCGGGTGGAGCAAGGGGACCGTCAGAGGAAGCGCCATAGGCGGTCGTTGGCGGTGGAGTCGTCGGCGGTGACGATCTGGGTGCCCTGGGCGGTGGAGGCACCGCTGACGGCGAGGACCTTGCCGCCGTTGGCGCATTGGATGCGGAAGGCGCCGTTGGCGGCGTGGCGCAGGCGCCAGCGGTGGTCGGCGGTGCCGTTGTCGGCCCACTGCATGATCCGGGCGCCGGTGGCGGTGGACATGTTCTCCACGCCGAGCACCTTGGCGCTGTTGCCGTTGCGCAGCCGCAGGTAGCCGCCGGTGTCGACGACGGCGGTCCAGAGGTGGTCGGCGGTGCCGGTGTCGCCCCACTGCAGCACCAGGCCGCCGTCCGCGGTCGACATGTTCTGCACGCCCAGGACCAGCCCGGAGGCGAGGTTCTGGATGCGGCGCGCGCCCTCGGGCACGAAGCGCCAGAGGTTGTCGGTGCTGCCGTTGTCGGGGTCCTGCACGGCCTGCGCGCCGTTGGCGGTGGAGCCGCTGAGGATCGCCAGCAGCTTGCCGGTGTGCACGTTGCGCAGCTTGTGGGAGCCGTCGCCGTTGTCGACGACCGTCCAGCGGTGGTCGGCGGTGCCGTTGTCGGCCCACTGCATCACCCGGGCGTTGTCGGCGGTGGACATGTTCTCCACGCCGAGCACCTTGCCGCTGTTGGCGTTGCGCAGCCGCAGCGCCGAGCCGTCGACGATCAGCTCCCAGTTGTGGTCGGCGGTGCCGTTGTCGGTCCACTGCACGGCTAGCCCGCCGTCGGCGGTTGACATGTTCTGCACCCCGAGGACCAGCCCGCTGGCCGCGTTGGCCAGCCGGAACACCGCGCCCGCGGTGGTGCCGCCCTGCCCGGAGGCGTTCCAGTAGACCGTGTAGTTGTAGCCGTGCGCGTCGTAGAACGGGGCGAGGTTGACTGTCGCGCCGTTGGCGGTGGCGGTGAACGCCAGCGAGCTGGTGCTGCTGCGGGTCACCGTACTCGGAGTGAGGCTGGGCAGTGCGGACAGCGACGTGTTGCCGTAGTTGCCGGCGAGCACGACCGGGCCGTAGGTGACCGCGGAGACGTTGGCGTTGTCGTTGGCCGCCTTCATGACCACCCGCATGGGCAGCTTGACGGTCACGACGTCGCCGGAGGTCCAGGACCGGGTCAGGGTGGCGTACGTGCCCGGCGTCGTGGTGATGCTCTGGGCGGTTCCGTTGACGCTGACAGTGGCCCCGGTGGTCCAGGAGGGGATGCGCAGCCGCATCGACCACGATCCGCCGGCACTGCCGGTCACCGTGAGGGTCGTGGTGTCACTGACCGGGTACGTGGTGGTCTGGGTGACCGTGATCCCGCGCGAGGTCCAGGTCAGCACCGACGGCGTGTACAGGTTCACGGTCAGCGTGGTGCCGTTGTAGAAGTAGATCGAGTCGGCCAGCTTCGTGTTGGTCTCGATGCCGGTGCCCTGGCAGCACCAGAAGGTGGTGTAGTCGGTGCTCCAGGTGCCCCCGCCCCAGGCCGGGCCGACACCGCGGCGACCGCCGGGGTTGAGCGGGGTGAAGTACGTGAAATGCCCGTGGCTGTCGGCCGGGTTCTGCTGGCCGATGAGGTGGTTGAGCAGCGCGCGCTCGTAGAAGTCGAAGTACGCGGCGTTGTCGGGGTTGAGCAGCCACAGCTCGCGGGTCAGTTTGAGCATGTTGTACGTGTTGCAGGCCTCGGCGGTGTCGGTGTTGAGGTATGCGGCGATGGCGTTGGGGGCGCGGAAGTGCTCGGCCTGGCTGTTGCCGCCGATCACGTAGCTGTGCGCGTTGACGCAGATGTTCCACGCGTTGCCCGCGATGTCGCGGTAGCGGGTGGTGCCGGTCGCCTTGTACTCCCGGGCCGCGCCGATCCACTTGGGCACCTGGGTGTTGGCGTGCAGGCCGCTGAGCTGGTCCTGGTTCGAAGCCAGGGGGTTGAAAACCGTGGCGTGGTCGAAGCGCTGTGCGGCGGTCAGCCAGCGGGTGTCGTCCGTCTGCTGGTAGAGGTCGGTCAGCACGGCGTTCATGCCGCCGAACTCGGTGCCCAGCATGGCCTGCATCTGTGCGCCGCTGAGCCGGCCGGTGCGCCAGTCGACCCAGCCGGCCAGGCTCAGCAGCACGTCGCGGGCCTGGGTGCTGCCGATCAGCCGCCACACGTCCAGCAACCCGGCCAGGGTCTTGTGCAGGGCGTAGTAGGGCACGTTGCCGTTGCTCAGGGTGCGGGCTTCCAGGGCGGTGAAGTCGGACTCGGGGAAGCCGGACAGGTAGCCGGCGGTGAACCCGGCGCTGCTGTTGTTGGCCTGGCATGCGGCCAGGGCGGCGACCATCTGGTTGGCCTTGTCGCGGCACGTGGTGTCGCCGAGCACGGCCCAGGCCTGCGCCCACGCGGTGAGGAAGTGGCCCTGGCTGTGGCTGCGGAACGGGAAGGTGGGGGCCTCCCAGCCGCCGGTGGCCGCGGCCCCGTTGGTGGACAGTCGGTGGTTGGCGCGGAACACGTAGAGCAGCCGGTCGACGCTGACGTCACGCAGGTAACTCAGGGTGCGGTTCTGGTTGTCCAGCCAGCGGCCGGTGGTGAGGCGCACCTCCGAGAGGTCGAAGGCGTACGCCGACACCCCGGTATCGGCGCGGGCCGGGGGGATCGCGGCGGCGGCGGCTTCGGTGGCGGCGAGGGCGGGCGCGGCAGCGGCCGCGGTGGCGACGCCGGCCGCCTGCAACAGACGGCGACGGCTGAGGGACGGTGACCCCATGGGAACTCCTTGACGTGGTGGGGTGAGACGAGGATCGAGTTACCGATCACACGACTTCCCTGCGACGCGTTGACGGGACAGCAGAACCATCCACTACGGCGCAGGCCGACGTGATTACATCGTGCGCCCTCGATCCCGCCCCATGAATGTGACCGATAACAATCGGGGCGTCAAGACGTTCCGAAAATGTTTCCGTCGGGTTGCTGGTGGGCGCGGGGTTCGAGGCTGAAATCCGAAGATCGTGCGTGGGGTACGATGCGCCGACAGGGGGTCACGATGAGTCAGCAGCCGGCCGCCCGGGCAGCGGTGATCAAGGATGTCGCGCGCCTCGCCGGCGTGTCCCACCAGACCGTGTCCCGGGTGCTGAACGAACACCCGAGCGTGCGCGACGAGACCCGCGAGCGAGTGCTGCGCGCGGTGAAGCAGCTCAACTACCGGCCGAACGCGCTGGCCCGTGGGCTGGCCGGGCGGCGCTCGCGGGTCATCGGTGTGGTCAGCTTCGACACCATCCTGCACGGCCCCGCCGCCACCCTGCTCGGGATCGAGCGGGCGGCCCGGCATGCCGGATACGGCATCAGTATCGTGGCCCTGGAGCGGCTCGATCGCAGCGGCGTGGTCGAGGCGGTGAACCGGCTGGCCGAGCAGTCCGTGGCCGGTGTCGTGATCATCGCCCCGCTGCTGACGGCGGCCGCGGCGGCGGGCAGCCTGCCGGCCGGCGTGCCGGCGGTCGTGGTCGAGTCGGACATGGCGGGCGACCTGCCGACCATCTCCGTCGACCAGGTCGCGGGCGCGCGGCTGGCCGTCGAGCACCTGCTGGACCTGGGCCACGAGACGGTGTGGCACCTGTCCGGTCCCAAGGACTGGCTGGAGGCCCGGGACCGGGTCGACGGCTGGCGGGCGGCCCTGGAGGAGGCCGGCCGGCGCGTTCCGCCGGTGCTCGCCGGTGACTGGAGCCCGCGCTCGGGTTACGAGGCAGGCCGTGAGCTGGCCGAGCGGGGCGACGTGACCGCTGTGTTCTGCGCCAACGACCAGCAGGCGCTGGGCATGCTGCGGGCGCTGCACGAGCGCGGCATCCGGGTGCCGGAGGACGTGAGCGTCGTCGGCTTCGACGACATCCCCGAGGCCGCCTACCTGTCCCCACCGCTGACCACCGTCCGGCAGGACTTCGACGAGGTCGGCCGGCGCTGCCTGGCGGCGCTGCTGGAACTGCTCGGCGTCGACCGGCCGCTGGGCGTGCCGCGCCACCCTCGGGTGCCGCCCTCGCTGGTCGTGCGGGCCAGCAGCGGTCCGCCGCCCGCGCGCTGAGGTCGCTCAGCGTCCGTCGACCAGCCGCAGCTCGACCACTCCGATCTCGTCGTCCAGGCGGGTCGTGCCGTCGAGGGCGAAGCCGGCGCGCTGGTAGAAGCGGATCGCGCCGACGTTCGGCTGATACGCGTACACGTAGGCGGGCCGGTGGCCCCGGGCTCGGAGGTCGGCCACGGCGTGACCGAACAGCAGCCTGCCGAGCCCTGCCCCTACGTGGTCGGGGTCGACGTACAGCCCGTACACCTCACCGGCGTGCGGGCCGAGGTCCGGATCGTCGACGGCGGGGCCCGTGCGGCAGAAGCCGACGACGGCACCGTCCACGTCGGCCACCCACAACCGGTGCCCGTCCGGTATGGCGGTCACGTATGCGGCCCAGTCCGCGGCTTCCTGGTCCGGGTCGAGTGCGCCGAGCAGCGACGCGGGCATGAACTCCGCGTACGCCGAGGTCCAGGACCGGACCTTGATTCGGCCGATGGGGGCGGCATCCTCGATGCCGGCAGAACGGATCACCGGCACAGGTTACGGAAGACCGGTGCGGCGGTCGAGTTGCTTTCGCCATATTCATGCACCGGGGGTGCAGAAATCTCGGCGGATCGGTTACCGTGACGCCGTGACGGAATCGTGGACCCTCGCCCTCGCCCGCGACGACCTGTCCCGCACGAACCTGGTGCGGCACCCGGCGCCGGAGCCCGCCGACGGCGAAGCCCTGCTGCGGGTGGACCGGGTCGGCATGACCGCGAACAACGTGACCTACGCGGTGCTCGGCGACGCGTACCGCTACTGGGACTTCTTCCCGGCCGCCGCCGCGGGTCTCGACGAGCGGTGGGGCCTGGCGCCGCTGTGGGGGTTCAGCGAGGTCGTCGCGTCGCGCGCGGACGGGGTCCCCGTCGGGCAGCGGGTCTACGGCTACCTGCCGCCCGCCGGCCACCTGGTCGTGCGGCCGGGCCGGGTCGACGAGCGCGGCTTCCGCGACACCAGCCCGCACCGGGTCCAGCTGCCGTCGCCGTACAACGCGTACGCGGCGACCACCGGCGACCCGGCGTACGACGCGGACCAGGAGGATCTGCTGATCCTGTTCCGGCCGCTGTTCGTGACCTCGGCGATGCTCGCCGACCGGTTGCAGGACAACGGCTTCCACGGGGCCGGCACGCTGGTGCTGTCGTCGGCGTCGAGCAAGACGGCGTACGCCGCCGCGTTCGAGCTGCGAGGCAAGGGCCCGCGCCTGATCGGCCTCACCTCGCCGGGCAACGTGGCGTTCACCCGTGAGCTGGGCTGCTACGACGCCGTGCTGCCGTACGACGGGATCGACGAACTCGACCCGACCGCCGCGACGGCATACCTCGACCTGTCGGCGAACCCGGCCACCCGCGCCGCGCTGCGCGCCCACCTCGGCGACCGTCTCGTCCACGACGTCGCCGTGGGCCTGACCCACCAGGAACGGGCAACCGACGCACCCGCCGTGTTCTTCGCCCCGGACCAGATCCGCAAGCGCACCGTCGACTGGGGCCGCCCCGAGCTGGACCGGCGGCTGGCCGAGTCCTGGCACCGCTTCGCCGCCGTGGCCGAACGCTGGGTCGACATCAAGGTCAGCCACGGCCCGGACGGCCTGCGCGATGCCTGGCTCAGCATGCTCGCCGGCACGACCCCGCCCCGCGTCGGCCACATCATCGCCCTCTAACCGCGACCATCCGCGAGTGTCATCCCGCGGCGGCCTTGCCGCTGCAGTTTCGGGGAAAGTGCAGCATCGGCCACCTGCATTCGCGCAGTTTCCCCGAAACTGCAACGGCCCCCGCCGTCGCGGAGCGCGGCGGCGCTCAGGGGCGTGGGGATTTACGGGCGGTGAGGTCGGTGATCGCCTTGGCGAGGCGGGCTGCGCGGGTCTCGGGGTTGGTGGCCTTCAGGAGCGGGAGCATCACCAGGTACTGGTCGGTCTTGCCGAGTTGTGCGAAGAAGTCCCCGGCCGCGGGTTCCGCCGCCAGCGCCGCGGCGAGGTCCGGGGGGACGGTCGCGTCGCTCTGCTTGACATACGCGGCATCCCAGCGGCCGTCGGCCTTGGCCGCCTCGACCTCGGCCAGCCCCGGCGCGCGCACCCGCCCCTGCGTCAAGAGCGCCTCCACACGCTCCACGTTGACCTTCGACCACGAGCCCTTGGGCCTGCGCCGCGAGTACCGCTGCAGGAAGTGGTCGGCGTCGAGGGACTTGCGGATGCTGTCGATCCAGCCGTAGCAGTGGGCCACGTCCGCGGCCTCGATCACGCTGATCGCGGGCTGCCGCGAGTTCTTCTTGCGGACCTTCAGCCACGCGCCGTCGGGGCTGGCGTGGTGCTCGGCCAGCCAGGCCTCCCACTGGTCCGGGTGCTCGAAACTCAGGATCTCCACGCCGCCGACTCTAGGCGCTGCCGCCGACAGCTGAGGGCCTCCGGCCGGTCCTCGTCGGACCGGCCGGAGGGGCGGATCAGCGCGTGGTGCAGAGGTTGCCGTTGAGCTTGAACAGCGGCGGGAGGACGTTCGGTCCCTGGTAGTTCCCGACGTAGCCGACGTTCACGGTGGCACCCGGTGCGATGACCTTGTTGAAGTCGGCGTTGGACACGGTGACCGCGGAGCCGGTCTGCGCCCAGGTGCCGTTCCAGCCGCTGCCGAGCTGCTGCCAGGCGGTCGGCCAGCTGAACGCCAGGGTCCACGTGTCCACCGGGTTGGCGCCGGTGTTCGTGATGTCGATGCTGCCGACGTACCCGTTGCCCCAGTCGCTGGCGTCGGTCAGGGTGACCGCGCACGGTGCGGCAGTGGGGGTGCCGGTCTGGAAGGTCACCGGCGGTGACGCCCAGGAGACCCGGCCGGAGCCGTCCCGCGCGATGACGTTGGCCGTGTAGCGCGTGCCGGGCGTGAGGTTGTGCACGGTGAACGTGGTCCCTGTGGTCTCGCCCCACTGCTCGCTGATCGTGCCGAGCTGCCGGTGGATCTCGTACTTGAGCCCGGCGGCCCCGGCGGGCCAGGTGAGCGTGACGTCGCCGGCGGTGACCGAGGAGGCGACCGGTCGGCCGGGCGTCGCCGGACGGGCGGTCGAGCCCGAAGGACGCAGCACCAGTGTGGTGAGGGAGTTCGGAGCCAGCGTCACCGAGGTGGCGCTGCCGGAACCCGTCGCGATGGCGGTGTCGCCGTTGCCGAAGGTGTGCACCTGGGCGGTCACGGCGGGGGAGTATCCGGCGTAGCTGAGGCTGACCTGCCTGCTCGCGGTCTCGTCGGTGTTGACGAGCAGCACCGCGAGGTCGCCGTTGGCGCGCCGGGCGGCGTGCGCCCGGATCGCCGGGTCAGTCGTGCCCGCCCGGATCAGCTGGTCGCCGGCCCTGACGAAGCGCGAGGTCATGGCCAGCCCGAAGTACGGCGCGAACGGGGTGTTCAGCGGGGGCTCGCAGACGCTGCCGTCGGCGTTGCAGGAGGCGCTGGAGAGCAGGCCGAAGTCGCCGTAGTCGGTGTGCCCGCCCACCGTGGACACGGTGCCGATGCCGTTGTGCACGTTCCACCAGTCGATGTTGAACACGCCCGCGGCGAGCAGGCTCGCGTAGGCGTCGGCGGCGAACAGCGCGCCGGGCTGGGTGTTCTGGCCGTACCCGGTGTTGATCTCGGTGAGGGCGATGCCGAGGTTCTTGCCCGCGTACTTGTCGATCTGCCGGCGGGCCAGCCAGACCGCGTCGGTCACCTGCGCGGTCTTGGACAGCGCCTCTGCCGACGAGGAGCCGCCCGGATACCAGTGCAGGATCGCGAAGTCGACGGACGGGCCCGCGATGGACAGCACGACCTGGTTCCAGGTGCCGGCGTCGCCGCCACCGACGATGCCGTCGGGCCAGTTGCCCGGCGTGGTGAGCACGATGCCGATCTTGATGGTGGGATCGACGGCCTTCATCGCCTCGGCGTACTGCTTGGCGACGGTGGCGTAGCCGGCCGGGCTCTTGTCGGCGTGGTCGTCGGCCTCCCAGCTCGCGCCGTAGTGGCCGTTGCCGTAGAGCTCGTTGCCGATCTCCCAGTACTTCACGCCGTAGTTCTTCTCGACGTTGGCGTAGCGCACCCAGTCGGCCGCCTCCTGTGGCGTGCCGGTGCCGTAGTTGGCGATCACCATGGCCTGCGCGCCGGCCCGCTGCACACCGGCCATGAAGTGGTCGAAGTCGGTGTCGGGGGCGACGTAGCCGCCGGGCGCGGTGTTGGTCTGCCAGTGGTAGATGTCCGAGTAGGACCCGCCGGGGTAGCGCATGGTCTGCACACCGGCGTTCTTGAGCAGGTCGGCGACCGCGTTCGTGCCCAGTTGCGAGTCCCAGACAGCATGGTTGACGCCGATCGCGGCGTCGCCGACCGTCTCCAGCCCGGCGCGGGCGTTGACGGTCACGGAGACGGCGGGGTCGGCGGTGGCCGGGGTCGGGACGCTGAGGGTTGCCGCTGCCAGCGTGAACGCCAGCAGGGCGATGCGGCTCTTTCTCATCGTCGGACCTCCTTTCGGGAGTGGTGATTGGAAGCGCTCCCAAGAGTCGTACGCCCATCGATTGATGTCAACCGTGCGGAGCGGACAGATCTGCTGGCAGATCAACGTCGCTGCATCGAAAGACAGCGATATGTGCCCTAGATTGACGGGACCCTATCCCGCCTAGTCGGAGGTATCCCGTGAAACTCCGTCGCGCCCTCGTGGCGCTGCTGGCCGCCGTCACCGCGGCCGGTGCCGCAGGCGTCGTGCAGGCCCCCGCCGCGCACGCCGCCACGCCCGACCGCTGGGCGTTCGCCTTCATGGACAACCCCGTCCCGCCGGCCGCCTACCTGATGGACCCGACCCGGCAGTGGAAGAGCGACAACATCCCCAACAGCACGGTCAGCCCACTCGTGGTGGGCCGCTACCGCGTGAAGTTCCCGAGCATCGCCTCGGCCAACGGCGTCGCCCACGTCACCGCCGTCGCCGGTGATCCGCGCTGGTGCCAGGTCTGGAACTACTACGCCTCCGGGGCCGATCAGATCGTCGAGGTGCAGTGCTACAAGTACACCGGCGCGGTGATCACCCCGGACTGGTCGGCGTTCACCGTCATGTACTCGACCAGCTCCGGGCTGCTCGCGGGGCCCGGCACGTACGCCTACGTGCAGGGCAAGTCCACCGGCGGCACCAACACGTCGTACAACCCGGTCGGGGGAGTCAACACGGTCACCCACGGCGGGATCGGGACCGGTGTCTACAAGGTCTACCTGCCCGGCGTCAGCACCGGCCTGTACGACGGCAACCTGCAGGTGACCGCCCAGCACCCGAACAGCCCGCGCCGCTGCAAGATTGACAACTGGATCCCCGGCGGGGCCGGGCTGGACATCGTCGTGCGCTGCTACGACCACGCCGGGGCGCCCGCCGACAGCTGGTTCGACCTGACCTATCACCGCGCGCGCTCGGTCTACGGAGCATTCAACCCGCCCAAGTACTTCGGCTACCTGTGGACGCCCGGCTTCCCCGGCCCGTCCAGCTACAACTCGGTCGGCTCGGTCAACACCTCGACCCCTGTCGTTCCGGGTCTGGAGTACGTCGAGTTTCACAAGGTCGGGTTCCGCGAGGGGCATGTGCAGGTCAGTGGACACCGCAGCGGCGCGAGCTACTGCAACCTGCAGAGTGTCTGGACGCTCTCCGGCGGCGTCGTGATCGTCCGCAACGTGATCTGCTGGAGCGCCACGGGCGCGCCGGCGACCCCTGAGTTCTTCATCAGCTACAGCTCGCGGGTCTGACCTGCGAGCGCCGTCCGGTGGCGGGCCGCCCGGCCCCGCCACCGGACGGATGCCCTACTCCTGATTCGACCGGTTTCCCAGCACTGCTCGCAGTGCCCAGAGCACGCCGATGGTGATACCGCCGATGGCGGCGAACTTGCCCACGTGGTCGGAGCCTGTGATCGCCAGGATGGCGATGGCGGCGCCGTAGACGATCGACAGTGCGACGAGCGCCCGGGAGGTGAAGGTCTGCATGCCCGGCACTGTCTCATAAGGAGGCAAGCCGCGCACCCCTGAATCCGCGGCGGCTGCGCGGACTCAGGTCCTGGACGGCGACGGGGTCGGCACGGCCGGCGGCGCGGGCGGCACCGCGGGTGGCCTGGGCGGCACCACGGGCGGCACCGGGGCCGGTGGCGCCGGTGGGAAGTGCCGGTCGCGGTCGTACCACTCGGGGCGCTCGTGCCACCGGTCGCGGTCCCGGTGCCAGCCGTCCTCCATACGCTCGTGGCGCACGGCGTGGTGGGCCGCCGCGACGAGGGCCGCACCGACGCATCCGGTCAGGCAGGAACCGGCCAGGAAGGCCCCGACCAGTGCGAGAGCGAACCTGCCGGACTGGTCGCGCCGAGCGGCGACGGGCTCGTCGGTGCTTCTCGCGGGTCGTGCCGCGACAGGCTCGTCGGCGGTCGTGCCGGGCTCATCGGTCATGCCTCCATCGTGAGGCAGATCGGTCGTCGGACCGGGCCGCGTCGCCAGATGGCACCGGATTCAGTGCCTGGTGGGACATAAGACGACCAGCGTGACGCCGTGGCTGTGGCCACGCACCCCCTCGATCGTCCGACTTGCCTGGCAGGTGGGCGAATGGCCGCCCAAGATTCGCACAGGTGCCAGGCAAGTCGGACGATCACGGCCGACGCCGACGCCGACGCCGACGCCGACGGCGGGCTCGGTTGGTCAGTGGGCGGGTTCCTCTTCGCGGGCCTGCCGGGGGAGCAGGAAAGCGGCCAGGAAGGTGACCGCCAGCAGCGCCACCTCGACCCAGAGCACCAGGCGCATCGCGTCGCCGAAGGAGGCGGGATCGGGGCCGAGCGGGCCGAAGCTGAGCGTGTTGAAGAACAGCGTGCCGAGCAGGGCGATGCCGACCGCGCCGCCGAGCTGCTGCACCGCGGTCAAGCTGCCCGAGGCCGAGCCGGTCTCGTGCGGCTGCACGCCGGCCAGGATGATGTCGAAGAAGGGCGCCATGACCAGGCCCATGCCGATGCCGAACACGCCGAGCGCGGGAGCCAGCTGCCACGGGGTGACGCCGATCCCGGCCTGGTCGAGGGTGATCACGAAGCCGATCGTGGCGGCCGCCATCACGGCCAGCCCCAGGTGCAGCAGGCGGCGGCCGAGTTTGCGGGTCAGGCCGGCCCCGCCGGCGATGCCGAAGCCGACGACGATGCCCAGCGACTGCGGCACGCTGGCCAGACCGGCCTTGAGCGGGCTGTAGCCCAGGCCCAGCTGGACGTACAGGCTGAAGGCCAGGCCGAAGCCGATCATCCCGGCGAAGAAGGCGAGCCCGGCGACCAGGCCGCCGGTGAAGGCGCGACGGCGGAACAGGGACGGCTCGACGAGCGGGTCGCCACCGCTGCGGCGGCGGGCGGCCTGCTGGCGGCCGAACAGGAAGAAGACCGGCAGGCTGGCGGCCATCATGACGAAGGTCCAGGCGGGCCAGCCCAGCTCACGACCCTGGACCAGGGGGTACAGCAGCAGCAGCGCGCCCGCGCTGACCAGCGCGACCCCGCCCAGGTCGAGCCGGGACGCGTGCTCGGAGCGCGACTCCGGCAGGAACTTGGCCGCGCCGAGCAGGGCGAGCAGGCCCAGCGGCAGGTTGATCAGGAAGATCATGCGCCAGCCGGTGCCGAGCAGGTCGGCGTCGACCAGCCAGCCCGCCAGGATCGGGCCGCCGACCGCGGACAGGCCCATGACCGGCCCGAACGCGCCGAACGCGGCACCCGCCTCCTTGGGCGGGAACATCTCCTTGATCATGCCGAGGCCCTGCGGAAGCAGCACGGCGCCGAGCAGGCCCTGCAGTACGCGAGCGCCGATGAGCAGTTCGGGTGTGGTGGCCGCGGCGCACAGCGCCGACGCGGCGACGAAGCCGGCCGCGCCGATCATGAACATGCGCTTGCGGCCGTAGAGGTCGCCGAGGCGGCCGCCGGTGATCAGGCCGACCGCCATGGCCAGGGTGTAGCCGGCGCCGAGCCACTGGATCAGGCTCTCGGAGCCGCCCAGCTCGGCCTGGATGGAGGGGCCCGCGATGGTGGTGACCAGCGCGTCGAGCAGGTCCATCACCTCGGCGGCGAGGATGACGAACAGGGCTGCCCAGCGCCAGCGGTACGCCGCGGGCTGGGTATCGGGTGGGGCGGTGTCGGGCAGGACGGTGGTCACGAGGGCGCCTCCGGGTCGGGCGAACAGTGTTCGTTTAACGAACACTGTTCTACAGACCGAACAGCGTTCGCGTCAAGTACGATGTGCGCCATGTCCGAGATCCCGGCCCCGCCCTGGCGTGCCCCGCGCCGCAGCGCCCGCGCCCGCAAGCCGCTCAGCCGGGCCGCGATCGTGGACGCCGCGCTGGCCCTGCTCGACCGCGAGGGCCTGGACGCGGTGAGCATGCGGCGGGTCGCCGAGGAGCTGAACACCGGAGCCGCTTCGCTGTACGCGCACGTGGCGAGCAAGGACGAGCTGCTGGAGCTCGCGTACGACCGGGTGCTGGGCGAGATCCGGCTGCCCGAGCCGGACCCGGCCCGCTGGCGCGAGCAGCTCCTGGAGATCGCCCGGGAGTCCTACCGGGTGCTCGGCGCGCACAGCGACATCGCCCGGGTCAGTCTCGCCAACGTGCCGACCGGCCCCAACTCGGTGAAGGTGGCCGAGGCCATGTTCGGCGTGCTGATCAGCGGCGGCGTGCCGCCCCAGCAGGCGGCCTGGGCGGTGGACCGGATCGCGCTGTACATCAGCGCCGACGCCTACGAGGGCTCGCTCTACCAGGCCCGCCAGCGGGCCAGCGGCAAGCCGGTCGACGAGTTCATCGCCGACTTCTTCGGCCAGGTCCACGACTACTACCGCACGTTGCCGCCGGACCGATTCCCCCACCTGCACCAGTACGCCGACGTGCTGGTGCAGGGCGACGGGGAGGTGCGGTTCGAGTTCGGGCTCGAACTGATCATCAACGGGCTCGCCCGCTACCTGCCCGCGGCCGACTGAACCCAGCGGCGGCGCTTCGGCGGGCGGCTGCGGGGCTGGGGTTCCGCGGGTGGCAGGCCCAAGGCCTCGCGTTCGGCGGGCGTCAGCATGCGTTTGCCGGTCACCGCGACCGGCACCGGCTCAGGCACCGGCGTGGGTGCCGGTGCCGGCTCGGCCGCGGGGGCGCCCTTCGCCTTCTTGGGCTTGGCGGCCGCGGCGGCGGCCTTCACCCGCTCGGTCTCGCCGGCCACGCTGATCAGTTTGCGCACCCGCGGCACGGTCGCGAGGTTGGTCTTCGCGGCCACCTGCTCCACCGGCATGCCGGAGACCACGAGGTCGGCCACGGCCCGGCCGCGCGCCCGCTGGATCGCCGCGACGATGCCGTCGAACAGGACCTGCTGGTGGGTGAGGTCGGCGTAGCGCTGCAGGGGGTCGGGCTCGCTCAACGCGTACGCGCAGAGGTTGCGCACCATGCCCTCGATCTCGGCGGCGTTGACCGTGTATCCCTCGGTCGTCGGGTCGGACATCGTCGGCTCCTTTCACCGCGCGACGGTGGGTCCTCGTCGGGCGGCGAAGGGACTGTATCGGCAACCGCCGACCTTGACCACGACTCCCTGCCTGGCACAGTGCCCGCCCTCCCGGTTTCGGCAGCCCGGGAGGGCGGGTGTAACGGGCGTCGGGCCGTCAGCCCAAACGCCACTGCTGGTTGCCGCCCAGCGGGTTGCCGCAGTCCCAGATCTGCAGCCGGGTCCCGTTGGCCGTGCCGAACTCGATCGCGTCCAGGCATTTGCCGGAGTTCGGGTTGACGATCGAGCCGTCGCCGTTGGCCACCCACTGCTGCGCGCCGTTGTTCAGGCAGGTCCACAGCTGCACGGCCGCGCCGTTGTTGGTGCGCCCGCCCGACACGTCCAGGCACTTGCCCGAGTCGAGGCTGACGAAGGTGTTGCCGACCCGTCGCCAGCGCTGGTTGTTGTTGTTCGGGAAGCAGTCGTAGAGCTGCACCGGGGTGCCGTCGTTCTTGCCCCAGCCCGCCACGTCGACGCACCGGCTGGACGCCGCACCCCGGATCACCGAGACGTCCCCGCCACCGCCGCCGCCCGCGGCGTTGCCGTTGACGTTGAAGTCGAACAGGTTCACGGCCAGGCCCGCGCCGCCGATCCAGGGCTCGAAGCCGGCCTGCACGCTGGTCATGTACCAGTTCGGATCGATCTTCCCGCGGCCGACCGAGTCGTTGATGAACGCCTTGAGGCTGAAGTTCGCGAACGTGTTGGCGGGCACCGTGCGCACGTACGAGATGACGTTCCAGCCGATGTTGCCGAACCAGACGTCCCACGTGCCGCCTTCGAGGTTGACGGTGGCGATGCGGCCGCCGATGGGCTGTGGCCGGCCGCGGTGGTTGGTCCAGATCATGACCTCGGCGCCGTAGTTCTGCCCCGCTGGGTGGGGGCTCGCGTCGAACCACAGGTCGAACGCGGTGTCCCACTCACCGGAGTTCGGCGTGCCGATGTTGAAGGTCGCGCGGGGGTTGTTCAGCGAGCTGACCCGGGCGGGCAGGCCGCTGCCCGCGGTGCAGGCGCCGTAGTGGCAGCCCGCGTAGATGGACGGGTACGACGCCGGTGGGCCGTTGGTGGCGTTGTTGTGGTCGGCCCGGGTGACGGTGAACCCGGCGTTGGACACGTCGATGCACTGGGCCGTGCTCGCACCCCAGCGGTTGTTCTGCACGATGTACTTGCCGCCCTGGACGGGAGCGGTGCCGTACTGCTCGCAGATGACCGGTGCGGCGGCGGCCGGCGTGGCCCCGGTGGACAGCAGGGCGGCTGCCACGGCGGTGCCGAGCGCGGCGGTGACGGCGATCGGGCGGAGTCGCCACTTCATACGCGTTCTCCTTGGAGCGGATCGCCGTGGGAGGGCTCCCACGGGCTCCGATCAGCCTCCGTCCAGGACGCGTTTACATCAATCAGTTTCGAAACATCGACGCCGTGTCACGGCCGGTCGTGGGCGAGCAGCTGGAACAGGATGTGGTCCTGCCACACCCCGGCGATCTGCAGGTACTTCTCCGCCAGGCCGAACTGGACGAAGCCATGGCGGGCCAGCACCTTCTGCGAGGCGATGTTGTGCCGCAGCGTGCCCGCCTGGATGCGGTGCAGGCCCTGCTCCTCGAACGCCACCTGGATCATGCGGGTCACCGCCGCGGAGGCGACGCCCCGGCCGTTGACGTCCTGGCTCACCCAGTAGCCGAGGTGGCTGTTCAGGAACGGGCCGCGCACGATGTCGTTGAGGTTGATCCGGCCGACGATGCGGTCGTCGAGCAGGATCACGTGCGGCACGCACTCGCCGCGATCGTGCCGCTCGAGTGCGGTGCCGATCACCTCGCGCTGGCCCGAGGGTTCGAAGTACCCCTCGGCCCGCACCGGCTCGAACGGGCGCAGGAACTCCAGGTTTTCCAGGTAGAGGGCGCTGACAGCGGGTACGTCGTCGAGGGTCACGAGCCTGGTGCTGACGGTCATCCGTCCATGATCGCAAATCCGCCCGTGGTGTGGCCGTGCGGGCCCGGTGGGATGATCGCCGCTTACCTCGGTGCCTTCGGTCGCACAAACTGGCCGATTGACGTCGGGGAGAATGGGCATCATCGAAGGATGCTGGAAAAGCTCGACACCGTCGGCTGGGGTGGGCTGACGCACGCCTTCGGCACGGCCGAGGAGATCCCCGCCTTCATCGCCGCCCTGCGCGCCGACGATCCGCAGGTGCGCGGCGACGCCCGCGACGAACTCTGGAGCAGCCTGCTGCACGAGGGCAGGCGCTACCAGGCGGACGTCTACACGGTGCCGTTCCTCACGGACCTGGCCGTCGACCCGGCCACGTTCGACCGGGCCGCGATCGTCGACCTGCTGACCGCGCAGGCGATCGGCTCGGATCACCCCTACCTGGTGACGGGCTTCCCGATCGAGCGGCTGCGGCCCTCGCCGGACGCGGTGGACGAGTCCTGGCACCTGCTCTACAGCGAGTGGAGCGGCCGTGGGGCCGACGAGCCGCCGGTCCCGGGCGAGGCCGACGAGCTGCGGGCGTACGACGCGGTCCGCGCCGAACTGCCGCGGATCGTGACCCTGCTCGACGACACCGACGGCGATCTCATCCAGGCGGCGGCCTACCTGCTGGCCTGGTTCCCGGAGGCGGCGCGGGACACCGTGGCGCCGCTGCTCGCCGTGGCCGGACGGCATGGCTGGCGGCGCGACGTGCGAGTGACCGCGCTGCTCGCGGCCGGGCTGGCCGCCCGCGGGCCGGTGCCCGAGTCAGCGGTGATCGCGGGCATGGTGCACGACGCCGACGAGGAGGTGCGCTGGGCCGCCGCGGTGGCGTGGGCGCTGACCGCGGGCGCGACCGTGCCGGAGGAGCCGCGTGTCGTCCTGCGTGCGCGGGCGGGTGGCGGCCTCGGCCCGGACGAGCCCGTGCTCGCGCCATGGGGGCTGACCCGGGCTGAGTGGTCGGTGCGGCTGCTGGAACACCTCGGCGACCCGGGGGCCGCCGAGGCGCGCGCGGCGCTGGTCCGGTCGGAGGCGACGAAACAGCTCCACGGCCCGTGGGCCGAGCGCCTGGGCGAGGCCTTTTACCTGGCGTTCGGCGACGACGCGCGGACCAGCCCGCTGGCGTACGCCGATCTCACGCCCGCCCAGCGCTGGCTCGTCGAGCACCTGGTCCGCCACCCGGACGCGCTGATCGCCGAGCCCGCCGAGGTGACCGAGCTGCTGCGCTGGTACGGGCTGCCCGACAGCCATCCGGCGCTGACCGCGTACGCGGCCTGAGGCGACCTCGCCGCCTGCTACCGCGGGGTGTCGTGTTTGGTGGCGGACTTGCCGCGCGGACCGGGCAGGAGCTTGCCGCCGCGGCGCTTGCGGAGCAGGTTGGTCAGGTACATGAGGGCCAGCGCGAGCACGCCCATGTCGTCGAGGTAGATCGGATCGGGCAGCAGGTCCACGGGGAGGATGGTGTAGATCAGGGCGCCCCAGAAGGCGACCTTGCCGCCCGTGCCCAGCTCGCCGAGCATCCGTTTGGTGACGAACAGGCGCTTGCCCAGTTTGATCGCGCCGATCAGCGTGACGATGCCGACGATCGCCACAGCGACGCCGATGATGATCCAGGTTTCCCGATCCACGCAGGAGTTCTACCCCGCCGCGGGGTGGTTAATCCAGTGTGTTCATTCGGTGGCGCGCAGGGCGAGGGCGAGGAACTCGTCGCGGCCGCCGCGGAACAGGAAGTCCGAACTCTGGGTGAAGGCCAGCGCGGTGACGTCGCGGTACGGGTCGTTGCACCACACGGTGCCGTAGCCGCCGTCCCAGCCGTACCGGCCGGGGACCGCCGAGATGTCGTCGGGCTTGGTCGCGACCGCCATACCGTATCCCCAGCCCTGCGGCTCCAGCAGCATGCCCGCGGTGCCCTGCTGGTATGCGGTGAGCTGGTTGGTCGTCATCGCGGTGACCGATTCCGGTGACAGCAGCGCGTGGCCCTCGTGCCGCCCCCCGGCGGCCAGCATCCAGGCGAAGCGCAGCGTGTCGTCCACGGTGGACAGCAGCCCGCCCGCGCCGGACGGGAACACCGGCGGGCGGGCCCAGTCCGCCGGCGGCGTCGCCGTCTGCCGGGTCGGCTCACCGGTGGCGAAGTCGGCCAGGTAGTGCGGTGGGATGCGGTCGGCGTCGGCGGTGTGAAAGCCGGTGTCGGCCATGCCGAGTGGGCCGAACAGCCGGGTACGCAGCACGTCGGCCAGCGGCGCGCCGGCCGCCCGGGACACCAGCACGCCGAGCACCAGCGCCGCGGCGTTGTACTGCCAGCGCTCGCCGGGCTGGTACATCAGCGGCAGGGTGCCGAACACCTTGATCCACTGATCGGGCGGGTACGGCGTGCGCGGGTCGGGTTCGGCCAGCACCAGGCGCAGTTCCCGGGCCGCGGCGACGATCGGGAACGGCGGGTCGTAGTGCGGTTCGGTCAGGATGCCGAAGCCCATCCGGAACGTCAGCAGGTTCTCGACGGTGATCGGCCGGCGCGCGGGCACGGTGTCGTCGAGCGGGCCGTCGATCCTGGCCAGCACGCGGCGGTCGGCCAGTTCCGGCAGCAGCCGGTCGACCGGTGCGGCGAGGTCGAGCAGTCCCTCCTCGACCAGCATCATGGTGACCGCGGCCAGCATCGGCTTGGTGATCGAGCCGATGCGGAACAGGGTGTCGCGCCGCATCGGCGTCGCGCCGTCGAAGTCGAAGGACCCGATCGTCTCGACGTGCATCTGATCGCCGCGGGTGACGGCGAGGACCAGGCCCGGCAGTTCGGCCGCGGCGACGCGAGCGGTCATGGCGTCGTGCAGCCGCCGCAGGCCGGAGGCCGACAGTGCATCGCTCATCACCACAGCGTGCCGCAAACCAGGCGCGGGCGCACCTCGGCCGGATCGTGGCGGGCCCGCGCTGCCCGGCACGCCCGGTGATGCGGTGTACCGGACAGCGGGGCCCGACCCTCGCGACGGCCATGAACGGCCCGGACTCAGTAGACGAACGGCCACCCCGCGCTGTCCCAGCCCAGCAGGTTGATGCCGAGCCGCGCGGCTCCGTTGTCCGCGTAGTAGTGGTAGAACAGCACGTCCTGGCCGTTGTCGGCGAGCACGGCCGGATGGCCGGGTCCGTGGATCGAACCGTGGCCGGCCAGGATCTGCGTGCCGCCGCCGGAGGTCAGGGCGGTGCCGTTGCGGTCGGTGAACGGCCCGGTCGGCGCGGCGGACCGGCCCACCATGATGCGGTAGGTGCTGGCCGCGCCGCGACAGCACAGGTCGAACGACACGAACAGGTAGTAGAGGCCGCCGTGGCGGTAGACGAACGGGGCCTCGACCGCGCCCGCGGCGGTCTGCCGCTGGGCCAGCGCGCGCACGGCGGTGTCGGTGGTGGACCGCTTGCCGGTGGCCGGGTCGAGGCGGATCGACTTGATGCCCGTCCAGAACGAGCCGAAGGCGAGCCACCACTGCCCGGCGACGTCGACGAACAGGTTCGGGTCGATGGCGTTGTAGTTGACCGCGCCGCTGCTCTCGATGACCAGGCCCTGGTGCGTCCAGCTGCCGGCCGTGCCGGTGGGGCTGGTGGCGAGGAAGATCGCCGAGCGTTGCGAGCCGAAGGTGGAGGCGGAGTAGTACAGCAGGAACCGGCCGTCGCGGTAGGAGATGTCCGGTGCCCACAGGTTCGCCCCGCCGCCGGTGTACGCGCTCGTCCAGGGTGCGCCGCCGGGCCACACGACTCCGGCGTCGCGCCAGTTGACCCGGTCGGTCGAGGTCTTCAGCGGCAGGTTGTTGCCGGTGGTCGCGAGCAGGTAGGCGCCGTTCGGAGTGCGTACCACGGCGGGGTCGTGCGCGCCGGTGGAGCCGGTGACCCGGCCGGGGTTCGGGTAGGACGGCGGTGGGGCGGTCGGCGCGGCGGCGGGCAGCGCCGCGACGGCGGGACCGGTGACCGGGGCAGTGCCGCGCGTGGCGGCCTGGACGGCGCTGACGGTCGTGGCCACGGCGGCGGTGGCCAGCATGGCGGCGGCCAGGCCGAGGGCGGCGAGCCGGGACGGGGAGTGGGGCATGGCTTACTCCGATCGCGAAGCGGGACGTGACGTTCCGCGTACGCGACGATCGGGGGTTCGGCACGCGGCACTGCCGTCGGTGTGGCCTGCCCTGGCCTGCCGGCGGTGACGGGGACGGTGCGGTGTCGCTCCCGGAAGGATGCTAACGCCGATATCCGTTGGTGTCGATCGATCCCGGATCACCCGATCGGACCACGGATGCCCGGCTCTCCGTTTCCCTGCGCTGCCGTTGGGGAATGGGCTGGCTGACCCCGAAACCCCCTCGTTTCCGCTGGAAAGGAAGAAGCCCATGGACTTCGGAGAGGTGCTGACCGACGCGCTGCGCTCGGTCGCGCTGTTCCTGCCCAAGGCGCTGGCCTTCGTGGCGATCCTGCTCGTCGGCTGGCTCGTCGCGCGAGGCATCCGCATGCTCGCCGACAAGGGCCTCGAACGGGTCCGGTTCGACCAGCTCGCCGCCCGCGGCGGGGTGACCGCCGCGCTGGCCCGCGGCGGCGTCGACCCGTCCGACCTGGTGGCGCGGCTGGCCTACTACGCGGTGCTGCTGTTCACGCTGCAGCTCGCGTTCGGGATCTGGGGGCCGAACCCGGTCTCCGACCTGATCAACGCGGTGGTGTCGTGGCTGCCCAAGGCGTTCGTCGCGATCGTCATCGTGGTGGTGGCCGCGGCCATCGCCTCCTGGGTCAAGGACCTGGTGGCGAGCGCGCTGGGCGGGCTGTCGTACGGCCGCTTCCTGGCCACGACCGCGTCGGTGTTCATCATCGGCCTGGGCGTGATCGCGGCGCTCAACCAGATCGGCGTGGCCACCACGGTGACCATGCCCATTCTGATCGCGGTGCTGGCGACGGTCGCCGGCATCCTGATCGTGGGCGTCGGCGGCGGCCTGGTCCGCCCGATGCAGTCGCGCTGGGACACCTGGCTGGATCGGGCGGGTGAGGAGTCGACCCGGGTCGCCGAGCACGCCCGCGCGTATGCCGCCGGGCAGGCCGACGCGACCCAGGTGCTCGCCGACCGGTCCGCCGGCACGGTGTACCCGTCGCAGCGCACCGCCCCGGACGACGCCGGGCTGTACGCGTCGGAGCAGGCCGCACCCGCCGAGCCCGACCTGTACCCGCAGGAGCGGGAGCCGCTGGTGCCCGGGTTCGACAGCGACCAGACCCAGCCGCTGCCGAACGCCCCGGAGCGCCCGGCACCCCGGCGGCGCTGACCGCCGACCGGCCGATGGGCGCGACCTGACCGGTCCCGACCATCGGCGGGTGTCGACCCGGCTGTCCCTCCGGCGGGTGGAGCCGGTCGGGCAGCGTTGTCCTCTGTTCGGTCATAACGGACGTCAGGCCGCATTCAAGGCCCCGATGCTGTCCTAATCTCGCGGCATGGACCGTGGCCCCACCAGCCCAGACCAAGCCCGCCAGGTGCTCGCGCGCTACGCCCGCGTCGTCGGCGACGCCGGCCGCGCCGCCGCCGCGGCCGACCCGGGCGTCCTGGCGATCCTCGACCAGGCGACGGCGAGCGTGGGCGACGCGCTCGACCCCGAGCGGCGGCCGCCCCTGGTGGAGCTCGCCTGCTACGCCGACGGGCTCACCGACAAGGCGACCGCGCTGGGCTGGAACCTGCCCGACGTCACCACGCTGGACTGGCGGCGCGCCGACCAGATCACCTGGCGGCTGGTGGCGGTGTGCGAGCTCGCCGCGGCGGTGCTCGGCAGGGACGTAACCGCAGGCTGAGCAGGGCATATGTGGCGACGTAGGCAGTGTTTGCCTGCTGTTTGCCTGATCTTGGCGCGATGCGCGCGGGGCGTTCCCGATCGCGGGCTTGCATGTCGAGGGTAGACATGAAGGCCCATCGAAAGGCAGCTATCCGTGCACACCCCTCTCTCCCGCCGTAGCCTGCTGCGCGCCGGCACCCTCACCGGCCTCGGCATCGCGTTCGCCGGCAGCATCCAGGCGGTAGCCGGTCCCGCGTACGCCCACCCCACCGTGCCCGGCTACGGCCCGCTCGTGCCGGACCCGGCGGGCATCCTCTCCCTGCCGGAGGGCTTCTCCTACCGGATCGTCGCCGAGGCCGGCAAGACCCTGCTGGCGACCGGCGAGCCCACCCCGGGCGACCCCGACGGCACCGCCTGCTTCGGCACCCGCCGCGGATTCACCCTGGTCAACAACCACGAGATCGGCGGCGACGAGCCGCACCGGGTCCCGGCCCGGCCCGGCTTCACGTTCGACCCGGGCGCGGGTGGCGGCACCACCAACATCGAGGTCGACCACCACGGCAACCGGGTCCAGCAGTACGTCAGCCTGGCCGGCACGCACAACAACTGCGCCGGTGGCATCACTCCCTGGGGCACCTGGCTGACCTGCGAGGAGACCGAGCAGCGCAAGGGCGGCGTGTTCCAGCAGGACCACGGCTGGGTGTTCGAGGTCGACCCGTTCGACTCCGAGGCCAACCTCGACCCGGTGCCGCTGAAGTTCCTCGGCCGGTACTCGCACGAGGCCGTCGCCGTCGACCCGAAGACCGACGAGATCTACCTGACCGAGGACGCCAGCGGCCCGAACGGGCTCTACTTCCGCTGGGTGCCGCCGAAGGGCTTCAAGGGCCGTGACGGCGCGCTGCGCAAGCTCGCCCTCAGCGAGGGCGGCGACACCGCGGGCCGCCTGCAGGCGCTGAAGGCGACGCTGGACGGGCTGCACATCGCCGACCTGTCCGCGGCCACCGAGCCCGGCACCAAGTACAAGGTGAGCTGGGTGGACGTGCCGGACCGGCTGGCCGCCACGGTCTCGGTGCGCAAGCAGTTCACCAACGACCAGGTCACCCGCGCCCGCAAGCTGGAAGGCCAGTGGTACGGCGACGGCGGCGTGTACTTCGTCTCCAGCTACGCCCGGACCAGCGACGGCAGCGTGCGCGAGCACGACGGCCAGGTGTGGTTCTACGACCCGAAGCGCGAGACGATCGAGCTCAAGACCATCTTCGGGGTGAACCCGGACCCCAAGGCCGAGGGCCACTACGACGGCCCCGACAACATCACCGTCTCGCCGTACGGCGGCATCATCCTCGCCGAGGACGGCGAGGGCCTGTCGCACCTGGTCGGCGTCAGCGACAAGGGGGTCACCTACCCGCTGGCCCGCAACGAGATCAGCGACAGCGAGTTCACCGGCCCGACGTTCAGCCAGGACGGCCGGATCCTGTTCGCCGGCATCCAGGCCGACGGCCTGGTCGTCGCGATCACCGGCCCGTGGGGTCGCCGCGGCCACGACCACGGTCACGGTCACTGACCCTTCCCCAACCGCGCCCGCTCCGGATGTGCCACCGGGGCGGGCGCACCCTTGGCCGTCGAACCCGGCCTTGCGTCGCCGACTGGCGCGGTGCGGTCGGCTACGTTGGCAGCGGATCTTCGGGAGAGGTGTGGACGATGGCATTGGTGGCAGTGACCGGCGGCAGCGGCAAGCTGGGCCGGGCGGTGGTGCGCGACCTGCTCGACAACGGGTACGACGTGGTGAACCTGGACGTGGCGCCGCCGCGTGAGCAGCTGTGCCCGTACACCCGGATCGACTTCACCGACTACGGCCAGGCGGTCGAGGCGTTCAGCGCGATCGACAGCCGGTACGCGAAGGTGGACGCGGTGGTGCATCTGGCGGCGATCCCCGGGCCGGGGGTGACCGGCAACGCGGCGACGTTCGCCAACAACATCACGGTCAGCCACAACGTGTTCGCGGCGGCGCGGGCGGCGGGCATCCGCAACGTGGTCTGGGCGTCCAGTGAGACGGTGCTCGGGCTGCCGTTCGACACCCCGCCGCCGTACCTGCCGGTGGACGAGGAGTACGCGGGCCGGCCGGAGACGGCGTACTCCCTGGCCAAGCACCTCGACGAGCAGATGGCCGCGCAGTTCTGCCGGTGGGACCCGCGGCTGAAGATGATCGGGCTGCGCTTCTCGAACGTGATGGAGCCCGGCGACTACGCGAACTTCGCGTCCTGGCAGGACGATCCGCGCGCGCGGATGTGGAACCTGTGGTCCTACATCGACTGCCGCGACGGCGCGCAGGCGGTTCGCCGGGCCCTGGCGTACCCCCAGCCCGGCCTGGAGATCTTCATCATCGCCAACGCCGACACCGTGATGCACCGCGAGACGGCCGACCTGGCCGCCGAGGTCTTCCCCGACCTGCCCTGGCAGCGCCCCGTCTCCGGCAACGAGACCCTGCTCTCCATCGACAAGGCCCGCCGCCTCCTCGGCTACGACCCGCAGCACGGCTGGCGCTGACCCGCACACACCACGGGCCCGCACCTGTCGTCAGTGCGGGCCCGTGGTGTTCAGTTGTTGATCACGGTGTCAAGGTAGGGACACGCCGTCGAACACGTCCATAAGTTCATGATCGACGGGGCGGGGGGCGGGGCGGGGCGGGGCGGTGGGTTAGTGGTGGCGGTGGGTGGCCAGGCGGGCCAGGGCGTGGAGTTGGGAGGCGGGGGACAGGGCCAGGTCGGCGGCGTGGAGGCGGCGCAGGGCCTGGGCGAGCAGGACGTCGGCGCGGGCGCGGGCCCAGGCGCGGGCGCCGGCGGCGTCGACCAGTTCGGCGGCGCGGGTCAGGTCCGGGCCGTCGAGCGGGCCCTGGCGCTGGTACAGCAGGGACAGCTCGTGGCCGGCGGGGGTGCCGGAGGTGAGCGCGGCGACGACCGGCAGCGACTTCTTCCGGCTGGCCAGGTCGGAGTGGACCGACTTGCCGGTGACCGCCGGGTCGCCCCAGATGCCGAGCAGGTCGTCGACGAACTGGAAGGCCAGCCCCATCCGGCGGCCGAACTCGGTCAGCGCCGCCACCTGCTCGGACGTGCCGCCGCCGAGCAGGGCGCCGAGCGCGCACGCCCCGCCCAGCAGCGCGGCCGTCTTCGACTCGGCCATGGACAGGCACTCGGCGAGGCGTACGTCGTCGCGCTCCTCGAACTCCAGGTCGGCGCTCTGCCCGTCGAGCAGCTCCTGGACCGCGGTGTTGAGCAGCCGGCCCGCCTCGGGCACGGCGGGGTGGCCGCAGCCGGCCAGCACGTCGAAGCCCAGCGCCAGCAGCGCGTCACCGGCGAGGATGGCCGGGGCCTGCCCGAACACCGTCCACGCGGTGGGCCGGTGCCGCCGGGTGACGTCGCCGTCCATGATGTCGTCGTGCAGCAGCGAGAAGTTGTGGATCAACTCGACCGCGACCGCCGCGGGCACCGCCTGGGCCGCGTCGCCGCCCACCGCCTCGGCCGCCACCAGCGCCAGCGCCGGGCGGATCGCCTTGCCGGCGTCTCCGGTCGCGGGCGTGCCGTCGGCGTCCCACCAGCCGAAGTGATACCCGGAAATGCGGCGCATCGACGGCCGCAGCGTGCCGACCGCGGTTCTTAACGCGGGGTCGACGAGGGTGCGGCTCCACGCCAGCACGTCCCGTGCGGACTGACCGCGTGCCATCTCCACAGTGCTCATGGTGGTACCACCTCTCCCGAAGGGCTTACGACAAAGACGCCGGGCACCCTGTCCAACGTGCGCACACGCCGGCAAGGTGCCCGGCGGTGGAATCAGTGGCCGAGTTCCACGTTCTCCAGCACCCCGAGCGCGTCGGGGACCAGCACCGCGGCCGAGTAGTACGCGCTGACCAGGTACGACAGGATGGCCTTGTCGTTGATGCCCATGAAGCGCACGGACAGGCTCGGCTGGTACTCGTCGGGCAGGCCGGTCTGGTGCAGGCCGATGACGCCCTGCTCGGCCTCGCCGAGGCGCATCACCAGGATCGAGGTGGTCCGGGTCGGGCTCACCGGGATCTTGTTGCAGGGCAGCAGCGGCACGCCGCGCCAGGCGGGCACGGTGCTGCCGTTGATCTCCACGCCCTGCGGGTAGATGCCGCGCCGGGTGCACTCGCGGCCGAAGGCGGCGATGGCCTGCGGGTGGGCGAGGAACAGGTGCGAGCTGCGCCGCCGGCTGAGCAGCTCGTCCAGGTCGTCGGGGGTCGGCGGCCCGGTGCGGGTGTGTATCCGCTGCTTGAGGTCGGCGTTGTGGAGCAGCCCGAACTCCCGGTGGTTGATCAGCTCGTGTTCCTGGCGCTCCTTGAGGGCCTCGATGGTGAGCCGCAGCTGCTGCTCGATCTGGTTCATCGGCTCGTTGTAGAGGTCGGCGACGCGGGTGTGCACCTGGAGCACGGTCTGCGCGACGCTGAGCTCGTACTCCCGCGGGGTGAGCTCGTAGTCGACGAACGTGCCGGGCAGCTGCGCCTCGCCGATGTGGCCCGCGGAGATCTCGATCGCGGCCTCGCCGTGCTTGTTCTGCGGCGGCACCGGGTTGGCCTGGTGCCGCCGGACGTGGTCGCGCAGCTGCTCGGACTGCCCGACGATGTCGTCGAACGCGGCCCGGCTCAGCGACATCACGATGCAGCTGGTCACCGCCTTGACGGTGACGTCCCAGGTGCTGCCGAGCTTGACCAGTGACTGGTCGCCGAAGTACTCCCCGTCGGCCAGCACGCCGAGCACGATCCGGTCGCCGTACTTGCCGGTGCCCAGCTTGTTGACCTTGCCGTGCGCGATCAGGTGCACCTTGTCGGCGACCTGCCCGGCCTCCACGATCACGTCGCCGGGCGCGTACTCCGCCTGCGTGAACCGGTCGGCCAGCGCGCCCAGCACGCCGAGGTCCTCGAAGTCGCGCAGCAGCGGCAGCTCGCACAGCTCCGGCGGCACGACCTTCACCTGCGCGCCGATCGTGGTGAAGCTGACCCGGCCGTCGCCGACCGCGTAGCTCAGCCGCCGGTTGACCCGGTACGTGCCGCCCTTGACCTGCACCCACGGCAGCATGCGCAGCAGCCACCGGGACGAGATCTCCTGCATCTGGGGCGCCGACTTCGTCGTCGTCGCCAGATTGCGGGCCGCTGCCGTGGCCAGACTCGACCGTGCCTGTCCACTCTCGACTTCCGCGGAGGAATCCACAGACACCACCATCACCCACCTCTGGTAGTACGAACCGGCGGGAGTCTTCCCGCCGGTGTGTCCGGTTCGCACTAATTCTTAGTGTTCAAGTGGTATGAACGAAAGGTCTGGAAGTGGTGATCGTCCTCTGCTAGGGTGCGACCGCCCCCGGACATGACCAAGGCTCCGTCCTCGCCGGGTGAGCGGCGTGAACGGAGCCTTGATCGGCGTACGGGCTACAGGCGCAACTCGGTCCAGGTCAGCCCGTCGGGAGAGTGCTCGTAGGGCCCGTCGGGTCCCTTCGGGCCGGCGCCCCGCAGGTAACGGCCGCCGGCCCGCTGCCAGATCGGCGCGTCGCCCACCCGGCCGAGCTTGTCCTCGGACGGCATCGCCCGGTAGACGGCGCCGGAAGTCGGCTCGTAGACCAGCAGGGTGCCGTCGAAGCAGACCACCGAGCCCAGTCCCGCGTCTCCACCGGGATCCGGCGGCAGGTCCTTGCCGATGTCCGCCCAGTGCGCGCCGTCGTCGACGCTGCGCCACGCCCGTCGCTTCGGGAACGTCTCCACGACGTACAGGATCCGGCCGTGTTCGAGCAGCGGCCCCCGACCGGCGTGCGGCCCCGCCGCGTCGCCCGGCAGCGGCACCTCCCGCCAGGTGCGGCCGCGGTCCCGGCTGAGCCACAGCCAGGTCTTCGTGTCGTCGCCGCCGTACACCCAGGCGCTGCCGTCGTCGCCGCGCGCCACGTTCGTCCACATCGAGGTCAGTGGCCTGGTCAGGGGCGGCGTCGCGAGCAGCGCCGAGGTCCCGTCCGGGCGCAGCACCACGATGTCGATCGGCTTGCCCGTGTTCGACCGGACCTGGGCGAGCCCGCCGTCGGGGATCTCCGCCACCGTGCCCTGCGGTTCCACCGGCTGCTCGGTCCACGTGCGGCCGCTGTCGGTGGTGAACCTGCGCCGGTCGCCGTCGAAGCTGTCGAGCGCGAGCGTGGTGGCGCTGAGCACGCGCAGGGTGACCCGCGGGCTGCGCTGCTCGGCGGGGAACGTCTCGCCCGGCACGGCGTGCCGCTGCCAGGAGGCGCCGCCGTCCGTGGTCTGCGCGACGTAGAGCTGGCACGGATCCGCCAGGCACGACTGGGCCAGTGCGAACCCGTGGTCGGCGTCGGCGAACCAGACCTCCGGCAGCTCGGTCAACGACACTGATCCGGCGGGCGCCGGCGGCGGGAGCGCCGGTGGCAGGGAGCCCGCCGTGGGCCGCAGCGCGGTGATCGTCCCGGCCAAGGTGACCAGCACCGCGACCGCGCCCAGCGCCGCCGCCGCGGTGATCCGCCGGCGGCGGCGCAGGCCGTGCACGGCGGTGACGACCGCGGCCGCCGAGGGGGGCGGCAGCTCCGACCGCCGGCTGAGTTCTTCGCGCAGCAGTCGCTCAACGTCGTGCATACGGACCGCCCTCCACCTGGTCGCCGTCGAGCTGCCGGCGCAGCGCGGCCAGACCGCGGTGGCGCAGCGAGCGCACCGTGGCCGGGCGGCGGTCCAGCATCGCGGCTATCTCCTCATCGGACAGCTCGTCGAGAAAACCGAGCACCAGCACGGCCCGCTGGGCCCGCGGCAACGCGTCCAGGGCGCGGCGCAGCTGATCACGCACATCGACCGGGCCGTACGCGTCCGGGCCAGGCCAGTCGACCTCCAGCGGCACGCTGACCGGCCGCCTGCGGCGGATCCGCCACGCGCTCAGGTACGTGTTGAGCATCGTCGTGCGCGCGTACGCCAGCGGGCTGCCGTCGCGGTGCACCCGCCGCCACGCCCCGGCGACCTTGACCAGGGTGTCCTGGATCAGGTCCTCACCGGCCGCCCGCTCGCCGGTCAGGGCGTGCGCGTAGCGGCTGAGCGCGGGCAGGGCGGCATGGACGAAGTCGTCGAACGAATGATCCGGCACCAGTCGCCACCTCCACCCGGTATCTACGCCGGACGGAGGCGGTCTGTTGCACTGTCACACCATCGTTCTCAGCCGGTCTTGAGCCAATCCTGCACCGACTCCATCGAGTCGAAGTACCCCGTCGGGAACGTCGCCGGGCCCTCGGGCACCGGCTCGGCCTCGGCGGCCTCGGCGGGCCGCATCAGGTACGCCAGCTTGGCCACCCCGGCGCGGTTGTAGCAGGGGATGACGTTCTGGTCGCACCAGTCGTCGAAGTCGGCGTCCGGCCGGTGGTGCAGGTTTCGGGCGTCGACCACGAGGTAGCGGGTCGGCAGTTGCTCGGCGGTCTGCGCGAAGCGCGCCATCAGCGCCTTGAACTCGGCATCGCTGATGTGGTCGGTCGCCGGGGACCAGGTCAGCTCCAGCAGGCCGCGGTCGTCGTCGCGGCTGATGGTGCCGTATTCGTCATGGTAGATCGAGTTCGACATGGCGCTCCCTCCTCGGCCCGCGGGCGGCCACGGCCTCGCTGAGCCCGTGCTCCCCGCCGCTGACCTCGATCACCTGTCCGGTGACGCCGCCGGACGCGTCGGACGACAGCCAGGCCACGGCCGCGGCGACCTCGTCCACGGTCACCGGCCGGCCCAGTGCGTTCTCGTAGTACATCGGGCCGCTGGACAGCCGGGTGGCCCGGATGTGGTTGACCCGTACGCCGGACGGGCCGTACTCGGTGGCCATGCTGCGGGCCAGGGCCTCCAGCGCGCCCGCCACCGCGCCGAGCGCGCCGGTGTGCGGGCGGCCGCTGCTGCCGTTGGTCGACGCGACCGTGACGATCGAGCCGCGCCCGGCCGGGACCATCACCCGGGCCGCCTCCCGCGCGGTCAGGAACTGCGCCCCGATCACCTCGCCGAGCGCCTCGGTGAGCACGGTGGGATCCAGGTCGCGGTAGGGCACGCCAACCCCGGCGGCGTGCGTGGGCAGTTCGAAGCCGTTGAAGCACACGTCGACCGGGCCCTTGGAGGCGACGGCGGTGACGTATTCGCGTACATGACGGGGATCGCTGGGGTCGACGGTGGCCGGATGCGCCTCGCCGCCGTCAGCGTGGATCTTCTCGGCGAGCGCCTCCACGGCCTCGGTGTCCAGGCCGCTGACCCACACCTGCGCGCCCTGCTTGCCCAGGTGGCGGGCCACGGTCTCGGCGAGCCGCTCGTCGGCGGCGAACACCAGGGCCCGTTTGCCGGAGAGCATCATCGTCTTCCCCTCACGCGGGCGGTCCGGCGGGCGCGTCACCGCACGCCTCCTCACCGGAATCGTGCCACGTCAGGCACCCTCGGCAGGCCCGAATGCGGGCAGTCCGGGCGGTCATCCGGCGGTGAGTTCGACCCCGGCCTCGGTGGTCTGCACGAAGAAGGTCAACGACTCCTGGAAGTACAGCCGCACCGAGTCCGCGTCGTGCGACAGGTAGCCGATCGACAGGTCCTGGCCCAGGTGCAGCTCGTAGTCGCCGCCGCGGGTCGACAGCAGCAGCCCCCCGGTCAGCGCGGGCGCCCAGATGATGTGGCTCTCCTTGCCCAGCACCCGGGACAGGTGCTCGCGGATCGGATAGCCGTGGTCGGTCGTCTCCGCGACGGCGGTGTACGCGTCGGCGCTGAGCAGCAGCGTGTACGGCCCCGCGACCCCGGCCAGGCGCAGCTCGGTCATGGCCTGCGCGACCGCGTCGGGGTAGGCGGCGGCGTCGGCGGGCAGGGCGATCGGCGGGTTCGACGCCGCCTGCTTGATGCCCACCACGCCCGCCTCGGCGAACCCGTCGAAGACCATGCCGTCCTCGGCGAAGGCGATCTGTTTCGCGGCGTCCTTGACCGGCTGCCAGTCCGGGTCCTTGGCGCCCCGGGCGACGTCGTCGACCGCCTGCCTGCTCACCGTGAACGGCGCCCGGAACTCGACCAGCGGGCGGGCCTCCCGCACCCGCGCCTGCACCGCGCCGCCGGAGTCGGCGACCGGGCGCAGGTGGCCGGTGCCGACGGCCGCCTGGCCCAGGCCCGCGGGGCCGATGACGTCGACGGCGCGGCGGGCGGCCACGTGCCGGGTGAAGGTGCGGCGCGCTTCTGCTTCGAGGTCTTCCCACGCCTCGTCCGAGATCGGGGCGAGTTCGCGATGCAGGTTGTTCATGCCCGGCTCCCCTTCAAGCTCCCGATGCCCAGCGAGGAGTCGCCGGGCCCGATCTCCGCCGGCACCGGCGTCGCGCCGGCCGGGACGGCCAGGGCGCCCGGCACCCCCACCGGCCCGAGTTCCACCGGCGCGGCCGCCACCGGCTCCGCCCGCGCCGGCTCGGCCGCCGGCACGCCGGCGGACCCGGCGGGCGGCGGCAGGTCGTCGAGCAGGTCGGCCGACGGCACGAAGAACAGGCTGCCCGACACGGCGGTGGAGAAGTCGAGGATGCGGTCGGTGGTGCCGGGCGGCTTGCCGATGAACATGTTCTGCAGCATCTGCTCGGTGATCTCGACCTGGCCCGCGTACCCGATGAAGTAGGTGCCGAACTCGCCCTCGCCGGCCGAGCCGAACGGCATGTTGTCACGCACGATCTTGTGCTCGGTGCCGTCGTCGTCGGTGATCGTGTTCAGCGTCAGGTGCGAGTCGGCGGGCTTGGCCTCGTCGGGGAACTCGATGTCGTCCAGCTTGGTCCGGCCGATCACGCGCTCCTGCTCGGCCACCGAGATCGCGTTCCAGGCGGCCATGTCGTGCAGGTACTTCTGCACGATCACGTAGCTGCCGCCGGTGAAGCCGGGATCCTCGTCGCCGATCAGGGCCGCCCTGGCGGCGGCGTTGCCGGTCGGGTTTTCCGTGCCGTCGACGAAGCCGAGCAGGTCCCGCTCGTCGAAGTACTTGAACCCGTGCGTCTCGTCGACGACGTCGACCCGTCCCGCCAGCCGGGCCATGACCTGCTTGGCCAGCTCGAAGCACAGGTCCATGCGGCGGGCCCGCAGGTGGAACAGCAGGTCACCGGGAGTGGCGACGGCGACGTGCCGCGGCCCCGCGATCTCGCGGAACGGATGCAGCCCGGCCGGGCGCGGGCCGCCGAACAGCCGGTCCCACAGCAGCGAGCCGATGCCGACCACGCACTGGAGCTGCCCGTCCGGCACCCGGAACCCGACCGCGCGGGCCAGGCTCGACACGTCGCCGAGCAGGTCCCGGACGTCCTCCTCGGCCCCGTCGCGCACCGTGACGACCAGGAAGACGGCGGCCTCGGTGATGCCCGTCAGCACCGGCTGTGACTCGACGCTGCCCACGATGAACCTCCCGGAAGCCTCCTTCCGGATCGTGCCACGTCCCCGGCCCGCACCACCCTGGAATGAAGGAAGGGCACCTTCACATCGCCATGTGTTGTAGAAGGTGCCCTTCCTCACGCCTCATGGCGTGTGGCCAGGCAGGACGCTTGCTAGCTGGTCATCGGCTCGTAGACGTCGCCGAGCTCGCTGACCGGCCGGTAGCGCTCGTCGGCCGCCGCCGCGTGCAGCCCGGCCAGCAGGCCGGCGGGCTCGGGAAGGCCGAGGGCGTCGCGCAGCCTGGCCCGGTCGTCGTCCAGCTCGGGCCAGTCCTCGCGGATCTCGTCGTCGGCGAACGCCAGCCACTCGCGCAGCGCCGCTCCGTCGCCGATCGGCATGGAGGTGGCGTCGTGCAGGCTGGGCAGCCCGACTACCAGCGCCAGCGCCGTACGCAGGTCCGCCGCGATCAGCCCGCCCTCACCCTCGGAGCCGGCGTAGACGACCGGACGGTTGTCGGCCGGCGGCCCGGCCAGCAGGAACGCGCCGCCCGAGGCGTCACCGGCGATCATCTCCAGCGCGCCGCCGTCGGGCAGCCGCACCGCCTCGACGGGGCCGTTCTCGGCGCGCCGAAGGTCGAAGTCGAATTGGACGAGCAACTCGGCGATCCACCGCTCGTCCCGTATCTGCCGCAGCAGGTCCTGATCACGCATGCGTGGCACCGTACCGGCGACCTCCGTCAGTCTGCGTGCATGCGGCGCCTGCCAGGAGCCCGGCGCCGGTCCGACCGTCCCGTCGACGGCGCGGCGGTGATCGCGAGCGCTCGTCGTGGCTCATCCCGGCCGGTCTCCGGCAGCCTGGTGCGTCCCCTGGGCCAGGGCGTGCGTGAGCATGCGGCGCAAACCGACGATCGCCGCCGCGGCCAGGATCGCCGTCCAGGTCGTGGCCAGGGACAGCGTGAGCAGTCCCGCGGCGAGCCAGAAGTCCAGCGCCACCGACACGGCCATCCGGCCGGACCGGCACCGGGCGAACGCCAGCGCCCCCGCGACGAAACCCGCCGCCACGCAGAGCTGGGCCGCGCCGCGTACCACGTCTTCCAGCAGCAGGGTCACGGCGTGCCCCGCGCCGTGCCGCCCGGGGCGGGCGCGGTGACCTCGCCGATGCCGCGCAGCTCGGCGCGGGCCTCCTGGATCTCCTTGGTGAGGAAGTAGTTCAGCGCGGTGCGGATGGTGGCGATCGCGGCGAGTTCGGCGATCTCGCGCAGGGTGGGCGAGACCGCGGTGCGCAGGATGTCACCGGCGAGCTGGAACTCCAGGCCGAGGGTGAGGAAGCGGCCGAGTCCCAGCCGGATCGGCACGAAGTCGACGGTGTGCCGCCCGCGGATCGCCGCGCCGACGAACTGGAAGAAGGCGACGCTCGCCCCGATGAAGATGACCACCGCGCCGGCGGCCTCGACCAGCATCACGAGCAGATCGACCAGGTTGGCCAGCGCGGCCTGCCCCCACGGGTGCTCCATGTCGGTGACCGCCCCCACCGGCGTCGCCGGTCCCTTGTGCTCCCACGCTACGCCGCATCCCAGGACGAGAACCCCGGAACCGGACATCCGCCCCGATCGTCCGCCCTTGGCGGCGGGCGGGCCGGGCCTTGATCGTTCGACTTGCCAGGCAGGTGTGCGAAAGCGCGGTCAAGATACGCACAGGTGCCAGGCAAGTCGAACGATCAAGCGGAGGGCGGAGGGGTGGTCAGCGGGGTGGCAGGATCTGGAGGGTCTCGGTGCCCTCGCGCAGCGCGCGGCCGACCGTGCAGTGGTTCTCGTGGACCCGGTGGGCGACCGACTCGAACACCTCGGCGGCCTTGGCGTCGCCGGGCGGCAGCTCGATCTCGTACGTCGTCGTGATCGGCCCGAGCTTGGTCGGCGCGACCTTCTCGGCGTCGACGCGTACCGCCAGCTTGACCAGGCGGTGGCCGCGCTTGGCGGTCAGCGGCTCGACGGTGACGATCTCGCAGCCGCCGAGCGCCGCCAGCAGCAGCTCGACCGGCGAGAACACGCCGTCCTGATCGGAGCTGCCCACGGCGACCGAGGCCCCGCGCTCGTTGGTGGCGATGAAACCGTCGTCAGTACGTTCGACCCTTACCGTTGCCATGATCGCCATGCTACCGGCGAGCCCGTGGCCCGGGTGCGCGTCGGTCTGCGGGATTGCCCGCCGGCTCAGGGGTAGATCTTCTTGCCTTCGGCGAGCATGGCGACATACTGAGTGATCCGCCTGGCCCGGGTCTCCGGGCGTTTCGCGTCCTGGACCCGGTACAGGATCGCGTACCGGTTCTGCCGGTCGATGGTCTCGAAGAAGCGTTGCGCCCCCAGGTTGGCGGCGAGCGCCTGGGCCAGGTCGTCGGGCACCTCAGCCGTCTTCATGCCGTCGTAGGCCGCTTCCCACCGCCCGTCGGCCTGTGCCCGCTCGATCTCGGCCAGCCCGCCGGGCCGCATCCGGCCCTGCTCGATCAGCGCGGCCACCCGGTTGCGGTTGACCTTCGACCAGCGGCTGCGGGCCCGGCGCGGGGTGAACTTCTGCAGCCAGTACACCTCGTCGACACCGGCTTTCGGTCCGTCGATCCAGCCGTGGCACAGGGCCACGTCGAGGGCCTGGGAGTAGTCCACCGACGGCACGCCGGAGGCCTTCTTCGCCAGCTTGAGCCACACGCCCGCGCTGTCGGCGGGCTGGGCGGCGAGCCACTGCTCGAAGGCGTCGGCGTCGGCGAAGGTCAGGGTGGGGGCGTCAGTGGCCATCGGGCCAGTCAAACACGCCCCACCGACAGTCTGCGCCGGCCCGGCGACGGCGGCCGGTCAGGACGGCGGCTGGTCAGACGGTGTACTGGTCAGACGGTGTACTGGTCAGACGGTGTACTGGTGCAGGTGCACGTCGCCGGAAGGAGTGGTCCAGCCGAAGACGGTGCCGGTGCGGCGCCAGCCGGTGCGCTCGTACAGCGCGATGGCGGTGTCCTGCCCGGTGGTGACCTGGAGGGTGAGGGCGAGGCCGCGCTCGGCGGCGAACCCGCGGGCCGCGGCGAGCAGGGCCTTGGCCAGTCCCGCGCCCTGCGCGGCGGGGGCGACGAACAGGCGGCTGATCTCGGCGTCGCCGTGCTCGCCGACCCGGACCATGACGTGTCCGACGATCACCGGGCCGTCGACGGCGACCCAGGCGCGTACGGCGTCCGGCGGGCTGAGCCAGCGGTGCGGGCTGTCCGGCCAGCGCGTCGGATACCCGCCGCCACCGTGGTGCACCGCTGACAGGGCCGCGACGCACCCGTCGAGGTCCTCGTCCCGCCGCTCGCGTATCTCGACCGCCACGGCAGACGATCATGCCACGCGTGGCAGGTCAGCCGGGGTGCAGGGTTAGGAAGGTGCCCTTCCCCTACGTATTCCGATAAGAAGGTGCCCTTCCTTCGGGCGGCCGAGAACGATCACCTTCATGTCGGTCCCTGCCTGTTCGGGCATGTCCGGGAGGTTGGCGTGCCGGCGATGTGTGAGAGGAACACGCGTCGGGTATAGCGACCCCATGCTCAGCGAGATCAGTGCAGAGCTCCTGGAGACGATGAAGCGTGCGGCCAGCGTGCTGCGCCGTGCGGAGGTGCCGTTCGCGCTGGCGGGCGGCTTCGCCGTCTACGCCCGCGGGGGCACCTCCAGTGAGCACGACGTGGACTTCGTGATCCGCGAGGAGGACGTCGAGCGGACGCTGCAGGCGTACGCCGAGGAGGGTTTCCGCACCGAGCGCCCCCCTGAGGACTGGCTGGTGAAGGTGTACGACGAGGACCGGCTGGTGGATCTTATCTTCCGGCCGGTGCAGCGCCAGGTGACCGAGGAGGTGCTGGCGGAGAGCTCGATCGTGCCGGTCGGCGCGCTGCACATCCCCGTGCTGTCGGCGACCATGCTCATGGAGCACAAGCTGCTGACCTTCTCCCAGCACCACTGCGACTACTCCCGCGCGCTGCCGCTGGCCCGCTCGCTGCGCGAGCAGATCGACTGGGACCAGGTCCGGCGCGACACGGCCCACTCGGTGTACGCCGAGGCGTGCCTCTACCTGCTGAGCCTGCTGGAGATCATCCCACCGGCGAGCGAGGGCGGGGCGCACGAGAAGCCGCGGCCGGAGCAACCCGAGAACGCGCAGGCGTCGGTGCCTGCCGGAGCCGACAGGACGGGGGCATGGTGAGCGAGCCCAGGGTGGTTGACGAGTACGCCGACGCCGAGGTCCACCGCATGCTGACCGAGGACGGCACGATCTGCGAGCAGGGCATCGAGGTGATCCGCCGGGACGGGGCGGTGCTGCTGCGCGGCCAGGTCGAGACCGCGCACCGCCGGGACGCGATCGGCGAGCGGGTCGCGGCGATGTTCCCGGACAAGCACGTGTGCAACGACATCGTGGTGACCGCGGTGGCCGGTCCGACCGAACCCGAGGTGATCACGTGATCCGGGTGGCGGCGGTCGGTGACGTGCACATGGACGTCGACGTGCTCGGCCGGTACCGCCCGTCCCTGGAGCAGCTCGGCGAGCGCGCCGACGTGCTGCTGCTGGCCGGCGACCTGACCCGGCACGGCACCGTCAACGAGGCCGAGTGCGTGGCGCGCGAGTTCGGCGACCTGCCGGTGCCCGTGGTGGCCGTGCTGGGCAACCACGACTACCACAGCGACCAGCAGCGCGAGGTCACCAAGGTGCTGGCCGCGGGCGGCATCACCGTGCTGGAGGGCGAGGGCATCACCATCAGCTGCCGCGACGTGAAGTTCGGCGTGGCCGGGATCAAGGGCTTCGGCGGCGGCTTCGCGGGGCGCTGCGCGTCCATGTTCGGCGAGCCGGAGATCAAAGACTTCGTGCGTACGACGGAGCGGGCCGCGACCCGCCTGCAGGCCGCCCTGCTGTCGCTGGACGCGGACGTGCTGGTGGCGCTGACGCACTACGCGCCGGTGCCGGACACGCTGCTGGGCGAGCCGCTGGAGATCTACCCGTTCCTGGGCTCCTACCTGCTGGGCCAGGCGATCGACTCGGCGCCCACCGCGCTGGCCGTGCACGGGCACGCGCACGCGGGGGTGGAGCGCGGCGTCACCCCGGGCGGGGTGCGCGTGCGCAACGTGGCGCACCCGGTGATCCGCCAGGCGTACAGCGTGTACCAGCTGGATGCGGCCGCACCGGGGCGAACGCCCGTTTCGCAGGGTGCCGGGCGGGGTATCGACTCGCTGTCGCACGACGTCTGACGTCAGGAGATCATGATGTTCCTCCGTACCCGGAACAACGACCGTGTCGCCACGGCCACGTGGAACGAGTTCCTGCACGGGCTGGGCAGCACTCGGGACGTGGCAGCCGAGCGGGCGAAGGTGAAGGCGGGGAGCGTGCGCGAGGCGCTGTCCGACACCGGCTCCGAGGCCCGGCACCGGGCCTCGCTGGCCCTCGACGCGCTCGCGGGCCGGCCCGCTCCGGTGCGCTGGGGCTGGGTGGTGGCCGCGGCCGGGCTCGGCGCGCTGGCCGGCTTCGCGGTGGCGGAGCTGCTGCGCGGACACCCGGTGGACGAGGCGGTCGCCTCGCTGCGCCGCCAGCTGGGCCACAACAAGGAGCAGAGCGAGCAGCTGTTCGTCGGCTGACACGCCGAACCGCCGGAACCCGGGCGGGTGCGCGGGGCCGATGCTAATTTGCAGACGCCCCCCGCACCCGCCTCACCGTTTCCGACGACCGGGGGACCGCGATGAAGACCGAGTACCGGCTGTTCCTCGGGGTGGCCGCGTTCCTGTTCGTGACCGCCGCGGTGTACTGGTTCTGGAGCGGGGCGGCGCTGCCGCAGTACGACTGGATCGGCACCACTGCGCTGACGCTCAGCGGCCTGCTGTGCCTGATGTGCGGGGGCTACTTCTGGTTCGTCTCGCGCCGCATCGACCTGCGCCCGGAGGACCGCGGCGACGCCGACATCGCCGAGGGCGCGGGGGAGATCGGCTTCTTCAGCCCGGGCAGCTACTGGCCGTTCGGCATCGCGCTCGCGGCCCTGATCACCTCGCTGGGGCTGGTGTTCTGGATGTGGTGGCTGATCGGTCTCGGGATCGTCGCGACGATCGTGGCGGCGTCGGCGCTGCTGTTCGAGTACTACACGGGCACTCGGCGGACAGCCGAGCACTGACGCGCTGATCGAGCGACAATCGAGGTGAGACGCAGTCGCGCCCAGCTGAGCGAGGGCGGGGGCCATGGGATTCGACGAGAAGATCCACAACATGTCGCAGCGGGTGGTCGGTAAGGCCGAGGAGGTGGCCGGCAAGGTCACCCACAACCAGCGCTGGGAGCAGGAGGGCAGGGCCCGGGTGGCCGCGGTCGACGAGGACGAGGCCCGCCAGCGGGCCAAGGACGTCGCCAAGGCGCAGGAAGCCACGGGACACATCACTCACGACGAGCGGCTGCGCCTGGAGCGCCGCGACGACGCCTAGCAATCCACCAGCGATGATGCATTCCGGGGGTGTCCGGCGACACCTTCATACAGGCCTGTAACACCGTCGACAAACCGCAGCCTTAACGTGGTCTCAGACGTTGTATCAAGGTCAGGTCGCCTTGAAGCGGCAGAGCTGCCGCTCGGCGAACCGACCACGTCCCACGACGACGACGCGAGGGTGACCATGGAGGACGGGCGGCTCAGCGCTCTGGACATGTCGTTTCTGTGCCTGGAGAACACCGCCTCGCCCATGCACCTGGGTGCGATAGCGGTGTTCCACCCGGCCGAGCCGGTGGGCCCCGACGAGCTGGTCGCGCTGCTCGTCGAGCGGGCGAGCCGGGTGCCCCGGATGCGCCGCAAGGTCGGGCCCACCGTGCTCGGCGGCGCGGCGTGGAGCGAGGACCCGGTCTTCAACGCGCGCAACCACATCTTCCACCACCGGCTGGAGGCCGGCGGCCGCGACGACCTGGCCGCGCTGGTCTCCGACCTGATGACCGACCCGCTGGACCGCAACCGTCCGCTGTGGCAGCTGCACCTCGTGAGCGGGCTGGCCGGAGGCCGCTTCGCGCTGCTGGCCAAGATGCACCACGCGCTGTGCGACGGGCAGGGCGCGGTCGGGATCGGACTCGGCCTGCTCGACGGCGGGGAGCTGCTCGCCGCCGAGCCGCCGCGGCCCCGCGAGAGCGCGCCGTCGGCGCTGTCGTCGCTGGCCCGCCACGGCGCCGACCTGCTCACCCGGCCCGACCACGTCGTCGGCGACGTCGTCGGCCGCGCCGGGACCATGTTCGACATCGCGTCGGCGATCGTCGGGCGGATGCGCGCGCCGGCCCCGACCCCGCTGCTGGCGGCCCCGTCGGGCACCCGCCGGGCCGCGTTCGTGAGCCTGGAGACCCGCGAGCTGCAGCGCATCCGCCGCAAGCACGGCGGCACGCTCAACGACCTGCTGCTGGCGGTGGTCGCCGGGGCGCTGCGGCACTGGCTGATCGGGCACGACCGCCCGGTCGACGTGCTGCGCGCGCTGATCCCGGCCAGCCAGCGGCTGCGCTCGGGCGGCAGCGACGACGCGAACCAGCTCTCGGCATACCTGCTGGATCTGCCGGTCGGTGAGCCCGACGCGGCCCGCCGGCTGACCTCGGTGCGCGAGGCCATGGACCGCAACAAGGCGGCCGGACCGAACCGGGGCGCGGGCGCGATCCCGGTGCTGGCGGGCATGCTCCCGTCGGCGCTCAACCGGCTCGCCGCGCCGTTCGCCGCGCACGCCGCGCCGCTGCTGTTCGACATCGTGGTGACCAGCGTGCCGCTGCCGCCGCTGCCGCTGCACCTCGGCGGCGCGCAGCTGGCAGAGCTGTACCCGATCGCCCCGCTGGCCAGCGGCCATGCCCTCGCGATCGGCCTGTCCCGCTACCGCGACGGCGTCCACATCGGCCTCTACGCCGACGGCGCCGCCCTGCCCGACATGGAGAAGCTCACCGAAGCCCTCCCCATCGCCCTGGCCGAACTCGACGCCTAGAACAAAGGAAGGGCACCTTCTTAACGCTATGCGTTAAAGAAGGTGCCCTTCTTAACAGCCCTGCGTCAGAAGCGCAGGATGGCGTGGGTCTTGTTCGACCCGTCGCCGGGGTAGCCGTAGACCACGAAGCCGCCGTCGTCGGTGACGTCGGCCGCCTCCGCGACGTAGAACACGTCGTACCCGGCCATGGTGGTCAGGTCCCACAGGCGGCCCTGCGGGTCCCACGCGACCACGTGCGTCTCGTACGGCGCGACGTCCGCCTCGCCGATGACCCAGCCCGACGCGTTGATCCCGACCGCCCTGGAGTGGAACCCGAAGTCCGGCAGCCGCTTCATACCGCCGGCCGCGGTCCAGGTCGCGGCCCGCTCGCCGCTCTCGCCGACCGCGGTGCCCGCGTCGTTGACCTCCAGCAGCACGCTGCGCTCGCCCGCGGCGACCGGTCCGATGCGGTGGATCGCGCCTGCGGCGTCCCACCACACGGCCGTGGCCTGTCCGTTCTCGAACGACGAGCCGACGATGACGCCGCTGCTGTTGATGCCGAGCGGCTCGGTCTGCTCCGGGTCGGCGGTCAGGTGCGGCAGGCGCACGTACCCGCCGTCCTTCGTCCACCGGTACGGCTCGTTGTTCCAGTGGTACGCGGCGTCGGGCCGGTACGCGGTCATGTTGCCGACCACCGTGCCCGTGTCGTCGATCGCGAACGCCCGCCCGTAGATCGCGTCGGGGATCCAGGCCGGGATCGGCAGCTCGGTGACCGTCCCGTCGGCGTGGAAGATGCCCGGCACCGTGGGCGTCTCGATGTGCTCCGACTGGCCCACCCCGTCGCCGTGGCGGTTGACGTCGAAGATGTGCCCCTGGTATCCGGTGTACCCCTGGACGCCGCCCTCTGGTGTCCAGCGGGCCGGGGTGGTGACCGCGTCGATCTGCGCCGAGCCGGCGACCACGCCGTCCTGCGCGGCGAACGCCGCGAACGGGCCGAACGTGGTGTCGACGCGCACGGACGGGCCGTGCACCGCCTCGATGGTGACCCCGGCCTGGCCGACCAGCGCGCCGTCGGTGTTGACCAGGTCGAGTCCGCCGTAGAGGGTACGGCCGCTCGGGGCCAGGCCGGTGGCGGTGACCTGCGCGGTGACCGTCCTGGTCTCGTTGCGCGCCAGCGCCAGCGGGGCGGCGAACGTGGTGCGCACGGTGCCCGTCGCGGTCGTGCTCACCTCGTCGGTGTAGTCGAACCGCGTGCTGCCCGCGGGCACGGCGTACCCGTCGACCCAGACGGTGTAGTAGCCGGCCGGCGGGTTGTCGATGACGACCGACTCCTCGGCGTCGCCGTCGGCGCTCTGCCCGAGCACGACACCGTTGGCCACGACGAACAGGTCGAGGTCGGCGGCGGGGTCGGCCGGGTTGCCGATCCGGGCGGAGAAGCGTCCCGCGCCGATCGGCACGATCACCTGGTACGACTTCTGCGCCTTGTCGGCCACCTCGCCGCGCTCGGTGAACCGGCTGCTCAGCGGCGAGGTCGACGCGGCCAGCCGGACCGCGCCGAGGTGGTTGGTCACCTCCCAGCTGACCGGGGCGGGCTCGTGCAGCTCCAGCGTGCCGAGCTTCGCCTCCGCGGCGGCGCTCGCGCCGAACACGTTGACGGTGAGCCGGTAGTCGTTGCGCTCCGACGGCGACGTGCGCGACGCCTCGACGGTGATCTCCCACACGCCCGGCAGCGGGTCCTTGAAGCTGCGCAGGTTCGGGTCGCAGCCCTGGGCGTCCATGCCGGTGTAGCAGCCGTCCTCGACCGGCACGCCGTACGGGTGCTGCGCGACGAACCGGACCCGGTCGCCCGCGTCCACCCCGTCCAGCTTCACCTGCAGCGCACGGGCCTTCTCCGGCACCGTGACCAGGTAGGACTCGGTCTGCGCCCGGTCCACCCGGCCGGTGCGCACCCGCGTGTAGGCCGGCGCGGCCAGGGAGTCGGCGACCGCGACGGTGGCCATCAAACGCGCGTCGACGCCGCGCGTCGCCGGGTCGTCCAGCGTCATGATCGCGCTGTGCACCCCGTTGCCCTTCGGGTCCACCCATACCAGCACGGGGGTCGGCTTGTTCAGCGGCAGCAGCACGACGCCGCTGAACGCCTTGAACGTGCCGTCGTCGCCGGTCCAGCCGACGCGGTGCGGCGCGTCGCCCGCCGGGCCGCTGGTGCGGGTGACCGTGACCGACTGCAGCCGGGCGATGTCGCCACCGCACCGGTCGTAGAGGCCCGCGCCCCGGTTCGGCGTGGTCAGCACCGGCGAGATCGGCGTGCAGACCGGCGCGTCGAAGGTGTACGTGCTGGTGGCCAGGCCGCCGTCGGCCAGCGCCCGCCAGGCGCGTGCCACGTCGAGCAGGCCGTTGCCCTGCTCGTGGGCCTGCACGCCGGGCAGGAATCGGGCGCTGTCGTAGACGGCGGCACGCAGTTTCGCGGGCTTCGCGTCGACCTTGGTCGCCTTCGCGGCCGACAGCAGCAGCGCGGCCGCGCCGGTGGCCTGCGGGGAGGCCATCGACGTGCCGTTGAACATGCTGTAGCCCGGCGGAAGCTCGTAGCCGACCCCGGTGACGGGGGAGCCCGGCAGCCAGGTCGGGGTGGTGCTGACCGCCGCGCCCGGCGCGACGATGTCGGGCTTGAAGCCGCCGTCCTCGCGGGGGCCGCGGGAGGAGAAGCCGAAGATCCCCATCTTGGTCTTGACGTCGCTGCCGTAGTCGGCGGCCCAGGTGGCGCTGGACACCGACGCGCCGACCGCGACGACGTCGGTGGCCACCGACGGGTCGCCGATGGTGTTCAGGCCCGGTCCGGAGTTGCCCGCGGACAGGAACAGCTGCACGCCGAAGTCGTTGATGAGCGTGTTGTAGAGGTAGGTGCGGGCGTTGGCGCCGTCGTTGAGGGCGGGCAGGCCGCCGATGGACATGTTGACGACGTCGACGCCGCGGTTGACGACGAGGTCGATCATGCCTTCGGTGAGGGCGACGGCGGTGCAGCCGCCGCTCCAGGTGCAGGCCCGCGACGAGACGATCTTCGCGCCGGGGGCGGCCCCGTTCATCTTGCCGCCGAACAGGGCGTGCCCGGCGGCGATGCCCGCCACGTGGGTGCCGTGCGCGCTCTCGGGCAGGCCGATGCTGACGAAGTCCGCGGTGCCCTCCCGGCCCGCCGGGGCCAGGTCCACACCGAGCCGGTACTCGACCGTGAACGGCATGGACTCGTTGAGCGCCGTCGCCGGGTCGTCCGTGCCGAACCGGCCCGCCTTGTGCTCCTCACCCAACGGCCGCAGCAGCGGCTCGTCGGCGAACGAGTAGTCGCCGTCGGCGTCCACCCAGATCGCCTTGTCGCTCGGGCGGAACAGCACGCCGAAGGAGTCCCAGTTGTCGCCGTCGCGGTTCACGTCGCCGTTGACGTCGTTGGGGCCCGCCGTGGCGTACTCGTAGAACTCGGCGTACCGGAACTCGCCCGAGGCGGGCCCGGTGTACTTGCGCGACCAGCCGACGGTGAACTCGGGCGTGGCCGTGACCGTCTCGGTCAGCTCCAGCCAGGTGTTGTCGCCCTCGGTGAGCGGATCGGTGGCGGTCACCCAGTCGACGATCTTGCGCTCGCCCGTGGTGGTGACGGCCAGCGCCGGGTGGTCGAGGTCCACTCCGGAGTCCAGGATGCCGATGGTGACGCCGCGGCCGTCCCACGTACGGTGGTCGGCCACGAAGTCGACCGCGCCGGTCTCGTGCGTGGGCAGGTACGGGTTGGCCGCCGGTGTCTTCGCGCCGGGCGCCTTGGCGGTGCCGCCCGGGCGCCGGCCCTCCGCCGCCGGAACCGGGTCGGCGAGCCTGATCTCCTCGTCGAGGTCGACGGCGAGCACCGAGCCCTTCTGCGCGACGGCGTCGACCGCGCCGGTGGGCACGGTGGCACGCAGGTAGCCGACCTTCGCGTCGGCGGCGGCGACCGTGCCGCCGGCCGCCTCGACGGCCTCGCGGGCGGCGTCGAACTGGCCGGGGGCGACGGCCAGCATCGCGGTGACCTTCTTCTTGCCGTCGCGTACGGCCTTGACCAGCAGCTCCCGGTCGTGCGAGCCGAGCTTGTCGCGTTTGGTGAAGCCGGGTCCCTTGAGCACGCCCGGTGGGGCCGGCTCGGGTTTCGGCGCGGCGCTCGCCGCGGGTGCGGCGGCGAGCATCACCGCCGTCGTGAGCAGGGCCGCGCTCAGGCGGCCGAGTTTGTGTGCGGACATGGTTCCGCAGCCTCATCGGACAGACGGACGTCCGCAAGATCTTCTTGTGGCGACTTTGTGCCACGGCGAATGTTCGCCACGCCGGGCGGAGCCCGGGCGGCGGGTCACGCCTCCTTGGTGCGCTCGACCATCGCGTCCGGCGTGAGCAGTGCGGGCGGCTTGCCGCGGCCCCGGGCCGGCCAGGCGTAGTACTGCCCGTCGGAGAGGTAGAGATCGAGCTGGCGACCGATGTTGCGGTCGCTGAGGTCGATGTTGACGGAGTAGACCACGTGCGGCTGGTCGTCCATGACGATCGCGAGGCGCTTGCCGCCGTCGTAGTCGGCCACTGTGCAGTGGTGACCGTTGTACTCGAAGCGCCGGTTGATCAGACGATCGGACGACATCGGGTCCTCCGTTCTCCCCAGGTTGATGTTCGTACAGCCACGTCAGGGTAAGCCGAAACGGCAGCGATGCCAACAGGCTCCGCGAACCGGGCGCGATCCTGACGACCCGTACGCACCACCGCATCTCACCATGCCCGCGAACGCGGCGGGCACCCGGGCGACGCATCCGTGGTCGACGCGCGTGTCGTTCACCTTCGGCGATCGCCGATATCACCTTCAACACCGTCACACCTGTGAAAAAGTGATGTTCATGCCATATATCGCACGCGTTCGGCCGGAGGTGGCGTGATGTTCGTCTTTCCCGCGCAGATCCGCGACCTGGCGATCCTGATCGCCCGGCTCGGCATCGGCATCATCTTCTTCGCCCACGGCTGGCAGAAGCTGTTCACCGTCGGCCTCGGCCCCACCGCGGCCGGCTTCAAGGCGATGGGTGTGCCGCTGCCCACCCTGTCCGCCTGGTACGCGGGGATCGTCGAGTTCTTCGGCGGCGCGCTGCTGATCCTCGGGCTGGCCGTGCCGATCGCGGGCGTCCTGCTCTTCCTGGACATGCTGGGCGCGTTCTTCACCGTGCACGTCGGCCACGGCATGTTCGTCAGCTCCGGCGGCTCGGAACTCGTCATCGCCCTAGGCGTCGGCAGCCTCCTCCTCGCCGCCGTCGGCGCCGGCCTCTACAGCATCGACCACGCCATCGCCGCCAACCGCACCCCGTCCACCCACGGCCCCAAGACCATCCCGTAAACGCGGCACCTGCTTCGCGCAAGATCGCGACGATCTTGCGCGACTTGTTGCCCAAATGACCGGTCTGCCCGTGTCGTCACCACCGTTCGCGCAAGATCGTCGGGGGTCGGGGCTGGTACGGTGCCGGGGTGGGTGAGGGTGACGGGCAGGTTGTGGTGGTTTATACCGACGGGGCGTGCTCGGGGAATCCGGGGCCCGGCGGGTGGGGGGCGATCCTGCGGTATGGCGGGCACGAGCGGGAGATGTGCGGCGGGGATCCGGGGCCGACGACGAACAACCGGATGGAGCTGACCGCGGCCATCTCGGCGCTGGAGGCGCTGACCCGGCCGGTGACCGTGCAGCTGCACACGGACAGCACCTATGTGCGCGACGGCATCACCAAGTGGATGCACGGGTGGCGGCGCAACGGGTGGCTGACCTCGGATCGCAAGCCGGTCAAGAACGCCGACCTGTGGCAGCGCCTGGCCGAGGCGGTGGCCCGGCACACCGTCGAGTGGCGATGGGTGCGCGGGCACGCCGGCGACCCCGGCAACGAGCGCGCCGACGCGCTCGCGAACAAGGGCATGGCCGAGGCGCGCGCGGCGGTCCGCTGACCGGCCTCAGACCCCAGGCTGGCGATCCGGCAGGTCGTCATTGACCGGCAAGAGGGAATCGGAGTTGCGGAATGGCCTGGATCCAAACGGTGCACTGCCGCGATGAATGGTGATCCTGGCGTTCCCGCCCCTGGCTTTCACGGTGCTGCCATCCCCGAGCCGGACGAACGGCCGCACCCATGGAATGTTCTCGCGCATCATCTCTTGGAGACTTGGGATGACGTCAGGGGGCGACGTCAATTGCAGCTCCTGTCCGGGCTCAAGACGTTTTGGCAGCTGAACGTTCACTGTTTCTGCGGGAAACGTGGTGCGATAACCCGCGAGGCCACGGTTTTCCACCCAGTACCTTCCGAGACCCACCCCCGAGTAGGTCGAACTCCTGGGGTAGTCGAAACCCCACTCCACGACGTCAACCGGCGCGCGACCCCGATTATTGACCCGGACGAGTGTCGAAGGTTCCCAAGCCAGTACCCAACTGCCTGATGGGTTGACCGCGATTCGGTGGCCGCTTCTCACCCACTGAAAGATCTGTACACCGATCGCCAGGACGCTGAGAATCAGCGCGAGGGTGCCGACAACATCCGCGTAGGTCACGGCTCACAGCATAAATGCGATCCTCATCACCCGCACATCGTGCTCTGCGGTTGGTGGCAATTGCCGCCTGGGCGCGCTGCGCTCCTGGCGCAGTGTGCGGCTGCGTAAGGCAACGGCCATGGCAACCACGCTCGCCGCGCGCCGATGGGCTGGCCGACAAGGCATGACCGAGGCGCGCGAACGCCAGCTGACCGGCCTCAGACCACCAGGCTGGCGTAACCCGGGTAGTTGACCACGAAACCGTCCTTGTCGACGGTCAGGTCGGCGGTGAAGCTGCCCGACGAGTAGCGGATGGTGTCCGCGTCGATCACCGTGTACGTCTGCTCGACCGGGATGACCTGCAACGACGGCACCCGGATCCAGGCCATCGGCACCGTGTGCGTGGTGCCCGGCTCGGCCCCCAGCAGCCCCAGCCGCCGGATCGGCAACGTGTTGGTCAGCGCGGTCGCCTCCAGGTCCACGTCGAGCACCCCGCCCAGCCGGCCCGGGTCGACGATGCCGGGCAGCTGCACGGAGCCGAACTTGCCCTGCTCGCTGGTGATGACCCGCCACGAGTTGCCGGTGCGTTCCAGCCGCACCTCGCGCTGCCAGCCGGCGCCCTCGGACTCGACGGTCATGGTGTCGGTGGCGAAACCGTCCACCGTGGTCAGCTGGTAGCGGCAGGCGTGCGGCACCGGCTCGGCGGCGACCACCTGGCCGTGGGCGAGAAGTTTGTCGGGGCGCAGATCGACGAGGGCGATGTCGGTGCCGACCTCGACCATCCGGTCCCACAGCAGGGCGCGCGGCAACGGGCTCATGCCCTGAGGTTAGTCACGCCGCGGCGCTCGTAGGGCGAATTCGCCCGTTCGCGTCCACAGTGCTCGGCCGGCGAAGATTTCCACCAGGATATCTTCACGTTCCTGAATGTTTCTGACAACATGTGCGCACCCACCCACACCCCCGTGATGGAGCCCACATGGTGTTCCCGCTCCGCGCCGCCGTACCCCTGCTGGCGGCGCTCTCGTTCGTCCTGCTCGGCACGCCCGCCCACGCCGCCGCCCCGGCGTACACCGCCCTCGGCGACTCCTACGCCTCCGGCACCGGCACCCGTGAGTACGTCGATGCGACCTGCCAGCGCTCGAACAGCGCCTACCCGGTGCTCGACGCCGCCCGACTGGGCGCGACCCTCACCTTCGCCGCCTGCGCCGGGGCGAAGATCCCCGCCATCCTCAGCGGACAGCTGGGCAGCCTCAACGCCGCCACCCGCTACGTCACCGTGAGCGCGGGCGGCAACGACATCGGCTGGTCGGCGGTGATCGTCCAGTGCGCCAAGCCCTGGCCTTACACCTGCTGGGGCGACATCGACAAGGCCGAGACCTACGTCCGCAACACCCTGCCCGGCCAGCTCGACCAGCTCTACACCCGCATCCGCGAGCTCGCCCCGAACGCGACCGTGGTGGTGGTCGGCTACCCGCGGCTGTTCAACGGCGAGGAGTGCAACGCCATCGCCCGGATCTCACCCGGCGAGCAGGCCGAACTGAACGCCGCCGCGGACCTGCTGGCCACCACGATCAAGGCCCGCGCCACGGCCCGCGGCTTCGGTTTCGTCGACGCCCGCGGACCGTTCGCCGGCCACGCGGTCTGCGACGACGTCGAGTGGATCAACGGCACGTCCTGGCCCACGGGGGAGTCCTACCACCCGAACAAGGCCGGGCACGTCGGGTACGCGAGCGTCGTGGAGACCGCGCTGCGCGCCTGACGTCCATCGAAGTATGTCCTCGCGCAGGCTGGTGCGGCCGACGGCGTCGCACTAGCCTGCGCGGGTGGGCACCAGGGTGAACTACGTCGTGATCCGCGACGGCTCGCACACGCTCTACTTCCACGGCGGCGGCGCCGGGGACAGCCTCGACTACCTGTTCGCGCCGGGCCCGGACGTGGTGCTGCGGTGGCTCGCCCAGCTGGGCGAGCACGTGACCGCCGAGTGGCTGACCGACCCGCTCTGCTCGGGCGGCGTGCTGATCGACACCGACCGCCGCGTGCTGCTGCTGTTCGCCGACCTGCTCGGCGACTACACCTACCGCGCCGCCGTGCTCGACGCCTTCCGCCGCACCTGGTCCGGCTGGGAGGTCCGCTGGGCCTACGACGGCCTCGCCGACCTGATCGCCTACACCGGCGGCGACCCCGCCACGGCTCGGGCGGCGCAGGACACGCCACGGCTGCCGCGCTACGACGGCCACGACCCCGAGCTCCCGCTCGCGGCGCTGGTGACCGTCGCGGGCGAGCAGGGCTGCCGGGCGTACGGGCTCAGCCCCCACCTGGCCGGCGCGCAGCCGTTCCGGGCAGGCCCGGCGCTGGTGGACTGGCTCGCCGCCGGGGAGCCGCTGGAGTGGTGCGACGAGATCCCCGGCGCCGGGCTGCACCTGGACCCGGCGACGCGCACCGCCGGGCTGTGGAGCGTCCGCCCGCTGCGCGGGCTGCGGGACGACTGGCCGGCGCTGTGGCCGGGGTGGACGCTCGACTTCTGGGGCGACGCGCACACCCGGCAGGTGGCGCTGTGCCCCGACGTGCTCGACGAGGTGCCGCCGGTGCGGGTCGAGCCCGGCCTGCGCGAGCTGGCCCGGCGGCTGGTCGACCTGTGGCCGGTGCGCTCCGCGCTGGCCGAGGCGGGCCTCGACGTGGACCAGCTGTACGTCCGCGACGTCGGCGGCATGCGGGCCATGCTGGACGTCGGGCTGACCGCCGACGAGCTGGCCCGGACCGTGGACGCCGTGATGGGGCGCTGAAAAACCCCGGTGCGCGCCGCCGCGTGCCCGGTACGCTGCGTCAGCTGGAGATCATTCTGGCGGGCTGGGGAACCGGCCCGCGGCGGGCAGGGAGTATGACGATGGGGCAGGCGCTCGCCGTGGGCGACCGGGTCGAGGTGCTCCTGCTCAAGGAGGACCGGGAGAAGATTCGCTACACCGCGGACGTGCTCGCCGACGACGGCGCGCACCTCGTCGTCCGGGCGCCGTGGGCGGGCACGCAGGCCCGCGACTTCGGTTTCGTGCGCTTCGAGCAGGGCGACGTGTTCACCGAGCACTTCTGGCGCGACCGCTGGTACGCGGTCAAGGAGGTGCGTGACGCGTCCGGCGTCCGCAAGGGCTGGTACTGCGACGTGACCCGGCCGGCCGTGCAACGCGGCGGCGTGCTGGAGGTCGTGGACCTCGACCTCGACCTGTGGGTGCCCGCCGACGGCGGCGCGCCGCTGCGCCTGGACGAGGACGAGTTCCTCGCCAGCGGGCTGACCGAACGCGAACCCGACACCGCGGCGCGGGCCTGGCAGGCGCTCGACGAGCTGGCGGAACTGGCCGCCGGCGGCTTCGCCGACCTGGGCTGACAAGCCGCCGGCCGGTTTGCGGAAAAGTTGCCCGGGGGTCGGGAACCGAACCGCGACCGGCACGGTCACAGGGGCATGAAGGCTACGACTCTAGGACTGCGGGTGGCGCTCGCGTCGCTCGTGCTGCTGGCTGCCGGCTGTGGGCGTCCGACCGACGCCGCCGACGGCGAGGGCGGCGGCTACTCGTTCCCCGGCGGCGACACGGTCGCGCTGCGCGTGGACCACGTCGGCGGCTTCGTGCCCGCGACGGTCAACCTGACCCGGCTCCCGGCGGTCAGCGTCTACGCGGACGGCCGTGTGATCACCCAGGGTCCGACCACGATGGAGTATCCGGGCCGCGCGCTGCCCAACATCCAGCTGCGGCGGATCTCCAGCGGCGACGTGCAGACGCTGGTCGGCAAGGCGCTGGAGGCGGGCGTCGGCCAGCCCACCGACCTCGGCACCCCGGGCGTCACCGACCTGCCGAACACCCGGATCGTCGTCACCACCGCGGACGGCGTCAAGAAGACCGAGGCGTACGCGCTGCTCGACGACATGACCAACGCCGGGCTGACCCCCGCCCAGGAGCAGGCGCGGCGCAAGCTGCTGGACCTGATCAAGGCGCTGACCGACCTGGACACCTCGCTCGGCACCGGCAAGGTCGGCCCGGTCGAGCAGTACACCCCGACCAAGGTCGCGGCCGTCGCCGCCGCCTGGCAGGATCCGGGCGCGGGCGTCGACGCCGGCCCCGCCGTGGCCTGGCCGGGCCCGGCGCTGCCGGGCGCGTCGCTGGGCGAGGGCCTGAGCCTGGGCTGCGTGGTGGCCGACAAGGAGGCGTCCGCGGTGCTCGCGGCCGCGGCCAAGGCGACCGCGATCACCAAGTGGACCTCGGGCGGCAAGGACTGGACCGTCACCCTGCGCCCGCTGCTGCCCGACGAGACCGGCTGCGAGTCGCTCGGCAAGTGACCGAGCCGCCCGCGGCCCGCTGACGAAGCTCCGTCCACGCTGCCTCCCCGGCGCGGACGGAGCTTCGCCCATGTGGGCGGTCGGCCGTCAGGGGCGGGTGCTGCGGCGGCGGTGGTAGAGCAGGGCGCCGGCGGTCAGGACCAGGGGCCAGAGCAGGTACCAGCCGGTGGCGGCCAGCAGGCCGACCACCGCGATCAGCGCGACCATGGCGTGCTTGCGGGCGGCCGACCCGCGCGGCAGCAGCCGCAGCGCCGCGGCGGCGCCCAGCGCGTACACCGCGACGAACGCCCCGGTCGCCAGCAGCACCAGCGGCTGCGCCCCGGTGCCGGTCAGCGCGACCACCGCCATGGCCACCGCGGACAGGCCCGACGTGACGGCGAGGCTGCGCCGGGGCACGTCACCGGCGCTCGCGCCGCGGGCCAGCCAGGCGGGCAGCGCGCCGTCCCGTCCCAGCGCCGCGCCGAGCTTGGCCGCGCTGCCGTAGTAGGCGTTCATGGTGCCGAAGGTCAGCAGCAGCGCGGCCGCCGCGGCCAGCGCGCTCGCCGGACCGCCGAGCCCGATCGCGAGCAGCCGGGCCAGCGGCGCGTCCGCGGTGGCGTCCGGGCCGAGCACCACGATGCCCGCGCCGGCCACGGCCAGGTACAGCACGCCGACGACGGCGACCGCGATGGCGGCGGCCCGGGGCAGGTCGCGTTCGGGCCGCCGGAAGTCGGCGGCCAGGTGCGTGATCGCCTCCCAGCCCGCGAAGCTCCACACCAGCAACGCGGCCGCGGGCGCGATCGCGAGCCAGCCGTGCGGCGCGAACGGCCGCAGGTTGGCGGTGTCGCCGTGCGGGGCGGCACTGATCACGGCGGTGAGCAGCAGCGCGACCAGCAGCACCGCGAGCACCAGCTGGACCCGGCCGGAGACGGTGACCCCGAAGACGTTGGTGACGGTGACCGCGAGCATCAGCACGGCCGCGGTGAGCAGCACGGTGCGCTGCCCCCCGCCGAGCGCGGCCTCCACGTACGCCCCGGCGAACATGGCGGCGGCGGGGGCTCCGGCGGGCACCGCGAAGTAGAAGCACCAGCCGATCGCCCCGGCGGCCCGGGGGCCGAAGGCGAGCCGGACGTAGGTGGACACGCCGCCCGCGTCGGGGTGGCGGGCACCGAGCGCGGCGAAGGTCATGGCCAGCGGGATGGACAGCAGCACCAGGCCCAGCCAGGCGATCAGCGAGGCGGGTCCGGCCGCCTGGGCGGCCAGCGCGGGCAGCGCGATGACGCCGGTGCCGAGCACCGCGCCGACGTAGAGTGCCGCGCCCTGCGCCGTGGTGAGCCGGTCGGCGTGCGCGGGACCGGCTGCGGTGGGGGACTGCGGCCGGCGGAGGGTCTCGGTCATGTGTTCAGCGTGTCCTGTTCGGGGGGATCACAACAGTGGCAGGAATGCCGCAGTGCGATAGGATTCTGCCATGAAGCGGCACGTGGTCGCCCTGGCCCTGACCGACGACATCCCGGTGTTCGAGCTGGCGGTGCCCTGCGAGGTGTTCGGCATCGACCGCTCCGACCTGGTGGATCCCTGGTATGAGCTGCGCCTGTGCGCCGCCGAGCCCGGCCCCCTGTCGGTGCGCGGCGGGCTCACCGTGCAGCCGAAGCACGGCCTGGAAGGGCTCGACGACGCCGACACGGTGATCGTTCCCGCCTGCAACCGGATGGTGCAGTGCGGCCCCCCGACGGCCGTCGTCGACGCCGTGCGCCGGGCGCATGCCCGCGGCGCGCGCATCGCCTCCATCTGCAGCGGCGCGTACGTGCTGGCCGCGGCCGGCCTGCTCGACGGGCGGCGGGCCACCACGCACTGGATGAACATGGTCGACTTCGCCAACCGCTTTCCCGACGTGAAGGTGGACCAGGAGGTGCTCTACGTCGACGAGGGCGACGTGCTCACCTCGGCGGGCACCGGTTCAGCCATCGACCTGTGCCTGCACCTGGTGCGCAACGACTTCGGCGCGGCGGTGGCCAACGAGGTGGCCCGGCGCATGGTGGTGCCGCCGCACCGCGAGGGCGGCCAGGCGCAGTTCGCCCACCCGCTGGCGCGCGGCGAGGCCCGCTCGGAGATCGCACCCGTGCTCGACTGGGCCCGCGACCGCCTCGACCAGCCGCTGACCGTGGCGGACCTGGCCCGGCAGGCACACCTGAGCCCGCGCACGTTCGCCCGCCGGTTCCGTGACAACCTAGGGGTCAGTCCGCTGCAGTGGGTCCTCGAGCAGCGCATCCGCCGGGCACAGGAGCTGCTGGAGACCACCGACGAGCCGGTGGAGCGCATCGCCTGGCGCACCGGCTTCGGCACGGCGGTCAACATGCGCCAGCACTTCCGCCGCTTCACCTCGATCTCCCCGCAGACCTACCGGCAGACGTTCCGCCGCCGGGCGGCCGCGCCGGGAAAAACAGTTAGGAAACTTTAGGAAGGACCCCACGGGATCGTGCGGCCACCGGGTCGAGGCCGGTATGAGGACAACGTGGAGGACGGCCGCGCTGGTGGCACTGGCGGCGATGGTGATCGGCACGGGTGCGTGCGGCGGCGAGCAGCAGCCGTCGGCACCGCCCGACCCGGCCGCGGCAGCGCGCCAGCGCGTGCTCGACGACGCCGACGCGCCCTGCGTCAGCGATCGCGCTCAACTCGTCGTGATCGAGAACGTCAAGCACGACCTGACCGCCGCATGGCAGACCGGGCAGGGCGACACCGGTGTCGTGCTGCTGCACCAGGCGGATGCCGGGCTGTGCCAGTGGTCAGGCTTCGCCGGGCTGCTGGTCGAGAAGGGGCACCGGGCCCTGTCGGTGGACGTCAACTCCCGCGACGCGGTGGAGTTCGCGCAGGCGGCGGTGGCACACCTGCGTACGACGGGGGCCAAGCGGGTCTTCGTGATCGGGGCGTCCCGCGGCGGCACCGTCGCCCTGGCCGCGGCGGCCGGCGTGACCCCACCGGTCGACGGCGTGGCCAGCCTGTCCGCGCCGACCGTGTACGACGCCGACGCCCGCGCCGCGGTGGCGAAGCTGTCCGCGCCGGTCATCATCGCGGCCGGGGCCGACGAGGCCCGGTTCGCCGACGCGGCCCGCGAACTGCACCGGCTGTCGGTCTCGCCGCAGAAGAAGCTGGTGCTGCCGGACTCGTACCTGCACGGTGTGGGGCTGCTCGACGACGCCATGAACACGCTGCTGCTGTCCTTCCTGGCCGACCCGGCCGCCGCGACCGCGTAGCCGCGCACGTGGCGGCCGGCCGGATCGGCGGACCGGCCGGCCGCCACCGGTCCGTGGCGCGGTCGGCGGCCGGCCGACGCAGCGGGTCTACCCGTTGCCCCAGGGCTTGCGCGAGCCGGTCGCGTCGCCGCACGTGGCGCTCACCCAGCCGTCAGGTGTGCCGTAGTAGTTCGTGGACTGGCCGGTGTGATTGCCGTCGTCGTCGATGAGGGCGTCGTAGGGCACGAAGAACTCGGCGCCCTCCGCGCTGGTGAACGTGCACCGCACGACGCTGCCCGCGGCGAAGTTCTCCAGCCGCACGCTGATGAAGGCACAGGACGATCCGGGGCAGTTGTCGTTGCGCGGGTGTGCGCCTTTCACCACGGCGACCGACGCGGCCGGCGAGAACGGCGGCCACTTCACCGCCGCGGCCAGCGACAGGTACGCCAGGACGGTGCCCAGCACGGTGGCCACGATGGTGACGATCGTGCTGGTGCGCTTCAGCGGGGCCGGGGATTCCGCGGTCGACATCGGCTACTCCTGGTGACGAAGGGCTGCGCAGATGGTACGCAAGCGCGGCCGCCGACCGTTGCGCCAGGGGCTCTGTCCACCGGGGACGGGAGAGCGGCAGGCGCCCCGTGGGAAGGCGCCTGCCGCTCCGATGTGGTGGGACGGTACGCGTCAGCCGAGGCCGTTGCGCATGGCGGTGATCAGTTCACCGTTGCTGGTGTCGCCGGACAGCTCCCAGAAGAAGCTGCCGCCGAGGCCCTGGTTGTTGGCGTACGACATCTTGCCGCCGATGGTGGCCGGGGTGTCGTAGCTCCACCAGTTGCTGCCGCACTTGGCGTACGCGGTGCCCGCGATGGTGCCGGTGGACGGGCAGGTGTTCTTGAGCACCTTGTAGTCCTCGATGCCCGCCTCGTAGGTGCCGGGCGCCGCCCCGGTGGCGCTGCCGCCGGGGGTGGCCTGCGTGACGCCGGTCCAGCCGCGGCCGTAGAAGCCGATGCCGAGCAGCAGTTTCGCGGACGGCACGCCCTTGCTCTTGAGCTTCTGGATGGCGGCGTCGGAGTTGAACCCGGCCTGCGGGATGCCGGTGTACGAGGTCAGCGGCGAGTGCGGGGCGGTCGGGCCCTGCGCGGCGAACGCGCCGAAGAAGTCGTACGTCATGACGTTGTACCAGTTCACGTACTGCGCGGCGGCGTTGTAGTCGGTGGCGTCGATCTTGCCGCCGCTGCTGCCGTCCGCCGTGATCGCCGACGTCACCAGGTAGCTGCTGCCGAAGCGGTTGCGCAGCGCCTGCATCAGGTTGCGGTACGCGAGCGGGCCGCTGCTGTCACAGGACAGGCCGCAGGCGTTCGGGTACTCCCAGTCGATGTCGATGCCGTCGAACACGTCGGCCCAGCGCGGGTCCTCGACCAGGTTGTAGCAGGAGTTCGCGAACGCGGTCGGGTTCTGCGCGGCCTGGCCGAAGCCGCCGGACCAGGTCCAGCCGCCGAACGACCACAGCACCTTGATGTTCGGGTACTGGCGCTTGAGCTTGCGCAGCTGGTTGAAGCTGCCGCGCAGCGCGCCGGCGTCCCAGGTGTCGGCGACGCCGTCCACGCTCTCGGCCGCGGTGTAGGCCCGGTCGTAGTCGGCGTAGGAGTCACCGATCACGCACTGGCCGTTGGTCACGTTGCCGAACGCGTAGTTGATGTGCGTCAGCTTCGCGGCCGAGCCACTGGTCACCATGTTCTTGACGTGGTAGTTGCGCTGGTAGACGCCCCACTCGACGAAGTAGCCGAGCAGCTTCTTACCGCCGGGCGGGGCGGTCGGGCCGGACGGCGACGGCTGCGGCGGGGACGGCGAGGCCGACGGCGGGTTGCTCGGCGCGGGCGAGCTGGGGCCGGCGGTCGGGGTCGGCGGGTTGCTCGGCGGGGTGCCGGGACCGTCCAGGGAGAAGTCGTCGGCCTGGTAGGCGGCCTGGCCGTACCAGCCGTGCACGTTGACGGTCAGCGAGGTCTGCCCGGCGGCCGTGGTCAGGTTCAGGCTGAGCTTGGTCCAGGCGCCGGCCGCGGCCGGGTTCCAGGTCTCGGTGCCGCCGGTGTAGCCGAGGTACACGTAGCCGCCGCCGCCGCGCACCCAGGCGCTGAGCACGTACGCGGTGTTGGGCAGCACGGTGACGGTCTGGCTGCACTGGGCGTGGTTGGAGCCGTTCGGCGCACCCTGCAGCGCGCGGGTGCCGGCGTGCACGGGGGTGGTGACGACGCTGCCGAGCCCGGCGCTGCAGCTCCACGGGGACAGGCTGCCGGTCTCCAGGCCCGGGTTGGCGATCAGGTTGGCCGCCGAGGCGGCGGAGGAGATGGCCAGTGATGCGCCCATCGCGACGACGGTGGCGGCCGCGGCCGCGAATATCCGGGTGCGAAGGCTCTGAACGGGGCGTTTCATGAGCTACCACCTACCTTGGGGGATGCAGGCTGACTTCATGTAATCGCCAACATAAATTAAACAAACCTAATAGTAAAGACAGTCATCAATGATCTATTGCGGCGCGCGGCGCCCGTGACCCCCACCGCTGGTCGCGGGCCGTGGGTCGAGGCAGCATGGCAGGGTGCATGCCACGAAAGAGCGCGTCGCGGAACTCGCCGCGATGATGGCCGCGGGCGGGGTCGCCGTCCTCAGCGGCGCGGGATTGTCCACCGAGTCCGGCATTCCCGACTACCGCGGGCCGGACGGGGTGCAGCGCCGCCATGCGCCCATGACGTACCAGGCCTTCACCCGTGAGCCGCAGTCGCGCGTGCGCTACTGGGCGCGCAGCCACCTCGGCTGGCGGACCATCGCGCGCGCCTCGCCCAACACCGGCCACCAGGCCGTCGCCGCGCTCCAGCGGCACGGGCTGCTGTCGGGCATCGTCACCCAGAACGTCGACGGCCTGCACCAGGCCGCGGGGGCCGAGGGCGTCATCGAGCTGCACGGCAGCCTGGACCGGGTGATCTGCCTCGGCTGCGGCGACGTCACCCCGCGCGCCGAGCTGGACCGGCGGCTGCACCGCGTCAACCCCGGCTTCTCGGCCCGGATCACCGCCGTACACCCCGACGGCGACGTCGAGTTCGGCGACGACGAGCTGGCCGGCTTCGGCACCGTCGACTGCGCCGGCTGCGAGGCCGGCATGCTCAAGCCCGACGTGGTCTTCTTCGGCGAGACCGTCCCGCCCGCCCGTGTACAGCAGTGCTTCGACCTGGTCGAACGCTCCCGCCTGCTGCTGGTCCTCGGCTCGTCCCTGACCGTCATGTCCGGCCGCCGCTTCGTCATCCGCGCCGTCAAACTCGGCATCCCCGTCGCCATCGTCAACCGCGGCACGACCCGCTCCGACGCCCAGGCCACCCTCACCGTCGACGCCCCCCTCGGCCAAGCCCTCCCCGCCCTGGTCCACCACCTAACCGCCCACCGCCTCACCGAAACCCTCACCTGACCCACCCCCTCTCCACCTGGCGCTCGGTCGACCGCTACATCGCGCTGACCGAGGCGATCGCCGACCACCTGCGTGACTACGGCA